>JANYHS010000122.1 GCA_025358945.1 Acidobacteriota bacterium
CTGAACGACGAGGGCTTGCCGCAGATGCGCATCAGCCCGACCTACCGCCGCCTGCTCGACAAGGGCGCCGCCGAGAACAACGACGAGACTCGCGCCTACGTGAAGGACAAGTTCCGTTCGGCGCTGTGGCTGATCAAGTCGGTGGAGCAGCGCCAGAAGACGATTTTCAAGGTCGCCAAGAGCATCATCAATTTCCAGAAGGACTTCCTCGATCACGGCATCGAGCATCTGCGGCCGCTGGTGCTGCGCGACGTGGCCAACGACATCGGCATGCACGAGTCGACGGTCAGCCGCGTGGTGACGAACAAGTACATGCACACGCCGCAGGGCGTGTTCGAGATGAAGTACTTCTTCCACAGCGGGATCAGCAGCTCGTACGGTGAGAGCGTGTCGTCGGTGACGATCAAGCAGCGGATCCGGAAGATCATCGAGAACGAGGATCCGCGCCGTCCGCTCAGCGACTCGAAAATCGTCAGCATTCTCCAGCGGGAAGGCCTCGTGCTCGCGCGCCGCACGATCGCGAAGTACCGCGAGGAGCTGAAGATTTCGACGTCCAACCAGCGCAAAGTCCTGTACTGAGGCGATAATCCAGGGCGGCATGTCCCTTCCCCCAGGCGTTACCGTTCGCGCGCTGCTTGACAGCCACCCCGAGGCGTTCGGCCTGCCACTCGAACTGCTGGCCGGTGCGGACGGCCTCGACCGCGTCATCGCGAGCCCCTACATTCAGAAAACCGGTCTTGCCCTGGCCGGATTTCACGAGTACCTGAAGCCTGGACGCGTCCTGATCTTCGGGGAGAGCGAGGTGCGCTACCTCGAGAGCCTGGAGGCGGCCGGGCGCATCACGTCCCTTCGCCTGGCGCTCACCCTCGATTTTCCGTGCGTCCTCATCACCGGCGGTTTCACGGCGCCACCGGAGCTGGTGACGGAAGCCGAACGGGCACGGCTTCCCTTGCTCAGGACGGCGATCGCCACACCGACGGCGATTGCGAAGCTCGGATCGATTCTCGAGGACTCGCTCGCGGAACGCGTAATGATGCACGCGGTGCTGATGGACATCCTCGGCCTGGGCGTGCTGATCGCCGGCGAGAGCGGCATCGGCAAGAGCGAATGCGCGCTTGACCTCATCGTCCGTGGCCATCGCCTGGTGGCGGACGACACGGTGGAGATGCGGCGGCGTCAGGAGACGATTCTGATCGGCGCGTGCCCTGAGCTGACCCAGCACCACATGGAGCTGCGTGGCCTGGGCGTGATCAACATCAAGGAACTGTTCGGGATCGCCTCGACGCGGTCATCGAAGCGCGTGGAGCTGATGGTGCGGCTCGAGCGCTGGGACCCGGCGCGCGAGTACGAACGCCTGGGTCTCGACGACGAGTTCTTCGAGATTCTCCGGCTGCGGGTGCCGCTCATCCGCATGCCGGTGGCGCCGGGGCGCAACATCGCGATCCTCGTCGAGGTTGCGGCGCGCAATCAGCTGCTGCGTCAGCGGGGGCATCACTCCGCGCGGGCGTTCGCCGACCGGCTCGAAGCGTCGCTGCGCGAACAGGCGGCGCCGTCGCCAGACGAGGAAGACGAAGACATCGAATCCGGAGGGGCGCGGTGACAGCAAAGAAGAAGGGCTCAGGGCTCAGGGCTCAGGGCTCCGCGAAGCACACGGCGAGAGGCGCTGGGTCCAAGGCGAAGGGCTCTGCCTCGGTGCGCGGCGGGGCGCCGTTCGTCGTGCTGACGGGACTGTCCGGCTCCGGCAAGTCTCAGGCGATCCGCGCGCTCGAGGATCTCGGGTACTTCTGCGTCGACAACCTGCCGACGACGCTGATCCCGACGCTGGCGAAGCTGTCGCTGCGCGCCGGGGGCGACATCGAGAAAGTGGCGATCGTCGTCGACGTGCGCGAGGGCGAGTTCCTGTCCTCGTTTCCGAAGATCTTCAGGCAGCTTCGGAAGATGCCGCGGCTCAATCCGATTCTGATCTTCCTCGAGGCCAGCCATGCGGCGCTGGTCCGGCGGTTCAGCGAGACGCGGCGGCCGCATCCGCTGGCTCCAGACCGGTCGGTGACCGAAGGCATCCGCGACGAGCGCACGCGCCTGAACGGCATTCGCGACATGGCCGACGAGATCGTGGACACGTCGGACATGACGGTCCACGAACTGCGCCATTTCTTCATGGGCCTGTCGCGGGATCGCTCCAGTGCGCGGCTGGTGATCACGTTGCTCAGCTTCGGCTTCAAGCATGGCGTGCCGGTTGACGCCGACCTGATGTTCGACGTCCGCTGCCTGCCGAACCCGTACTTCGTGCCGACACTGCGACGGCGCACCGGGCGCGACAAGGCTGTGGTCGAATTCCTCGAGCGCGATCCGGCGACGCGCGAGTTCATGGATCGGCTCGAGGCGTATCTGCGATTCGTCATCCCGTTCTACATCGCGGAGGGGAAGAGCTACCTGACGATCGCCATCGGATGCACCGGTGGCCGGCACCGCTCGGTGATGCTCGCGGAACGCCTGCGCCGCGGGCTCGGCGACCTCCGCGTCGCCAGACTTCGCGTGCGGCATCGGGACCTGGCTCACGCATGACCGTCACCTGCCTGGCCCACCTGACCTGCCGGTCCTGCTCGCCCTCGCGGAGGCAGAGGTGATTGGGGTCGTTGTCGTCACGCACGGTCAGCTCGCCACCGAGCTGGTCAACGCCGCCGAAATGATCGTCGGCGATCTGCCGCAGTTCACCGCGGTCTCGATCGGCTGGCACGACGATGTGAACGACGCGCGTGAGGATATCGCCCAGGCCATCGAACGTGTTCGCGGCGAAGAAGGCGTGCTGCTGCTCACCGACATGTTCGGCGGCACGCCGTCCAATATCGGAATGACATTCCTCGAGACGGACCACCTCGAGGTGATCACCGGTGTCAATCTTCCGATGCTGATCAAACTGGCCAGCCTCAGGCGGTCCGCCGACCTGCTCGCAGTCGCCAAGGAGATGCGCGACCACGGCCGTAGCGCGATCTGGGTCGCCTCGGATTTGCTGCGCGGCGAGAAGAGCACCGCGTGACATCGCGACACGTGACCGTCGTCAATCAGCTCGGCATGCACGCGCGTGCAGCCGCAAAATTCGTGCACCTGGCGACGCGCTTCAACGCGCGCGTGCAGGTGGCGCGGGACGGGCGCGAGATGGACGGCAAGAGCATCATGGGCATCCTCCTGCTTGCCGCGGCGCGCGGGTCGATGATCACAATTTCCGCCGAGGGCAGCGACGAACACGACGCGGTCGCGGCGCTGGTGGCGCTGGTGGAGTCAGGGTTCGGTGAGGACGTATGCGGCGCCTGAAGGGCATCGGCGTTTCGCCAGGCGTGGTGGCGGGCCGGGCCGTCGTGTTGATCCAGCGGGCGCACGTGCTGCGCTACCAGATTCCTCCGGCGCGCGTCGATCACGAGTTGCAGCGGCTCGATGACAGCCGCGGCCGATCGCGCGGGCAGCTGGTGGAGATTCAGGCACAGCTGTCGGAGCGGCGCCCTGAGCTGTCGTCGTTGTTCGACGCGCAGCTGCTGATGCTGGACGACCCCATGCTCCTGCCGCGCGCCGCCGAAATCGTGCGCGAGCAGCGGGTCAACGCCGAGTGGGCCGTGCAGCAGGTGTTCCATGAGTTCAGCGCGGTGTTCGACGAAGTGGCCGATCTGTACCTGCGCGAACGCAAAGGCGACGTCGGGGACCTTGTGGGTCGTCTGCGGATGAACCTGCGCCAGGGCCTGTCGACGCCGCGGGATCTCCTGCGCGAGCTGGACGAGGCGTCCGTGCTGATTGCGGACGAGCTGACGCCGTCGATCGCCGCGCAGGTGGACTGGACCAAGGTCCGCGGTTTCGCCACTGACGCCGGCAGCCGGACGTACCACACGGCTATTCTGGCGCGCTCGCTCGATGTTCCCGCGGTCGTTGGCCTGCACAACGCCAGCGAGCTGGTCCAGGCTGGGCAGCTCATCGTCATCGACGGCACGTCCAGCGAGGTGATCCTCGATCCCACGCCAGACGAACTCGAGCGCGCCGCCCACCATGCCGACGACCATCGCCCTGCGGCGTCGGTCGAAGCGTATCGACGGCGGCCGGCGTCCACGGCGGACGGCGTCCCGATCCGGCTCGACGCGAACATCGAGTTCCCGGACGATCTCGCAGCCGCGCGGTATGCCGGGGCCGAAGGCATCGGCCTCTACCGCTCGGAATTTCTGGTGACCAGCGGCGTCGAAGACATCCGCGACGAGGACCGGCAATACGAGATCTATCGCGGCATGCTCGAGGGAATGGCGCCGGGAAGCGTCACGGTTCGCACCTTCGATGTGGACGAGGAGCAGCTGGCGTCGCGGCTGTCGCCGCACGCGTTTACGGCCGGATGGGAACCGGACGAGGCGCGCGCGAGCCGACAGGGTCTGCGTGGGCTGCGCCTCAGCCTGACGCGGCCGGATCTCTTTCGCATCCAGCTGCGTGCGCTGCTGCGCGCGGCGCGGCACGGCAGCCTGCGCATCCTGTTCCCGTTCGTCTCGAGCGTTGAACAAATTCGGGAGGCACGTGCGATGATCGTCACGGCGGCCGCCGATCTCGCGCGGCGCGGCGAGCAGGTGCCGCGCGTACCGATCGGTGTGATGATCGAGATTCCGGCGGCGGCCTACACGGCGGATCTGCTGGCGCGCGAGGTCGACTTCTTCACGATCGGCACCAACGATCTGATTCAGTACTGCCTCGCGGTGGATCGCGCGGACGAACGGGTGTCGCGTCTCTACCAGCCGCTGCACCCGGCGATTCTGCGTATGATTCTGATGGTCCGACGGGCCGCGTCGCGGCAGAGGATTCCGGTCTCGCTGTGCGGCGAGATGGCCTCGGATCCGGCGCAGCTGACGCTGCTGGTCGGACTGGGCCTGACCGAGTTCAGCATGACGCCTGGCGCCATTCCCGTCGCCAAACAGGTGCTGGCCGAGTTGCGGAGCGACGAACTGCGCGCGCTGGCGCGACGAATTCTAAAACTGGCGACCATTGACGAGATCGAACAGGCGCTGCTGGCCGCGCTCGGCCGGCTGACGCTGACCAAAGGAGTGGCATCGTGAGCAGTGAGATAGCGCGAGTGGAGAAGCCGTGGGGGTACGAACTCCACTGGGCGAAGACCGAGCGATACGTCGGAAAACTGATTCACGTGAACGCCGGCCACGCGCTCAGTCTGCAGTATCACAACCTGAAGGACGAGACGATCTACCTGCACTCGGGCAAGCTACTGTTCGAAATCGAGGTCGACGGACAACTGCAGAAGCGGGAGATGCTGCCAGGAGAGTGCGTGCACGTGACGCCGAAGACCGTGCACCGGATGACCGCCCTCGAAGACAGCGACATCTTCGAGGTTTCCACGCCTGAACTGCACGACGTCGTGCGGCTGGAAGATCGCTACGGAAGGGAAGATCCTGAAATCCTTCGATCCTCAGATCTCTAGAACGGGATATCGTCGTCGGTGAGCGGCTGCTCTGGGACGTCGCTGTGCGCCGAGCCCTGGCTGCCGCCCATGCTCTCTTCGCCGCCGCCGCGGGACATGCCGGCGCCGCTACTGCGTTGGCCGCCGCCTCCACCACCGCCGCCAAGCAGAACGATCTTGTCGCCCTTGATCTCGGTGGTGTAGCGCTTGTTGCCGTCTTTGTCGTTCCACTGGCGCGTCTCGAGACGGCCCTCGACGTAGACCTGCTTGCCCTTGGTCAGGTACTCGGTGAGCGATTCGGCCACCTTGCCCCAGAAGACCACGCGGTGCCATTCGGTCTTTTCCTGTTTGCCGCCGGCCTTGTCGTTCCACACTTCGGTGGTCGCCATGTTGAGCGTCGCGACTGCGGCGCCGCCAGGCGTATATCGCAACTCGGCATCGCGTCCGAGATTGCCGACCAGAATAACTTTATTTACGCTTCCCATAAGGCGTCGATTCTACTCTATTAGGGCCGTTTGATTTGATCGAGCCGCTGCTTCGCAAGGCGGCCGGCGTCGGTGTCGGGGAATGTTTTGACGGCGTACTCCCATGCGTCACGTGCGCCGTTCAGGTTGCGCAGATTCTGCAGCGCGAGACCTTTCTTGTAGTACGCGTCGGGTATCGTATTCCCGCTCGGGTAAGTTCGGATCGCCAGGTCGCAGGCTTCGACCGCCTTCTCGTTCTTGCCGTCCTGCAGATACGCGCTGCAGATATACACCTGCGCATCGTCGGCCTGCTCGGACTTTGGGTAGCTCTTGATGTAGTCGGTGAGGCCGAGAATCGCAAGATCGTACTGGCCCGCGTAGTAATCGCTGAGCGCGGAGTCGAAGACCTTCGTCGGCGACTGGCCGATGGCCGGGGCCGACGTACCCGTCGATGGCGTCGCGCCCGCGGCGGGCGATCCCGCCGTCGGCGGCGATGCGTCGTTGGTCGTCGATGGCCGCGATCCCATCTGCTGGACGGACTGACGCAGGGAGTCCACTTCCTGCGTCAGCGATCCGATGCGCACGTTGTTGTCGTCGAGCTTTTCGCGGATGACGCGGACGTCGTTGGTCAGGTTGTCGATGACCAGTTTCTGATCGGCGAAGGCCTTCCGCGTGGTTTCGGCCTGCTGATCGAGGCGGGTGTTGACCGCCTTGAGCGTGTCGGTGACCGAGCCAATCAAATTCTGCAGGAGCTGCGATTGCTCCTGCAGCATGCGCAGGTCGGCCATCATCTGCTGATGTTCCTTGTTGGCGGCGGACGCGGGCGACGCGGTCGCCAAGACCAACACGCCGAGCAGGGCAGCGAGAGCTCTGTGTTTCATAGACTCACTTCGCGGTAATGACGAAATGCGCGCGGCGGTTCTTCGCGAACGCCGCCTCGTCATGGCCGGGGTCGAACGGGAATTCCTTCCCGTAGCTGACGGTCCGCAGACGATCCGCGGAAATACCCAGCGAGACGAGGTAGGCGCGCACCGCAATCGCGCGGCGCTCGCCCAAGGCCAGATTGTACTCGGCTGTCCCGCGCTCGTCGCAATGACCTTCGACGGTCACGGCCCAGCTGGAGTAGCGCTTCAGGAGCGCGCCGTTCTCGTCCAGCGTTTTCTGATTCGCGGCGCTCAGGTCGCTGATGTCCAGCTCGTAGAACACCGGCTTCAGCGGCGAGTTCTTGTTCAGATCGTCGAGTGACGCCGACGAAATCGCGTCGTCGCGAACCGGTTCTGGCGGCACCATCGTCGGTTCGCGAACCGGCTCCGGTGGCGCCGGCGGACGCGGCGGTGCGGGTGTATTGGTCGCCGCAGGCGGTGGCGCCGGACGCGCGACCGGCGGATTCTTCTTGGCGCACGCCGCCACCGTCATCATCGCCATGACGGCGATCAGCATCGTCGTTGATCGGGCCGCTTTCATCGTTGATTCTCCAGTCATTTGGACCAGTCGGGTTTTTCGTTGTTGCCGGCCTTCGTAATCTGCCGCACGTTCTTGCCGTCCCGGGCCATCGTGAAGACCTGGGCCTTGCCCGAGCGCGTCGACGTGAACACGAGGTGTCGGCCGTTGGGAGAAAAAGCGGGGCTTTCGTTCGTGCCCTCGCCGAAAGTCAGGGCTTTAGTGGCGCCCGTCGAGAGGTCGAGCACTTTGACGTCGAATCCGGGGCCGCTGCGCGACGCAAACGCAATCTCGTTGAATGGCGCCGGCGACCACGTTGGCCGATCGGCGTACGACTCGGACGTCTTCTTCGACAGGTTCAGGCCGTCGACGCCGACGACATAGATCTGCGGCGAGCCGCTGCGGTCGGAGGTGAACGCGATCTGCGTGCCGGAAGGATTCCAGGTCGGCGTGATGTCGATGCCCGGGTTGTTGGTGATCCGGCGCAGGCCCGTGCCGTCGCGGTTCACGATGTAGATCTCGGGATTGCCGTCGCGGGTCGAGCTGAACGCGAGTTTGGTCCCGTCTGGCGACCAGGCGGGCAGCCAGTTCTCGCCGACCTTGTCGCCCTTGGTCACTTCGTCCAGCGTCCCCTGGAAGATATTCGAGATGAACAGGTGCGCGCCGCCTCGGCGATACGAGGTGTAGGCGATCGAGCGGCCGTCCGGCGACCAGCGCGGCGCAATGTTCAGCGTCTGGCCGACGGTGACGCGCTTCTGATTCTCGCCGTCGTAGTCGGCGATGTAGATTTCCTTGATGCTGCGGTTCTGGACCGTACCCTTCATCTTCTCGCCGTCGCGGTCCGAGTCAAACGTCAGCTTCGATTGCGCGACGCCGTTCAACGCGCGCTGCGACTTGTGCAGTTCGTCGGACATCTTGTGCGCAAACAGTCGGGCGTTGGAACCGTCGTAACCGCGCGCGAACGCCGACTGGCGCGTCCGCACGTTGAACAGGCGCAACTCCACGTGGAACCCGCTGTTCACCTTCTGGACGGTGCCGACGATGAGGCCGTCGGCGTTCAGTTCGCGCCAGCGATCGAACGGCACGTCCGCAAACGACGTGGCCTTGGGAATCGACGCGTAGACGTCGCGCGGGATGAACGCGAACTCGCGCTCGAAGTTCAGGTCGTTCCACAACACCTGGCCAATCGTCTTCGCGGTCGCTACAGTTTCCGCGTCGGGGGACAACGCGATGAAATCCGGCACGGCGAGACGTGGCGCCTGACCTCCTTCACCGCTGATCGTGGTCGAGAGTTCGGTCGGCTGCTGCGAGGCCGGCGGTGGCGTCGGTTGCTGCGCGTGCGGCCACGCCGCCAGCAAGGCGACCGCGAGCGCTCCGGGGATGATGAATTTGGTCATTGGTATTGGAAGTTCAAGTGCACGGTCAGCGTCGGATTGGGAAACGGGTCGGGCAGCGGCGGCAGCGTCCTGGTGCCGAGGACGGCGCGTAGCGCCGCGGTGTCAAGCGTGGTGGTGCCGCTTTGTCGTTCGATCGCGGCGTCGACGATGGAGCCGTCGCGTTTGATGGTGAACTTCACCAGGGTCTGCCCGGCTGACCCCTGATTCTGATTCCACGCCGAGCGGATGCGCACCACCATCGTCGCCACGTACTCGGGACAGCAGAACTCGCCGGTGATGTCGAGTGACGATCCGGAGCCAGCGCCGCCGCCAGTGGAGAGGCCGAAGCCCTGGCCGCGCTGACCGGTGTCGGCGATCGCGCTGCCGAACGCGGGCTCTTTACCCTTGGTTGGCGTTCGTCCCCGCGCTTCGTCTGGCGCCTGTTTGACGGACGGAGCAGCCGCGGTCACTCTCTTGACAGGTTTCGCGTTCGGCGCCGGCATCGTCATCTCCGGTGTTTTCGCCGCAGGTGGACGAACCGCCTCACGCTTCGGCGTTTCTTCGGGCGGTGTCGCTACCTGCACCGGACGCCCGCCCATCGTCGTCATGCCGCCGTTCTCGGGGCCGACGCTGCCACCGAGCGAGATCGTCATGATCGTCTTGGGGACGTCGTTCGCGTGCGTCAGCAGGCCGCCGCGCGAGACGATGACCGCCGCACCAATGCTGAGATGCACCGCAATCGACAGCGTGAGCATGCGCTGCAGCCCGGCGGGCGAGTGCATGCGGTCGCGAAGGACGTCGCTGACGTCCATCAGCGATCGCTCGGCATCCTGGCCACCATGCCGATGTTCTGGACGCCGGCCCCTTTCAACGCGTCGATCACGTTCATCAACTCCTGAAACTGCACCGTGGCGTCGCCCCGGAGGAATACTTCCTTGTTGCTGCTGGTTTCCATCTTCTGGCGGACGCGCTCCTGCAGCACGCGCATGTCGACCTTGTCCTTGCCGACATAGACAAAGTGAGATTGATGGATCGTTTCTGGAATCGTGATTTCGACGCGCTCACCGACGACCGACGTCGCCCGGCTCGATTGCGGCAGCTTGACGTCAATACCGCGCTGGATCATTGGCGCAGCAACCATGAAGATGATGAGGAGCACGAGCATCACGTCGACGAGCGGCACGACGTTAATCTCGGCCAGCGACGTTGACACGCGTCGGGCGCGGCCGCCCCGTCCTTGGGCGCCACCGAGGGCCGGTCCGATCTTCATTACGTGAAGTTCCTCTCGCAGATGTTCAGGAACTCCATGGCGAAGTCGTCCATCTCCGAGGCGAAAATCTTGGTACGGCCAGAGAGGTAGTTGTAGAAGAGCACAGCCGGGATCGCCGCCGCGAGTCCCGCCGCCGTCGCGATCAGCGCTTCCGCGATCGGCGTGCCGACGGCCTGCAGGCTCGTCGATCCGGTGACGCCGATCTGTTCGAACGCGTTCATGATCCCCCACACCGTGCCGAACAAGCCGACAAACGGTCCCATGCTCGCGACCGTCGCGAGAAACGAGACGTGGCTCTCGAGCTTGTTCACCTCGACGGCTGATGCCCGCAGCAGCGCGCGGTCCACTGCCGGTAGACTCTTCAACGTAGGACGTCCGACAGGCGCTGGCGGATTGGGTGTGTGCGCGGGGTCAGCAGGTGTGGTTTGTCGCAGCTGCGCCGTGAGTTCGGTATAGCCGGTTTGAAACAAACCCACGAGCGGACTGTCGGCAAGCGATCGGCAGACCGCTTGCACTTCGGAAAACTTGCTGCTGCGGCGGAACACTTCCAGAAACTGCGCGCTTTGTTTCGCCGCGCGCCGGAACGTCCACCACTTGTAGAGGAAAATACCCCAGGACCAAATCGACAGCAGTCCGAGTATCAGCAGGATGGCGAGCGAAATCGCGGTCGATCGAGCGATGAGACTGATGATGCCGGTACTGGAGCTATCCGACACGGCACCGGTCGACGCCTGCAGAAACAGGGCGAGCAGCGGGCTTCCAAGCGTGCGCAAACGGCCTCCGAGATCGAGCAGTGCGCCGCTGGGACAGCGCGATGTGCCAAACTGTATCACGGCGTAAAACAGCTGTCAAACCTATGTTACGATTGGAGTTCGCGCCCTTACCATGCTCCGCTTCCTGCGTATTAAGCACCTCGCGGTGATTGACTCGGTCGAGGTCGAATTCGACCCCGGCCTGAACGTCCTCACGGGCGAAACCGGGGCAGGTAAGTCGATCCTCGTCGAGGCGGTCGGATTGCTCCTCGGCGGGCGCGCGTCCGGAGACCTGGTGCGCACCGGCGAGGACGCCGCGGCGATCGAGGCGATCTTTGAAAGCAACGGCGAGGAGCTGCTGGTCCGCCGCGAAATCACCGCGCAGGGTCGCAGTCGCGCGTTCATCAACGGCGCACTCGCCACCGCCGGCGCGCTCAAAGATCTCTCCAACCGCCTGATCGAACTGCACGGGCAGCACGAGCATCAGACGCTGCTCGATCCCTCGACCCATCTCGGCGTCATCGATGCCTTCGGTGGACTCGATCCGCTCATCACGCCGACGACGGCGGCGTTCGAGGTGATGCGAACGGCGCATGACGAACTCGCGCGCGTCCGCGCTGCGGTGAAGGATCGCGAGTCGCGTCAGGATCTGGTGACGTTTCAATTGAGCGAGCTGGATCGCCCTGGGCTGAAGGCCATCGCGACGGGCGAGGCGGGGGAAGACGTCGAACTCGGATCGCTCCGGCAGGTCCTGGCCAGCGCGGAACGCGTCGAACGACTCTGCACGGAAAGCTACGCCACGCTGTACGAGAGCGACGATGCGATCCTTGCCGGATTGGGGAACGTGTGGCGGCGGGTCGCGGAGTTGGCCGAGCTCGATCCGCAGTTCAAGCTATATCTGGATGCGCGCGACGGCATTAAGTCCCAGCTCGAGGACCTCGCGGGATTCCTGCGCAAGTACGCGGACAACATCGAGGCCTCGCCCGCGCGTCTGCAACAGGTCGAGGAGCGCCTCGCGATGCTCGAGCGCCTCAAGCGGAAGTACGGCCCCACGCTCGCCGACGTCCTCGCGCGCCGGGATGCCCTGAAGCGTGAACTCGACGACCTGAGCGGCGGCGACGACACCGTCGCCGCGCTGGAGCGGGCGCACGCAGTGGCGCGCGCCTCCTACCTGGCCGCCGCGGAGAAGTTGTCGAAGGAGCGCCGCCGCATGTCGAAGACCCTGGCGAAGGAGCTCGAGTCCCTGGTTGCGGAGCTCGCGATGGAACGGACCCGCTTCGAGGTGCGGTTCGGCGACGGCCCGCTGCCGGAGTCGGCGTGGAGTGGCCGTGGCATCGACGCGGCCGAATTTTTCGTGTCCCCGAACCTCGGCGAGGATCTGCGTCCGCTGGCCCGCATCGTCTCCGGCGGCGAGTTATCGCGCATCATGTTGGCGATCAAGACGCTGACGGCGACAACACGCCACGGCTTCAGCGAGGCTGACGATCGGCCGCCCAGCGCCTCCGCTCCCGGCCTGATTTTCGACGAAGTGGACGCCGGTATCGGCGGGCGCGTCGCCGACGTCGTCGGACGGAAACTGCGGACGCTTGGCGGCGCGTTTCAGGTGCTCTGCATCACCCACCTCCCACAGATTGCGGCGTACGCGGACACCCACTTCGAGATCGAGAAGCGGGTGGACGGCGGCCGCACGCGAACGACGGTCCGGCGACTGGACGAGCCGGGCCGGGTCGAGGAGCTGGCCCGGATGCTCGGCGGGGAAGCCGTCAGCGAGGGTCTGCGGCAGTCCGCGCGCGAGATGCTGACGCAGCGTTCCGCCGATACACGAGCGGGGGCGAAAGGCGAATCGAAGTCGAAAGGCGAAAGCGAAAGCCGGCCAGGCACGAAGCGGAAAACTCGTGGCGCGTAAGTATCTAATCGAAACGTTCGGCTGCCAGATGAACGTCCACGACTCCGAGCGCATGGCGGGACTCCTCGAGCAGGCCGGCTACGAGGCGACCGTCGACGCCGCGGACGCCGACGTCGTCGTGATCAACACCTGCAGCGTACGCGAGCGGGCTGAAGACAAGCTCTACACCCGCCTCGGCGAACTGCGTCTGCTTGCGGCCGAGCACGGGCACAACCCGATCGTGGTGGTGGCCGGCTGCGTCGCGCAGCAGGAAGGCGCCGCCCTCTTGAAACGGTCGCCCGGCGTGGCCGACGTCATCGTCGGCACCCAGGCGATCCGTCGGCTGCCGATGATGGTCGAGCAGGCTGCTGCCCAGCGCCGGGCCGTCATCAACCTCGATCCGTTCGACGACGTGACCTTTCCCCTGGGCGTCACCAAGCGCAACGATCCGCTGAAGGCCTACGTCACGATCATCGAAGGGTGCAACGAGTTCTGCAGCTTTTGTGTCGTCCCGTACACCCGTGGGAACGAGCGCATGCGGCCCAAGGCCGATATTCTGGCGGAGGTTCGAGAAGCGGCAAGCACGGGACATCGGGAAGTGCAGCTGCTCGGCCAGATCGTCAACCACTATGCTGCGCCGGACGATCCGTCATGCGACTTCAGCGGGCTCCTCGAGGCCGTGCATGACGTCGACGGGATCGAGCGGATTCGTTTTGCGAGCCCGCATCCGCGTCACGTGTCGCCGCGCTTTCTGGCAACGATGGCGCGGTTGCCGAAAGTCTGCCGGCACCTGCACCTGCCGGTGCAGTCGGGCTCGACGCGGGTGCTTGAAGCGATGCGGCGGCGCTACACGCGCGACAGCTACCTCGATTTGATCGCGCAGATTCGTGAATCGCTGCCGGACGTGGCCCTGTCGACCGATATGATCATCGGATTCCCTGGGGAGACCGATGCGGACTTCGACGACACGATGACGCTGACCGCCGCGGTCCAGTATCACAGCATGTTCTCGTTCAAGTATTCGGCGCGGCCCAACACGCTGGCCGACAAGCGGTTGGCCGACGACGTGACGGAGGACGAGAAGACGAGGCGGATCGTGGCGCTGCAGGCGTTGCAGCGCGACATCCAGTCCGGGCTGAACGCGGCGCTGGTGGGGCAGACGGTCGACGTGCTGGTGGATGCGGCGAGCCGCCGGCACGACACCGAACTGTCCGGCCGGACGAGCACGAACGTCGTTGTCAATCTGCCCGGCGCGGCGGAATGGATTGGCCGCACCGTGCCGGTCCGCATCGAGCGCGCGGGACCGCACAGCGTCTGGGGGCAGATGAGTGAACTTGGCACGCCGGGGTCGGCGTCGTAAGGATTTATGCAAATCGAGATGAGCATCAAGGGGTTGATGGTCGATCCCATTACGAACACGCCGATCGTGATTCTGCGCGACAAGGATGGCCTGAAGGTGTTGCCGATCTGGGTCGGCATCTTCGAGGCGAACGCCATCGCGCTCCAGATCGAGAACATCGCCACGCCGCGGCCGATGACCCACGACCTGCTCCGCAACGTGATCCACGACCTGAAGGCCGAGGTGCAGAAGATCGTGGTCTGTGATCTTCAGGAGAACACGTTCTATGCGCTGATCTATCTCGGCCTCAACGGCGGCACGGTGGCCATCGACGCGCGCCCCAGTGATGCGATTGCGCTGGCGTTGCGTACGCAGGCGCCGATCTTTGTCGAGGACACGGTGATCGACAACGCCAAGACCGTCGACTTTACGACCGAGAAGGCGGACTCCGATCGCCTCCAGCAGTGGCTCGAGAGCCTGGACCCGGACGACCTCGGCAAGTACAAGATGTAAGTCTGCTAGAATGGCCGCGGGTTCCCACAGGACACGCGCGCCATCCATGATCGTAGCTATCGCCAACCAAAAAGGCGGCGTCGGTAAGACCACGACGGCCATCAATCTCGCCGCCGCGCTCGCGTTGCGCGGCAAGCCGACCCTGCTCATCGATCTCGATCCCCAGGCCAACAGCACGATGTCGTTTCTCGACATGCAGACCGTCACCGCCAGCGTCTACGACGCGATTGCGGACCCGGCCGTGGCGCTCGAGGATGTGATTCTGCCGTCGACGATGGCCAACCTGTCGATCGCGCCCTCGCGGATTGCTCTCGCCAAACTCGAAGCGAAGCTGGTGGGGGAGATGGACGCGCATTTCCGGCTGAAGGACAAGCTGGCGCCCATCCGCAAGCGCTACCCGAACATCGTGATCGACTGCCCGCCGACCTTGGGTCTCCTGACCGTCAACGCGCTGGTCGCCGCGACGCACCTGCTGATCCCGATTCAGTCGTCGTATTTCGCGCTTGAAGGCACCGACGACTTGCTCGAGACGATCGAGAAGGTGCGGATGCGTCCCAACCCGGCGCTGAAGATCATTGGCGTCGTCATCACGATGCACGACAAGCGGACGGCGCTGGCGCGAGACATCCGGGCGCAGATTCAGAAGGTGTTCGGCGGGAAGGTGTTCAAGACCGTGATCACCAAGAGCGTACGCCTCGAAGAGAGCCCGGCCTACAAGGAATCGATCTTTACGTTCGCGCCAGGATCGAGCGGCGCAACGGAGTATTACAGCCTGTGCGAGGAGGTCATCGATCGTGCCTAGACGAGGACTACCCGACAGCATGGCTATGCGCCACGACGAGCACTACGTGGACGCGCTGACGGCGTCGGCCGGCGCGCCGATTGGCCGGCTGATCGCGATCGACCTGATCGACCCGAATCCGAATCAGCCGCGTCAGGTCATGGGAGACCTGGCCGAGCTGATTGCGTCGATCACCGAAAAAGGCATCATCGAGCCCCTGGTGGTCCGGCCGCGCGGCAGCCGGTTCCAGATCATCGCCGGCGAGCGCCGGTACCAGGCCTCGGTCCAGGTTGGCCTGCTCGAGCTGCCGGTGGTCATCCGCGACGTGGACGACACGGAGATGCTGGAGCTGGCGCTCATCGAGAACCTGCAGCGGAAGGATCTGACGCCGTTCGAGGAATCTGAAGCACTGCACGGGCTGGCTGAGAGCTGCGGCTACACCCATGAAGATCTGGCGCGGCGCCTGGGCAAGTCCCGAACAGCCGTTACCGAGTCGTTGGCCCTGAACGCCATTCCTCAGGATGTTCGGAATTTTTGTCGGCTGGCCGACATTTCTTCTAAGTCATTGCTTCTGCAGGTTGTTAGGCAGAACACGCCAGAGAAAATGACCGCCCTGATCGAGAAAATTGCCAGCCAGGGTGGCGCGACCCGCCAGCAGTTGCGCGAACAGGCCGCCAGGCCGAAGCCGGGCCGTCCGAAGCACTACGTGTTTGCCTTCAAGCCGCCGACCAAAGCATTCAATCTGAAGCTGAGCTTCAACAAGGCCAGGGCTTCGCGCGACGAAATCATCGATGCGCTCGAGGGCATTATCCGGGACCTGCGCAAGAAGTCCTAGGGCGGTCCGGGAAGCGCGCGCTCAAGCGGGTGTCGTTGCTTAGTAGTTAACATAACATACATTATCAGACTCACTGGAAATAGCCCATGAACACCCCCTGTGCATGGTTTGCGGAGGCTTTTGACGGGCGTCTGCCCGAAGTCTCGGTCGCCGCCACCCGCAGGCGTCAGCGCCCGGACGATGTAGTCTAGGAACGCGTGAAGATCCTCGACCGCTACCTTGTGCGCGAGATCGTGCCGCCCATGCTCCTGGCGCTGCTCGGGCTCACGTTCGTCCTGATGATGCCGCCGATCCTTCAAACCGCAGAGAAGTTGATCGCCAAGGGCGTCTCCTGGACCGTCATCCTGCAGGTGCTGATCACCCTGGTGCCGCAGGCCCTTAGCGTCACCATTCCGATGGCCCTGTTGTACGGGGTTTTGTTCGGCCTCGGGCGCCTGTCAGCCGACCGGGAGTTCGTCGCCCTCCAGGCCTGCGGCGTCAGCGTCTTCCGGGTGTTCCGGCCGATCGCGCTCCTGGCCGTCCTTGGCTGCGCCGCCACGGCCTACGAAACGATCATCGCGCTCCCGGACGCCAATCAGACCTTTCGCGAGATCACCTTCAACATCGTCGCCACGGGCGCGGAAAGCGATATCAAGGCCCGCGTGTTCTTCACGAACTTCACCGACCGCGTGTTGTACGTTCGCGACATCCAGCCGATCACCGGCTGGCGTGACGTCTTCCTCGCCGACGCCACTCAGCCCGATCGGACCGTCACCTATCTCGCGCGTCAGGGCCGCCTGGTCATCGACCGTGACAAGAAAACCGTCGAACTGCTGCTCGAGAACGGCACCTCCCACGTCACCTACCAGAACGAGCCGGCAAAGTACGACGATGAGGCGTTTGACCGGCGGGTGCTGAACATGGACGCCGCGACGGTTTTTCCGCGCATCCAGATTGTGAAGGGCGACAACGAAAAGACGATCGCCGAACTCCGCCAGACCGTGGCCGAAAACTCCGCCAAGGGCCTTCCGGCCAACAGCCAGCTCTATACGATCCAGCAGAAGTTCTCGCTGCCGGTCGCCTGTTTCGTGCTCGCCTTGATCGGCGTCGCGCTCGGCGCCAGCAACAGCAAGGACGGGAAGTTCGCCAGCTTCGTGCTCGGCACCGGCGTGGTGTTTGTGTACTACATCGTGCTGTATTCGGCGCGCGCGGCGGCGTTCACGGGACGCCTTCCGGCCAGCCTGGCGCCATGGCTCGTCAACCTTGTTCTGGGTGCGGTCGGTATTGCGCTCGTTATCTGGCGCGCCGGGGCAGCCGACCAACCGATCCGCCTCAGCATCCCGACATTCTGGCGGCGGAAGTCTGCGGAGGCGTTACCAGTGGGAGCCTCGGCAAGCGGCGGCCGCCGCCGCGTCGTCGTGGTGGTCAAGCTTCCCCACCTCGACTGGCCGCGACCGAGCCTGCTGGACCTCTACGTGTCCCGCCTGTATCTGTCGATCTTTCTGTTGTCGTTCAGCGCGCTGGTCGGTATTTTCTACATCTCCACGCTGATCGACCTGGCCGACAAAGTGTTCGGCGGCATTGCGCCGCTGGGCCTGCTGATCCGCTATTTCTATTTCGCCACGCCGCAGTTCGTCTACTACATCATCCCGCTCGCCGCGCTGCTGGCGACGCTGGTCACGATCGGACTACTGACCAAGAACAGCGAACTGATCGTCATGCGCGCGTGCGGCATCAGCCTCTACCGATCCGCGCTGCCGCTCCTGCTCTTCGCCCTGCTGTTCAGCGGCGCGCTGTTCGGGCTCCAGGAATACGTGCTGGCCGACTCGAATCGGGAGGCCGCGCGGCTCAACGGGATCATGCGCGGTTACCCGATGCAGACGTTCGGCGTCATGAACCGCCAATGGATCATTGGCAAGAGCGGCGACATCTACAAGTACGAGTACTTCGACCCGCGTAGGAATCAGTTCAGCAAGCTATCGATGTTCCACCTGAACGAGGCCACCTGGAAACTGGACGCGCTGACCTACGCCAGGGAGGCCTCGCTCGTGAAGCACGAGGGCGCCGACGGTCAGCCGGTGTTGATGTGGATGGCGCACAACGGCTGGACGCGCGCGTTCTCGACCGTCAAACGGCGCCGGGCGGTGCAGACGACGGTGGTGAAGTACACGCCGTTTGTCGAGCAGGCGATCTCACTCGAGCCACCGGGCTACTTCAAGACCGACGATCCGGAAGACGATCGGATGACCTACGGCCAGTTGAAGCAGTACATCGGCGAACTCCAGTCCAGCGGGTACCACGTCGTTCCCTACGAGGTGAAGCTGCAGCGGAAGGTCGCGTTTCCGTTCGTCACGTTGATCATGACGCTGCTGGCCGTGCCGTTTGCGGTCACCACCGGCCGGAGCGGTGCGATCTACGGCGTCGGCGCGGGCATCGTCCTCGCCCTGATCTACTGGACGACGCTGAGCATCTTCGGTGCGCTGGGTGCGGGCGGCTGGATCTCGCCGATGCTCGGGGCCTGGGCGCCGAACATTCTGTTCGGCGTCGCCGCAGCGTATTTGTTGCTGCGGGTTCGAACCTAGTGTTAGGTCTTCAGTTTTGGGTTTTCATTTTTCAAGTGAAACGCGCTTGACCCAGATCCGCGCCGAATCGCCCATCTTCGTATTCGTGGCGTCGACCACGAACAGGATGGTGCGGATGCCGCTGAAGTCCGGCGCGGGCGAGTGGGTGACGCCGACCGGCTTCAGGTCATCGAAGTAGATCGTGTGTTCCTGCGCCGTGATGTCGGCGTAGACCGTCCGCTTCCACCGATCGCGCGACGCCACGCCCTGGTCATCGCCCATCCGCACCTGAACCGAGATGCGCATCGGATGTTCCGCGCGAATCGAGAACGTCAGGCGATCGTACGCCGCGAGCCCACGTGGCGTGTCGAACGCCAGGGCTGCCACCTGGCCGACAGGTGCGCCCCCGGCCAGCCCGTACCGAAACCGCAGTTCTGCGCCGCCGACGATCGGCGCGGTTTCGACCGCAGCCAGCGACGTCGGGTCGTGTTCCACACGCCAGCCGTCCGCCGATCGGCCGTCGAAGATGGGCGTGCTGGTGGTCGCGGGCGGTCGCGCCGGCGACGTCCCCGCCGGCTCCGCGCCGCGCACGTAAATCGGATTGCTGCGGATCCACGTGACGTTCGTGGGAAGACCGGTGGCGCGGATCTCCACCCAGTACACGGCCGGTTCGGCCGGCGCGTTCACGGTGAAATCCTGCTCGTGATGGTTCGTGCTCAGGACCTGCATGCCGCGCCACACCGTGGACGTGAATCCCGGTGGCGCGTTGCTGTGTACGTGCAAGGTGACCGGCCCGCCCACGCCCAGTTCGTCGCCTTCGCGGACGGTGCCGTGCTCGTTGGCGCCTGTGAACTCGAACGAGGCCGGCGTCGCCACGCCGTCGACGACGGTATACAGGTGTCCAGTGCGAATCGCGCGCATCAGCATCCGCGCATCCGCAGCGGCATCGCCAGACAGCGGGCGCTCCGGCCTGACGTGGATGGACAGCACACGGAACGACGCCTCGTAGCTCGGCAGCGACAGCACGTACCGGCTGTCGCCGGGATCGGCGCTGCGCGGCGCCAGCTTCGAATGCGCATCGGCGCCGGCAATCGCGACGACGCGGCGGCGCTCGGTCGCCGCCGCCCAGTTGGTCACCGCGCCGCTCGACTGGACCAGGCTCGTGATCACCTCGGTCGGCCGCAACAGATAATCGACGAGCGCGGCCAGCAGCCGACGGCGCGCGGCCCACGGCGACGCACCTCCCCTCGCCTGCTGCGCCCACGCCCGCCACCCGGTGTCGGGGTTCAGCAACTCGATACCGTCGAACGGCGCGTTCCAGTCCTGCCACTGCAGCTGCAGCTTCGGCGAATCCGGGTGCGCCGCAATGCCGAACCCGCCGAGACGCCGAACATCCTCGACGACGTCGCGCGCTTCGCCCGCCAGTGGATAGGGCGACGCGGGCATATCGATCGCGACGTAGTGCCCGCCGTTCGTGCTGATCTCGGCGCCATCCAGGCACAGCACGCCGGATCGATACTGCGGCGGGTCCGGCTTGCGCGTGGCGTCGCCGTGATCGGTGAAGACGAGGAACTTCAAGCCGGCGCGGGCCGCGGCGGCGGCAATCTCGTCGGGGCCGCTCAGGCCGTCGGACCGGTTCGAGTGAACGTGGATGATGCCGGGGATCGTGCCGTCGGTGGCGGCGCTGAGCGCAATCGGGCGCGGCGGGAGCGTGACGGCGACATAAACAGCGACGGCGGCCACGAGGGCCGCCGTCATCAGAACCAGCTTCTTCACTGAACGACTAGAGACCTAGAGTCCCGCCGCAACCTTGAGCGCTGCCGCCTTATCGGTGCGCTCCCAGTAGAACTCTTTCTCGGTGCGGCCGAAGTGGCCGAACGCCGCCGTCTTCTTGTAGATCGGCCGACGCAGGTCGAGTTCCTCCTGAATCCCGCGCGGCGTCAGCTTGAAATGCTTCCGCACGAGTTCCGTGATCTGCTCTTCCGGAATCTTACCGGTGTCTTCCGTGTGGACCATCACCGACACGGGTTCGGCGACGCCGATCGCGTACGCGAGCTGCACGAGCGCGCGCTCCGCAATGCCGGCCGCGACGATGTTCTTCGCGATGTAGCGCGCCATGTATGCCGCCGACCGGTCGACCTTCGTTGGATCCTTGCCCGAGAACGCGCCACCGCCGTGCGGGGCCGCGCCGCCGTAGGTATCGACGATGATCTTGCGGCCAGTGACGCCGGCGTCGCCGTGCGGGCCGCCGACCACGAAGCGTCCCGTCGGGTTGACGTAGATCTTCGTGTTCTTGTCCATCATGTGCGCGGGAATCACCTTGTTGATGATCTTTTCGGTGATGTCTTCGCGCATCGTGTCGTTGGTCACGAGCGGGCTGTGCTGGCTCGAGACGACGACCGCGTCGACGCGAACCGGCGTGTTGCCGTCGTACTCGATGGTCACCTGGGACTTGCCGTCGGGGCGGAGGTAGTCGAGCGTACCGTCGCGGCGCAGTGTCGACAGCCCTTTCACGAGCTTGTGTGCGAGCATGATCGGCATCGGCATCAGCTCGTCGGTTTCGGTGCAGGCGAAGCCGAACATCATGCCCTGATCGCCGGCGCCGCCGGTGTCCACGCCCATGGCGATGTCGGGCGACTGGCTGTGGATCGACGAGAGCACCGCGCAGGTCTCGCCGTCGAACCCGAACTTACCGCGGTTGTAGCCGATCTCGTTGATCGTCGCGCGAACCACTTCCTGGAAGTCGACGTAGGCGCTGGTGGTGATTTCGCCGGCCACCACGGCCAGGCCGGTGGTCACGAGCGTCTCGCACGCGACACGGCTGGCCGGGTCCTGCGTGAGGATGGCGTCGAGAATCGCGTCAGAGATCTGATCCGCGATCTTGTCGGGATGCCCTTCGGTGACCGATTCGGAAGTGAAAAGATGCCGACCCTTACGGCTCATGCCGCGCTCCTTCGTAAGCGTGTTAAACAGAGAAAATAACGTGCCGAGAAACGGTTAAGTCTATCAGAATCAGGCCCGCGGGTGAAAGCGATCGTACACCGTGCGTAGCCGCGCCTCCAGCACGTGGGTGTAAATCTGCGTCGTCGACAGGTCGGCGTGCCCGAGCATCAGCTGAATCGCCCGCAGGTCGGCGCCCCGCTCGAGCAGATGCGTCGCAAACGAGTGCCGAAGCACGTGCGGGCTCAGCGTCCGGGGCAGGTTGGCGCGCAGCGCGTGGCGCTTCAGCAGTTTCCAGAACCCGACACGGCTCAGCGGTCCTCCCCGCACATTCAGGAACAGACGCGGCGAGGTTCGCCCCTTCAGCAGTTCCCGCCGCGCGGTCCGCTGATACGTCCGGATCCAGTCGGTGGCCTGCTCGCCGATCGGCACCAGGCGCTCCTTGCTGCCCTTGCCGATGCACGTCAGGTAGTGCTCCTCGAGATGCAGATCCGCCTGGCGCACGTTGACGAGTTCGCTGACGCGCAGGCCCGTCGCATACAGCAGTTCGATCATCGCGCGGTCGCGGAGGCCGAGTGGCGTGGACACGTCCGGCTGCGCGATCAGCGTGTCCACCTCCTCGATCGAGAGAAAGGTCGGGAGCGCCGGCCACGCGCGTGGCGGGCGCAGATCGTCGGCAGGACTCGCCACGATCTGACGGTCGAGCACGAGGAAGCGATAGAACCCGCGGACCGCGGCGACCGTCCGCGCGACCGACCGCGGCGACAGACCCCGCATCCGTTGTTCGCGCACGAACGCCTCGAGCGCCTGTCGATCGAGCGCGCCAACCGTCGAGCTGACGCCGGCGGCGAACGCCGCCAGCCCCCGGAGATCGCGCGCGTAACTCTCGAGCGTGTGACCGGCCAGCCGGCGCTCGACGCGAAGATGATCCAGGTATGCGTCGACGATCAACGGCTCATCACCCATGACTAACGGCTATGATAGTATCCGCCGCTTGTTCATGAGGTTCTGATCGCATGCCTGTCCGTTCGAAATGGCAGTCGCTTCCCACCGAGCAAATCAACCCGGCGACCCTCGCCATCGACAAACTCGCGCCCGCCGACATCGTCGAAGTCATGCTGAACGAAGACCGCAAGATGTTGCTGGCCGTTCAGAGTGAGAAGGATCGGATCGCCGTCGGTGTGGAAATCATCACGCAGGCGCTGCGCAAGGGTGGCCGGATCGTCTTTGTCGGCGCCGGCACCAGCGGTCGGCTTGGCGTCCTGGAATCCGCGGAGATGCCGCCGACCTTCGGCACGAGCCCCGACATGGTCCAGGCAATCATGGCCGGCGGCAAGGGCGCCATCTTCCGTGCCCGTGAAGGCGTCGAAGACAACTACGAGGAAGGCGCGCGGGCGATCACCCGCCTTCGGCCGACGAAAAAGGACGTCGTCATCGGCGTGTCGGCCAGTGGCATGACGCAGTTCGTGCGCGGCGCCCTCACCCGCGCGCGCAAGGCCGCGTCGAAGATCATCTTCGTCACCTGCGACCCCCGATGCGAATTGCAGACGTTCGTGGACCTGACAATCGCGCCGGCTGTTGGCCCCGAGGTGATCGCCGGATCGACGCGGCTCAAAGCCGGCACGGCGACCAAGATGGTGCTGAACATGCTGACGACGGCGTCGATGATTCGCATCGGCAAGACCTACGGCAACCTGATGGTTGACGTGCAGATGGGATCCGAGAAGCTGCGCGACCGCGCCCGCCGGATCATCATCATCGTCACCGGCCTGGATTACGACGAGGCGGACAAACTGTTGCAACGCGCGCACTGGAACGTCAAGGCGGCGATCGTGATGCAGAAAGCCAGCCTCACCTACGCGAAGTCGCTCGCCCGCCTTCGCGTGGCGCACGACGTGGTCCGCGACGCGATCGGTGAGGACGTGGAAGAGCGGCTGAAAGCATTGCTGCGCGTCAGCTGACGCGCCGGCTGAACCCGTCGCGCGACGACCCGAGCCGTGACGCGGCCGCGCGGTCGAGCCAGATGTCCGCGCACCGGTGCAGCTGCAGAAACGACCCCGGGAGCCGCGGCGTCACCGGCCCTTCAACCATCCGCTGAACCACGCGTGCCTTTGTCGCACCCGTCGCCACCAGCACGACACTCTTTGCGCGCAGAATCGTCGCGAGCCCCATCGAGAGCGCCTCGCGCGGCACCGCGGTCAGGCGCCCGTCGAATAATGCGGCGTTGGCGCGGCGCGTACCTGGCTTCAGGCGCGTGCGGTGCGTGCGCGCAATCAGCGCATCGGCGGGCTCGTTGAAACCGATGTGGCCGTTGGTCCCCAATCCCAGGATCTGCAGACCGATGCCGCCCACCCGATCGATCGCGCGCTCGTACCGATCGCATTCGCGGGCGATGTTCCGCGCGGCGCCGTTCAGAAACTGAATCCGCCGGGCGGTCAGGTTGACGTGGTCGAACAGGTGCCGTTGCATGAACGCGCGGTAGCTGTGCGCATCGTGCGCCTCGAGGTGGAGAAATTCATCCAGATTGAACGTCGTGGCGCGGCTGAAGTCTGCGCGCCCCTCCCGGTGCAGCCGAACGATCTCGCGATACAGAAGAATCGGCGTGCGGCCGGTCGGGAGACCGAGCACCAGACAGGGATTGGCATCGAGCGAGCCCGCGATCTTCGCCGCAAGCGCACGCGCCAGGGCGCGGTCAGAACCAAACACGCGGACTCGCACGGTCAGGCCTCAGTCCTCAGCTCGGAGCCCTTGTACTGCGGCACTCGCGCGGCGCCACGCGCCTCGGCAAGTGCGAGCCAGACGGCGCCGACGGCTGGCTCCTCGTGAAGCAACTGCGCCTGGGCCCGTGGCGCGACTTCCACGAGACGCTTCGGCAGTTCCCCGGCCAGCCACGGCACCACGCGGAACACCCCGCCAGCGAGGTAGAACGTGAACGCGTCGCCGCGCATCTCGAGCCGCGTGACCACCGATTGCGCCGCCAGCACCAGTTCCTCCGCCGCGCGCTCGAGGATCCGCGTGGCGACGGCATCGCCCCACTCGGCGACGCGTTGCACAATCGGACCGAGCGCCGCAACGCTGACGCGCGGTAACTCGCGGTCGTAGACGATCCGCGGCAATCTCGATTCGTCGTCGACACCGAAATGCGGGAGGATCTCCGCCGTCAGGTGCGTCCCGGGTCCACGGCCGTCGGCCGCGCGCATCACCGCCGCGAGC
This sequence comes from Acidobacteriota bacterium, assembly GCA_025358945.1. GTDB lineage: Bacteria > Acidobacteriota > Vicinamibacteria > Vicinamibacterales > CAVVIG01 > CAVQFC01. The sequence continues at coordinate 24,780 of JANYHS010000122.1, forward strand.
GATTCCCGGCCGATCCAGTAACCGCTGCCTTCATCGCCGATCATGTGACCCCAGCCGCCCGCGCGCGCCGCTTCCCCGTTCGCATTGCGGCCGTAGACAATCGAGCCGGTGCCCGCATTGATGGCGACGCCCGGTTCGTCCCGCGCGCCGGCCACCAGGCCGACCAGCGCGTCGTTGACGACCAGCACGCGCGACTTGAAGCCGATGCGGCGCATGATCGCGCGCACCGTCCGTGCTTCATCCTCGCGATCCACGCCGGCCATACCGAGACAGATCGCCGCCGGGGTGATCGCGCGATCGCCGATCGCCGCCTCCATCGCCTCGTGCAGAACCTTCTCGACCGCGAGCTCCCCGGCGGTGTGCAGGTTGGCGCCCGGTCCGCGCCCTTCAGCGAGGATTGCGCCGGTCTCATCCGCGAGGAGGCAGACGGTTTTTGTGCCGCCGGCGTCGATGCCGAGTACGTGCATACCACTTAAGATTCTATGCTACGCTTTCGATGTTTCATGCTTCACGCTGTCCTACGCCGGGCGATCCTGACGATCGCCGCTATCCTCCTCTTCACCAGTTCGCCGACTCACGCGCAGGACGAAGTTCGCGCGCTGTGG
>JANYHS010000189.1 GCA_025358945.1 Acidobacteriota bacterium
CCGCAACGAGGGCGGCCGCGCGCTCGGCGCGTCGTGGTGGCGGGCGGCGCGGGCGCCGATGTCGTCGGCCCGCGCGATCGATCACTGCTGGAAGCTGATGTGGGACCTCGTGCGGGGCGCCACGCAGCTCAAGGAGCCGACGCCGGCGGAGCTCGGCCGCCGCTTTACCGAGATGCTGACCGAGAACATCGGTCAGCCTGGTTTTCGCGAACTGATCGTTGCGGTCCACGACGCCGATGCCCACCGCGATCTGATTTTCACGATGGTCGGCGAGTCGCGCCGTCGCGATCTGATCCGGCGGTCGACCAGCGAGTCGGCCGAGGCGCGTCGCGCAGAGGTGTTCGACCTGGCCGGCGTGGCGCGCGATCATCTGCCGGACGCTGTCGCCGGAGCGCTCACGGTTCCGCTCGCCACCGAATGGCACCGCATCACGTTCGCGGCGGATGGCTACTGGCGCGGCGAGACACACCGGCTCTGCGATCGGCCCGCCAGCCTGATTCGGCTGATCGACGAACTGATCGATCTCGGCGTCGAGCAGATCATCCTGGTGTCGGCGGCGCCGGAATCGCCCGGGCCGCACGCGCTGGCGACGCCACGGCTGGACGGCCGCGGTCGGCTCGGCGAGTACCTGCAGTCGGCCGAGGCGGCTGTCGTGCGCGACGCCACGACCACCACCGGCGGCGTGCGCATTTTCACCGTGCGTCCAGCGCACAACCCGATCGGCCCATTTGATTTCTCCGGCGGCTACGACGACCGATCGCATCGGCGCCAGGGCCTCGGCGAACTGATCAACCGCGGTTACGAAGACGCGTACCACCAGTTTATCGAGCCCGTTGTCGGCGCGTCTGGGGACAAGGTAGGCAAATCTGAGGTCTGAAATATGAAGGGTCCGTCCACGGAACTGATTCACGCCGGGGAAATCGATCGGAACGCGGCGGTGCCGTTGACGACGCCGATCTACGAGACCACGACGTTCGTGTTCGACAACGCGGCGGAAGTCGTTGCCTACAACGAAGGGCGATCGTCGAAGTATCTCTACTCCCGCTACACCAACCCCACCGTCGTCAGCGTCGAGCAGAAGCTGGCCGCGATCGATCATGCCGAGGCCGCGCTGACGTTCTCGTCGGGGATGGGCGCGACGGCGACGATCCTGATGGCTCACGTGAAGGCAGGCGACGAAGTGATCTGCGGTGCGGCGATTTACGGCGGGACGCTGCACCTGCTGCAGGATCTGCTGGCGAATTTCGGCGTCACCCCGCGGTTCATCTCGCTCGACGAGATGGCGAACCTCGAGCGCGTGTTCAGTGACCGCACGAAACTGGTGTGGTTCGAGTCGCCGATCAACCCGACGCTGCGCTGCATCGACATCCGGCGCGTGGCCCAGGCGTGCCGCGCCCGTGGCGTACTCTCGGTGATCGACAACACGTTCGCCAGCTCGATGAACCAGCAGCCGCTGGCCATGGGGATCGACCTCGCCATGCAGAGCGCGACGAAATATCTGAACGGCCACAGCGACGTCACCGGTGGCATGGTCGCGGGGCCCAAGGCGCTGGTGGCCCCGATCGAGAAGGCGCGGCGGTTACTCGGCACCGTGATGGATCCGCACCCGGCGTACGCGCTCGGGCGCGGTCTCCAGACGATGCCGCTGCGCGTGGAGCGCCACAACGCGAATGCGATGGCGGTGGCGAAATTTCTCGAGGGTGACCGGCGCGTCAGCCAGGTCTACTATCCGGGACTCGCGTCACACCCGGATCACGAGATCGCCAAGCGGCAGATGCTCGGCTTCGGCGGGATGGTCTGCTTCGATCTCGACGGTCGCTACGACCGCGCCGAACGGGTGTACAACGCGCTGCAGATCGTCAAGCGCGCGACCAGCCTCGGCGGCATCGAGAGCCTGGTCAGCCTGCCGGTGATCACCTCGCAGTGGGGACACACCGACGAGCAGCTCAAGGCTGCCGGGGTGACGAAGGGCATGCTGCGGTTGTCGGTTGGGCTGGAAGATGTGGCCGACCTGATCGCGGACCTCGACCAGGCTTTAGGAACTGAGAACTGAGAACTGAGAACTGAGAATTCAGGAAGGACTGGACTACGACTTCTTGACTTCCAGTTCTGATTTCTGACCTCTAAGTTCTGACTTTCCCGGTGTTTCGTGCGCGAGAAATTCGTGCGCGAACTGCTGGAGCTTGGCGCTCATGGCATCCGGCGCGAGGTCGCCGTGTTTATCCTTGAAGGCCTGCAGCGGCACCACCGCCTTGGCCATCGCCCGATGGCCGCCCGCGCTGCCGATGTCGGCGAAGAAGCGGCGGACGAATTCGCCCGCGTTCTTGGTGTACCCCAGATTCCGCACCGACACGACCAGTGTCTCGCCGACGATGCCGGCGATCACCGTCCATTTGACGTCTTCAAGCTGCAGGAAGAAGTCGGCGACGTAGGGGATGAAGTCCTCGCGCGGCATCGTCCCGAGGAACGCGCAGAACACCTGGTCCGACAGAATGCCTCCGCGGTGCGCCGCCAGCACGTAGTCGAGCCGCTCGCCGGTGATTTCCGCGCCCTCCATCTTGAGAATCAGCGCCGCGTCCGATAGCGGATAGAGATACGAAAACGCCTCGAGGTCGACGCGGTTCGTCGAGCGGTTGAAGAACAGCGTGTCGGACTTGATCGCGTACAGCATCGCGGTGGCGGTGCGTTCCGAGATGTTCACGTCGACGGCGCGCAGATGCTCGGTGAGGATCGTGGACGTGGAGCCGTAGTCGGGGCGGATGTCCTTGAACACCGCTGTGTAACCCGGTTGCTCGGGGTGGTGATCGATCACCAGATCCACGCGGTCGATCAGCCCACCGAAATAGTGCGGCTGGACGTCGACCATCGCGATGCGGTCGTATTCCTTCAGCGATTCCTGGGTGATGGCCTCGACGTGGATGTCGAGCAGGTTCACCATCCGCACGTTCTCCGGGCGCGTCACGCCCTGGATGGCGCCGATGATCGCGGTCGTTTTGGTTCGGCGAAGGACGTTGCGGAGCGCGAGGCCGCTGGCCATGGCGTCTGGGTCGGGTTCGTTGTGGAGCAGGATGAGCACGCGGTCGGCGTCGCTGAAATACCGCTGGTATTGCTGGACTCTGGCGCGCGTCAGCGAGCGGCTGAACTCGGTGAGCAGCGGTCCACCGAACAGCGCCGACATCGACAGGTAGGCGACGTCGGGGAACTCCGTGTGGAACTCGTCGGCGCGCGTGCTGTTGGCGGCCGGGCCGATGCCGAGCACGTAGGTCAGCGTCCCGCCGGCATCACGCACCGCCTCGAGGATTTTTTTCAGCCCGCGCTTGCCGTTGTCTTCGATGATGACGCAGGTGGTTGGGCCGATGTCGGCTTTGACGAAGGTGTCCATCCGACGGGGATCACCGGAGGTGGCCGTCACCCCCGCCTCCTGGAGGCGACGGGCGAGCGGCCGGTTCTCGATGATGAACTCGACCTCGAAGCCGGGCACCAGGATTTCGTCGAGCATCCTGATGACCAGTTCGTCCTGGCAGACAGCTAGACACCGCATCAGCGTAGCAACCCGCGATTATACGCCTGGCGGCTTCTTCACCAGCGAACCTGCATATACCCGCCGAACGTGATGCCCGGGTTATTAGTCAGCTCCCGGAACCGGGGCGAATCGACGACCGAGATCACGTCGCGCGGGTTGAAGTGGTTCGTCACGTTGAAGATCTGCAGGCCGAGGTCCATCTTTCGCGTGAACACGTCGAACGTCTTGAACGTGGTCAGGTCCATCGCGAAGTAGGTTGGCAGCCGTTCGGTGTTGAAGCCTCCGACATAGTGGCGGTAGGCATCCTGCGCCGTATACGGAAAACCGCTGCGCCAGTCGACTGCCGGCGACATCACCACGCGGTGCGGCAGCATGAAGGTGGCCCACCCGCGCAGCCTGTGCGGCACGTCGGCGATTCCCGATGACGCCGTGTCGTTGGGCTCCAGCAGCGGGGTGTCAAGGTTGGTGAACATCGACCCGAAGTCGTTGGACTCGACGTTGGACGCAGCGCGCACGTAGCTGAAGAACAGCTGCGCGTCGGCGCTCCACGCCTGCCGCACCGAGATCTGGAGTTCGCGATACACGCTCTCGCCGGTGCTGGCCAGCACGGCGTCGCCGCCGGCTGGCCCGACCATCACCGTGGGCAGGTGCGACCCTTTGCGGTAGCGAATTGCGGCTTGCGCTTCGAGGCCCGGCCGGAGTCGTTCTTCGATCTCCAGCGCGACGCCATCGGCTCGCGGCAACTGGAGGCTGCGCGTCACCGGCTGGTAGGTGTTCGACGAGAGCAGGGCTCCCGTCGCGGCGTTGAACGTCTGATCGAGCCGTGTCGGGAACTGGTCGAATGCCTGCGCGCCGAGCGGCGGGCGGCCGACGAACCGCCCGGCGCTCGCCTTCAGCGTCGTGCGGCCGTCGGCGTCCAGCACGTAGCGGAGACCGATGCGCGGAGATGGCGTGACGCCGGATGCGCCCTGTAAGCCATCGATCCGCAGGTCGAGGTCCAGCTGCAGACGTGCGTTCACGTCCCACAAGTCGCGCACGCCCGCGCCGCTGCGGACGTCATCGGTGGCGATCGGCCCCGGCAGCACCGCAAAGTTGATCGATCGCGTCAGCCGGCCAAGGTCGTCCTCGATCCGAATCGCCTGGTGGTTCATCAACGCGGACATCGTCCGGTGCTGCATGTCCCCGGTGACCGAGACCGTGTGCAGGCCGTGCGCCGAGAGGCCGGATCGATCCCAGGTGATCGACGCCGACGGACGCGTGCCGGACGTGTCGATTTCCGAGAACCAGTTCTGTCGCCAGCCGTCGGGCCGCAACACAGAATCGCCTGCGCCGGCGGGGCGGATCTGCGTGCGGTGGTTCATCACGCCGACCCGCAGCGTCACGAGGTCCCTCGATCCGAGCACGATCCGGTCGACCACGCCGCCGAACAGATCGCGGGCATCGACGCTGGGCGCCGCTTCGGGCTGCTGGAGCGGGCTGAGGCCGGAGAACGAGCTGGCCGCCGGCAGGTACAGTCCCTCCAGCGTCAGCGTGTTGGTGGGCGACAGGTCGATGTCCATCCGGCCGAACGAGACGATGCCGGTCGCGCCAACGGCCGGCGTGCCCGACTGCGTGGTGACGCCCGGCACCGGCACGCGCTCGAAGTTCAGCTCAATGGACGAGAAATACCGCGCGTGGCTGCCGATGTGACCGCTGGTGTACGCGCGGGGGAAGAACGCCTCGATTCGTCCAAGGCCATACTGGCTGTTCAGGCGGGGCCGCGGTATGAATCCCTGGACGCCCGCGTGGAATGCGCCCGTGCCCGCCGTCGTTTCAATCGACGCCATCGACCCGAGGACGCCGCTGAAGGTGGCTGATACCGGGTCGCGGACGACCGCCATGCCCTTCACGCTTTCGTTGGGCAGGTCGATTGCCGACGTCAGCGTGACCGGGTCGGTGACGTCGAAGCCGTCGATCCACAGTGCGGACTCGTGCGGTCGCGTGCCGCCGATGCGCAGCAGGCCATCCCGGCCGCGGATCACCGAGGGCAGCAACGGCAGCGACTGCAGGATGCGCGGACGGGCTGCGGGCAGACGCTGCGCCAGCGGCGCCGTCATGGTGCTGCCAAGGTGTTCCATCGACGAACCGGACGAGGTCAGCGCGGATGCGACGACTTCGGTCACATCGCTGCGGTGCGCCAGTTTCATCACGATGCGTTGGGCGGCGGTCCGGAAAACCCTGGTGGTCTCGAAGCCCTCGAGCGCCGCCTCCACCTGGTCGGTTGGCGGTCCCGGAGCCAGCTCGAATGTGCCGTCGCCACCGGTCACGATGCTTTCGACGACCTGGTTGCCGCGATACACATCGATGCGGACGCCCGGCAGAGCGAGGTTGGTCTGGTCGAGGACGATGGCGCGCTGGGGTTGCGCGCCGCACAGATTGGGCGTCGCGACGAGCAGCACGAACGCGAGCGCGATGCGGCCGCCCGGAGACATCACATGGCAATTATAGGCACGGTCGCCGCCGCGTCTGTATATCGCAAGAGATAGCCCCTAGCCCCGAGCCCCCAGCCCCTAGTACTATGGTGAGTTCCGATGCCGTCCGTTTACGACCGTTTCAACCTCGTCTCCGACTTCTCGCTTGCTGGCGATCAGCAGCGCGCGCTCGGGGAACTGGTCGACGGCCTCGAGCGCGGCGATCATCATCAAGTGCTGCTTGGCGTCACCGGCTCGGGCAAGACGTATACGATGGCGCAGACCATCGCCAAGGTGAACCGGCCGACGCTGGTGATGGTCCACAACAAGACGCTGGCAGCGCAGCTGTATCAGGAGTTCCGGCATTTCTTTCCGGAGAACGCCGTCGAATACTTCGTCAGCTACTACGACTACTACCAGCCGGAGGCCTACGTGCCGGCCACCGACTCGTACATCGACAAGGAAGCGACGATCAACGATGAGATCGATCGGATGCGGCTGTCCGCCACCCGCTCGCTCTTCGAGCGGCGCGACGTCATCATCGTCGCCAGCGTGTCGTGCATCTACGGTCTTGGTTCGCCCGAGGCGTACTACGGGATGTTGCTGCCGCTCGAGCGCGGTCAGCGGATCACGCGCGAGGACATCCTCCGCAAGCTGGTGGAGATTCAGTACGAGCGCAACGACACCGAGTTCGGACGCGGCACGTTCCGCGTCCGCGGCGACATCATCGAGGTGATCCCGTCGTACGAAGAGTCGGGTTTGCGCATCGAGTTATTCGGCGACGAAGTGGACGCGTTGACCACCTTCGATCCACTCACCGGAAAGTCGTTGCGCAAGCACGACAAGATCGCGGTCTATCCGAAGTCGCACTTCGTTGCGCCGCGCGAGCGGACCAAGAAGGCCGTCGAAACGATCAAAGAGGAGCTGATCCAGCGCCGCGGGGATCTCGAGAAGGAAGGCCGTCTGCTTGAAGCGCAGCGCATTCACCAGCGGACCATGTTCGACCTGGAGATGATTCAGGAGATCGGCTACTGCCACGGCATCGAGAACTACGCACGCCACCTGACCGGCCGCGAGCCGGGCGCGCCGCCGCCGACGCTACTGGACTACCTGCCGGCCGACGCGCTGATCGTCGTCGACGAGAGCCACCAGACGGTGCCGCAGGTGCGCGGCATGTACGCGGGTGATCGCTCGCGCAAAGAAGTCCTCGTCGCCTACGGCTTCCGCCTGCCGTCAGCGCTGGACAACCGTCCGCTGACGTTTGCGGAATGGGAAGAGCGCGTCAAGCAGGTGGTGTTCGTCTCCGCAACCCCGGGGCCGTACGAGATGGCCAAGGCTCAGGGCGTCGTGGTGGAGCAGATCATCCGCCCCACCGGCCTGATCGACCCGCCCATTGAGGTGCGGCCGGTGAAGGGCCAGGTGGACGATCTGCTGCAGGAGATTCGCGGCCGCGTCGCCAGCGGCGAACGGGTACTGGTGACCACGCTGACCAAGAGAATGGCCGAGGACCTGACACAGTACTATCAGGAACTGGGCGTTCGCGTTCGCTACCTGCACTCCGACATCGACACGCTCGAGCGCGTCGAGATCCTCCGGGATCTCCGCCGGGGCGAGTTCGACGTGCTGGTGGGGATCAACTTGCTCCGGGAGGGGCTCGACTTGCCGGAAGTGTCGCTGGTCGCGATCCTCGACGCCGACAAGGAGGGATTCCTCCGCTCGGCCGGGTCGCTGATTCAGACGTCCGGGCGGGCCGCGCGCAACGTCAACGGTCGAGTGATCATGTACGCCGATAAGGAAACCAACTCGATGCGCATCGCCATCAGCGAGACCGCGCGCCGGCGCGCGATTCAGTCGGCGTACAACGTCGAGCACCACATCACGCCCCAGTCCATCGTCCGGGCGATCGATCAGGTGATGTCGAGCGTCTACGAGCGCGACTACCTGACGCCGGCCGCCACCGTCGACGGCGCCGAGCGCTTCCACAACCAGCAGCAACTCGACGCGTATCTCGAGAAACTGCAGACGCAGATGAAGTCCGCGGCGGCGAACCTGGACTTCGAGAAAGCGGCCTCGCTGCGCGACGACATCAAACGGCTGCGCAATCCCGAGCTGGCCCCGGGCCTGCCGCACCCCGCTCGGAGGGCGTGACCGTCGCGTGGTGGTGCCATTGATCGAGAACTGGGCGAAAGGGGCCGCGCTCGAGGTGCAAGAGTACGTGCGCCTGGTCCGCGCCGCCGTGGTCGGCGTCTTCACATCGCCTCGGTACGGACACGACATCATCGAGCAGTTCGACGTGATTGGTGTCGGGTCGCTGACGGTCGTGCTGCTCACCGGGTTCTTCACGGGCGCCGCGCTGGCGCTGCAGAGCGGCCTGACGCTGGATCAGTTCGGTGGCCGCGCCGTGGTGGGCCGGCTGATCAGCGCGTCGATGATCAAGGAACTCGGACCGGTGCTGACGGCGCTGATGCTGACGGGGCGCGTCGGGTCGGGCATCGCCGCGGAGCTGGGCTCGATGGTCGTCACCGATCAGATCAACGCGCTGCGGGTGCTGGGCACCGATCCGATTCGGAAGCTGGTGGTGCCGCGCCTGCTCGCCGGATTCCTGATGGCGCCCGTGCTGACGATCATCTCCGACTTTGTCGGCATCCTCGGCGGCTGGCTGGTCTCGGTCTACCAGCTGCAGATCTCCTCGGGGATCTACTGGTCGTCGGTCACCCAGGCGCTGTACCCGCAGGACGTGTGGATGGGGATCATCAAGCCGTTCGTCCTCGGGTTCGTGATCGTGACGACGGCGTGTCACGTGGGTCTGCGGACCACGGGCGGCACGAAGGGCGTTGGCGAGGCGACGACGGTGGCGGTGGTCACCGGGTCGGTGGCGGTAATCGCCGTGGACTTCTTTGTCACCAAGATTCTGATTGCGGCGATGTACTAGATGGACACGCAGGCCACACAAACGGCGGAGGAAATCCTCAGCGAGCGCGGCGCGCCGGTCGTGATGTTCGACCAGGTGGAGCTGGCGTTCGACGAGAAGGTCGTGCTGAAGAACATCAGCTTCACGCTGATTTCCGGGCACACCAAGATCATCCTCGGCGCCAGCGGATCCGGGAAATCCACGATCCTGAAAATCATCACGGGCCTGCTGCGCGCCGACAAAGGCGTGGTCTGGGTGAATGGCGAGCGGGTCGATCAACTGTCCGAGCGTGAGATGATGGCGGTGCGCGCCGATCTCGGCATGATCTTCCAGGAAGGCGCGCTGTTCGATTCGCTGACCGTGCGCGAGAACGTCGGCTACAAGCTTTATGAAGAGAGCGCGATGCCGATCGCCGAGGCGGACCAGCGCGTCGAGGAAGTGCTCGGGTGGGTCGGCCTCGGCGAGTACACCGACCGCATGCCGTCGGAGCTGTCGGGTGGACAGCGCCGGCGTGTCTCGATTGCGCGCGCGATGGCGTTCAAGCCGCGCATCCTGTTGTACGACGAAGCGACGACGGGGCTGGATCCGATCACGGCGACGACCGTGGACGAGGAGATCATCAAGTTGCGCGACCTCGAGCACGTCAGCTCGATTGTTGTGACCCATCAGCTGCGCGACGCGTTTTATGTGGCGACCCACATGGCCGTTCGCGGCGCCGACGGCGTCGTCACGATCGTGCCGGCGACGCCCGAGAAAGAGCGCGAGGCCGAGTTCATCATGATCCAAGACGGCGTCATCGTATTCGAAGGCGACGCGGACGCGCTGCGCCGGTCGAAAGACCCCTACATCCTGACTTTCCTGAGCTGAATATATGCCTCGAACGCGATCGCTGGCCTGGTCGGAACTGAGAATCGGCGTGCTGACAATCGTCGCGCTCCTGATCGCCGGCGTGCTGGTGTTCAGCCTGACCGGCAGCAAAGGCTGGTTCTGGCAGCGCTACACCTTGAAGACACGCTTCCCGAATGTCGCGGGCCTGGCGAAGGGGTCGCCGGTCCGGGTCGCCGGAGTTCAAGTGGGAAGCGTCAAGGACATCCTCTTTTCCGGCGAACTCGTGGACGTGGTCTTCGACGTGAACAAGGAGGTCAGGGATCGGATTACCGACAAGTCGATCGCGTCCCTCGGCTCGGTGTCGCTGCTCGGGTCGAGCGCGGTGGATATCACGCCGTCCTCGGCCGGCGTGCCGGTCGAGGAATACGGCTACGTGCCGCAGGGGCGGTCGAAGGGGCAGTTCGCCGACATTGCGGAACAGGCGGCGGGCACGATCGACGAGCTCACCGGCCTTGTTCACGATGTTCGGGCCGGGCGAGGCACAGCCGGCAAGCTGATCACGGACGACCGGCTGTACGCTGAGCTGCAGCAGTTCGTGACGACCGCGGGTCAGATGACGCGCGAACTCCAACAGGGCAAAGGATCCGTCGGCCGGCTGTTGAAAGATCCCAAGGCCGCGAAATCGCTCGAGGCCTCGCTCAAGAACATCGAGGATCTGACCGAGCGCCTGAACGCAGGCGAGGGGAGTCTCGGGAAACTGCTGAAAGACGATGCGTTCGCGCAGTCGGTGACCAGCGCCACCGCAAACCTGAAGGACCTCACCGACCGGCTCAACAAGGGCGAAGGGACCGCGGGGAAGCTGCTGACGGACCCTGCGCTCTTCAACCGGCTCAACTCCGTCACGGAGCGTTTCGATGTGCTGGTGACGAAACTGAACAACGGCGAGGGGACGGCTGGACAGTTGCTGAAAGATAAGCAGTTATATGAGAACATGAATGGCGTCGTCACCGACATGCGTGCACTGTTGACGGCGATCCAGAAAGATCCGAAGAAATACCTCAACGTGAAAGTGAGTATTTTCTAATGGCGAGAGACGAAGGGGCCGGAGCGGGAAGCGTTCTTCTTGCATTCATTCTCGGCGCGGTCAGCGGTGCGGCGGTTGCGCTGCTCTATGCGCCGGCCAGCGGCAAAGACACCCGCGAGTATCTCGGCGACCGAGCGGCCGAGGCAAGCGCGAAGGCGGCTGAAGCGGCCGCCAAGGGCCGAGACGTCCTGAACCAGGGCCGCGAAACCCTGACGACGGCCATCGAGCGTGGCCGCGAGGCGTATCAGCAGGCACGGCGGGACAACGCGTGATCGTGTGGCGTGACGTCTTTCTTGGCGTCATTGCGGTGGCGACGCTCGCCATCGCCATCGCACAGATCGGCGTCATCATCGCGGCCGGCCTGATGGCCCGCCGCGTCGCGCGCATGGTGGATCAGTTCGAACGCGACGTGAAGCCGCTGTTCGGGCACCTGAATGCCATCGGCAGCGACGCGTCGCGCGCGGTGGCGCTCGCCACGGCGCAGGTCGAGCGCGCCGACAGACTGTTCAGCGACGTCGCCGTCCGCGTCGAGCAGACCCTCAACGCCGTGCAGACCTCGATCGGCGGACCTGCCCGCGATGGCCGCGCCATGATGGCGGCGTTGCGCGCCGCGTTCCAGGTGATCCGCGACATGCGCACGGCCCGCACCCGCCAGAAGCGCAGCGACGACGAAGACGCGTTGTTCATCTGACGCGCCCCACGGGTCCTACCGGCCCTGGAATGTGGTAGAACAGCCTCTCACAATCGAATAGACAACCCGGGAGGGCTGCCTTGAAGCTATTGACGCGCGTCGCCTACTGTACGCTGGCCGCCCTCATCACGCTCGCCATCGCCCCTGCCGCGTTCGCGCAGGAATCGAAATCCGCGCCGCTGGCCAGGCAACTGGCCGCCGCGCTCGACGCGGGCAAGCTCGATAGCGTCGCTGCCGCGGATCCCGCCGCGCCCGACGTCTTTCACGCCGCGCTCTATTTCCCCGGGATGCAGTTACTGGTCGTCTCCGGAAACTATTCGGCGCCGCAGCTGCTGTTCGCGCGCCTGATTCAGAAGGAATACCGCGACGTCTACATGGACTTGAACGGCGCCGGAACGGCGCGGATGTCGATCGAAGATTCCGGCATCGACGGAGTGAAGGCGAAGCGGGAAACCAATCAGCCGTTCGATCAGGTCGAGATGGCGGGGAAGCGGATCAAGTTCGATGGCGACTGGAAGGCGCAGAAGATGTCCGAGCAGGATTACCTGAAGGCGTTCGCTGCCGCCGACGAGCGCTACGCGCAGATCCTGACCGCGTTCCTCGCGCAGCTGAAAAAGACGTCCTAGACCAATCCTCTGTCCTGCGCACACAGCACCAGCTCGAGCCGCCCGTCCACGCTGAACTTCTGGTAGATGTTGTGGAGGTGCACCTTGACGGTGCCCTCCGAGATCGCCAGCTGCTCGGCGATCGCCTTGTTGCGCAGCCCTTTCGCCACCATCCGGACAATCTCGATCTCGCGCGGCGTGAGCGTGGCTTCGGCTTCCATCGAGGCGGACTCCCGGTCGAGCACCGTCTTGAACGCCCGCGTCACAATCTCACGCTCGATCCATTGCTCGCCGTTGTGCACCCGGCGGATGCAATCGATCAGCGTGTCGGGCGCCGCGTCCTTGAGCACGATCCCCATCGCGCCCAGTTGCATCGCCTCCACCACCTCATCGTCGCGCACGGCGGCGGTGAGCAGGATCGCACGGCCCGGCAGCCGCTCGCGCGACAGCACGCGCAGTACATCGAGCCCGCTCTGTCCGGTCATGCGGAGATCGAGCACCAGAATGTCTGGACGCAGAGTGCGAACCGCCTCGATAGTCGAGGCGCCGTCCGCGCACGCCGCCACGACGCTGAGGTCGGGATACCGTTCGAACAGGCGCTGAAGGCCGTGCAGTACGATGGGATGGTCGTCCGCGAGTACAAGCCGAATGGGCACGAGCCATCGTCGCCTACTTTGTCCGTGCGTTCAATGTGTCCGAATCTATATCCGCCGGTGTAGACGCGTGCCTACCATCCGCCGTATTCACAGGGGCGTCCGAACCCTCTAGGCTGCAGCGGTGGAGAATACCGACCTTCTGACGACCCAGCAGGTGATGGACTGCCTGCTGTCGAGGCCCGCCCTGCGCCGCGCCGCGGTGACCTGCGTGCTGCCGGCGGTGCGTGTCGGCGCCGAGTGGCGTTTCCGGCGTGATGACCTCGAGGCGTGGATCCTCAGCCAGACCGTCTCATCGGCGCCTGACTCCGCCAGCGCGAAGCAGTAATCTATGGAGCATTCGCGTTCCGCTGACAGTCACTGGGGAGTATCGATGAAGGGCTTCAGACAGTTCATCTTTCGCGGCAACGTCCTGGACCTCGCCGTCGCCGTCGTCATGGGCGCCGCGTTTGCCGCGGTGGTGACGGCGCTGGTCAAGGATCTGCTGACACCGCTCATCGCGGCGTTCGTCGGGTCGCCGGAGTTTTCGCGGATCGCGGTCGACCTGAACGGCAGCAAGCTGCTGGTCGGTGATTTTCTGAATGCGGTGATCGCGTTCCTGATGATGGCGATCGCGCTGTATTTCTTCATCGTCCTGCCGGTGAACAGCCTGGACGCGCGCATCCGCCGCGGCGACGCGCCGGCGGATCCGACGACGAAGAAATGTCCGGAGTGCCTGAGCGACGTGGCGATCGGCGCGCGCCGCTGCGCGTTCTGCACCTCACAGTTGGCGTGAACGCCACAGTCCTGAGCCCAAGCCCCAAACCCTCATAGTGGTTCCCCTCTCCGTCCTGGATCTGTCGCCGATTGTGCAGGGCCGTGACGCGGCGTTCGCGCTGCGCAACACGCTCGATCTTGCGCAGCACGCCGAGCGGTGGGGCTATCGGCGGTACTGGCTGGCCGAGCATCACAACATGCCGGGCATCGCCAGCGCCGCGACGTCGATTGTCATCGGGCACGTGGCTGGCGGGACGAAGACGATTCGCGTCGGCGCCGGCGGCATCATGCTGCCGAACCATTCGCCGCTGACGATCGCCGAGCAGTTCGGCACGCTGGAGTCACTGTATCCAGGCCGCATCGATCTGGGATTGGGACGCGCGCCCGGCTCGGACGGGTTGACGGCGCGCGCGATGCGGCGCAACGCGGCGGATGCGGCAGATGCGTTCCCGCAGGATGTGCTCGAGTTGATCGGCTATTTCCGCGATGCCGGTGGTCCGGTACGGGCCGTGCCCGGTGCGGGTCTCAATGTCCCGATCTGGATCCTGGGTTCGAGTCTGTTCGGCGCGCAGCTCGCGGCGGCGCTCGGCCTGCCGTACGCGTTCGCCTCGCATTTTGCGCCGACCGATTTGATGCGCGCCATCACGGTGTACCGCGAGCAATTCCGGCCGTCCGACCAGCTCGATCGGCCGCACCTGATGCTCGGCTTCAACGTGTTTGCGGCCGACACGGACGAAGAGGCGAGGCTGTTGTTCACGTCACTCCAGCAGGCGTTCGTGAACTTGCGGCGAGGTCAGCCCGGCCGTCTGCCGCCGCCGGCCGCCGGCTTCGAGGATTCGCTGACGCCGGCGGAGCGGGGCATGATCGCGCACGCCCTGTCGTGCGCTGCGGTCGGCTCGCGCGACACGGTCCGCGGCGGACTGGACGCGTTCATCGCGCGCACCGGCGCCGACGAGCTGATCATCACGTCGCAGATCTTCGATCACGCTGCGCGGCTGAAGTCTTACGAGATCACGGCCAAGCTGTCTTAACGGGCCACAGAGCCACAGAGACTCAGGCGCACGCAGAGGACATCAACGCGTCGCGCGTCGGCCCTCCGCCGGCCGACCGTCCAGGTGCGAAAAACGGTGTGAACGCAAACCTGCGGGATTGTCCTTTGCGTTCACACCGTTCCTCGCGCCTGGAGCCGCCGCAAGGCGGCGGCGTGCGACGCGTCCAGCTCGGTGTCTCTGGGTCTCGGTGGCCCGTCAATTCGGCAGGTGCGCTCAGATCTTGCGGCTATCGTACGCCCAGTGGAGCAGGGCCTGCCGCTGGCGCGGGCGGCACTCGAGGTCACCTGGCTCGCAGTTCTTACGGATCGCGCCGGCGTGACGTGCGATGGCCTTCCATCTCGCGATCTGCCGCGCATCGTCCGGCCCGCGGCGTCCCATGTAGTAGCGGCAGTACCACTGAAACCAGCCACGCGGATCCTGCGGCCGCAACCAGTTGTTCTTCCGCCAGACCGCCAATGGTTGCGACGCGTTGACGCCGAAGCAGTTCAGCCGCGGATCGTGACGCTCGGCGCAGAGCCTGGCCTTCGCGAACCACGACGCGGGAAATTCATTCCGGCAGTCGGTCATGTACTTGCCGCCGAACACGCCGAGCCGCAGCATCTGTCGGGGTGTGAGATCCGGCGTGAAGTCCTCGGCGAAGTGACGTCCAACCGGCTCGGTCAGGTGGTAGACGTATCCGCGCTGCATCCGATCGCGAACGACGACACGCTGGTTCATATGCCGAAGCGCCAGCGGTCGAGAAGTTCGCGGAGTTGATCAACCGAGAACGGCTTCTCCAGAAACCCGACGAGGGGAAACGACTCCAGCCGCTGCACCGACTTCATGTCGGTGTGACCGGTCATCACGATGATCGGCACCGCGAGCTGGCGGCGAGTCAACTCTTCGATGAGATCGATGCCGCTCATGCCCGGCATGCGCAGGTCGAGCAGCAGGCAGCCGTGCTCGCTGACCGCCTCGCTTTCGAGGAACGCCGTGGCTGAGGCAAAGGACTGGGTCGGGTAGCCCATCGCTCGCAGGAGCTTGCTGAGGCTCACGCGCACAGGTTCTTCGTCATCGACCACGAATACCGGCGGATTCGGATTCATGCGTTGGCCGCCCGAACCAATGGCAACTCGAAGAAGAAGGTCGCACCGCCCGGGGGATGCGGGCCGGCGCTCACGCGCCCGCCGTTGGCCTCGACGAGCGACTGACAGATGGACAGGCCGAGTCCGAGCCCGGCGGACTTGGTCGTCTGGAACGGGTGAAACAGACGCGCGAGAATCGTCGGCGCGATCCCGCCGCCGGTGTCGGTGACCGTGACACGCACATCGCGTGGCATCGGCTCAGTGGCGATCGTCAACTGCCGCACCGGCGTGGCTGCCGATCCCATCGCCTCGATGGCGTTGCGGATCAGATTGACCATCACCTGTTCGATCTCGATGCGGTCCACGAACACCGGCGGCAGGTCGTCGCGCAGGTGCAGGATCGTCTCGACGCCGTTGAGCCGCAGGTCGTGATCGAGTAGCGCCAGCACTTCCTGGATCAACGGGCTGATCGCAATCGCTTCCCGCCGCGCCTGACCTCGCCGCGCGAACGTGCGCATCCGCCTGACGATGTCACCCGCGCGGATGGATTGTTCGCCGATGCGCGACAACGAGTCGAGGACATCCTCTGGTACGCCGGCGGGACGGAACTCGAGGGCGGTCTGCGCTTCCAGATGAATCGCGGTCAGGGGTTGGTTCAGTTCGTGCGCGAGGCCGGCCGCCATTTCACCCAGCGTGCCAACGCGCGCGATGTGTGCAAGTTGCTCGCGGAGCACCGCGGTCTGTTCGACCGCCTTCTTGCGCTCGCGCGCCATGCGCCCGGAGCGTTCGCTGACGAACGCGACCGCGAACGGGTAGGCCACCATCAACGGGATCGACGCGACGATCACCGGCATGCTGGTGTCGAGCCTGAACGAGGCGCCTGTCAGCACCGTGGTGACCAGGCATGTCGCGGCCATCGCGCCGGACGTCCGGCCCAGAAAGCGCCAGCCCCAGCCGAGCTTGTCCATGCTCAGCATGGCGACGATGAGCACACTGGGGAGAAGAGTGAATTGCATCAGCGCGACGAAGATGCCGCCCATCATGGAGTCGACGACGAGGTTGATGCGCTCGGCGACGTGCGGATCGGCGCTCGTGCGCGCGTGGTACCACGCGACGTGCGGCCACACAAAGCCGTGCGCGGCAAGCACGGTCCACGCGAGGAGTGTGGCGTCTCGTTGGTAGAAGACCGCGGCGATGCACAGGAAGCCAAGCCCGAGGCCAAAAATGCGCAGGCGATACACCTGCCGCGACAGCCGAAGTTCCTGCTCACTCATGGCGTGTTAAGTGATTGATGAATCACATGATACTGCAACCCCATGCGGACAGCGCGTCAGACCGTCATGGCCATGGTGGAATAGGATGACGGGATGACCGCTGTCGCCGATTGGCGCAAGCTGGCCGTCGGGCTTGCTGGCATTGCCGGGCTCACGCTGCTGTTCGGCCAGTGGACGCAGATCTCGAACGCGACCACCGTCGCGCTCGGTTTTCTGATCGTCGTGCTGCTCGTCGCCGCCACCGCGCGCCTGTGGGTGGCGGTGACCGTCTCTTCGGTCGCGATGCTCGCGTTCAATTTCTTTTTCCTGCCGCCGTTCGGCACGCTGACGATCGCCGATCCCCGCAACTGGATCGCGCTGCTCGCCTTTCTCGCGGTCAGCCTGGTGGCGAGCAACCTGTCAGCGGTCGCGCGTGCTCGCACGCTGGAAGCTGTCGCGCGCCGCGACGAGCTCGGCCGCCTGTTCGATCTCAGTCGCGACGTGTTGTTGATCACCGAGAGCGGCGAAGCGAACGCGTCTCTGGCGGCCTTCATCTCGCGGCGCTTCGATCTCGATTCAGTCGCGATTTGCGTGCCGCACGGCGCCGAATGGATCGTGTTCGATGCAGGTCCGCAACCGCTGACGCTGGATCCGGACACGCTGTCCGCCGCAGTCAGCGGTCTTGATACCGAACGAGGAGCCGCCGCCGCGCTGACCTCAGGGGGCGGGCAGCGCGTGCTGACGGTTGGGCCGCGCGCGGTGCAGGTGGTGCCGCTGCGGCTCGGCACGCGGCCGAGTGGGCTGCTCGCCGTGGCCGGGCGATCGATTGAGCCTGGCACGTTCGATGCGCTGGCGGGCCTGGCCGCCATTGCCATCGAGCGCGCGCAGTTTCTCGACGCGCGCAAGGACGCAGATCTGGCGCGCCAGGGAGAGGCGCTGAAGTCCGCACTTCTCGCGTCGCTGGGCCACGACCTCCGCACCCCGCTGACGGCGATCCGCGTCGCCGCCGGCAACCTGCAGGCGTCCTGGCCGGACGAGGAGCAGCGCCGCGAGCAGAGCGATGTGATCCTGACCGAGGTCGATCGCCTGACGCGCCTGTTCCAGAACATCCTCGAGATGGCGCGCATCGACGCCGGCGCCGTCACCGAGGATACGCGCTGGGTCGCGGCGTCAGAGATCATCGAGGCGGCGCGCGCCAGCGTCGAGCCCGCGCTGCGCGGCCGCGCGGTGACGGTCTCCCTCGACTCCGAGCGGCTGGTCCGGCTCGATCCGCGGCTGACGTCGGCGGCCCTGTCGCACCTGCTCGAGAACGCCGCGCAGTACGCGCCGGCCGGATCGCCAATCGACGTCACTGCCGGTGTCGCCAGCGAGGGGTTGACGATTGCGGTGCGCGATCACGGTCACGGGATCCCGGCGCTGGACCTGCCGCGCGTGTTCGACCGCTTCTACCGCGGCGCGAATGCCGGACACCGTCGCTCAGGCACAGGGATGGGGCTGGCGATTGCGAAAGGCATGCTGGCCGTTGAACGCGGGCGGATCTCGGCGGAGAATTGCGAGGATGGCGGCGCCCGTTTCACGATGACCGTTCCGGCGGAGGTGAAGTGACGCGCAAGGATCGCATTCTGCTCGTGGACGATGAGGTGTCGATTCAGCGGGCGGTGGCGCCGCTGCTGCGTTCGCACGGCTACGAAGTGGACGTCGTCGGCACCGGCGCGGAGGCGGTCAGCGCAGTCGCCAATGAGGCGCCGGATCTCATCGTGCTCGACCTTGGCCTGCCCGACCTCGAGGGCGCCGAAGTCTGCCGGCGGATTCGGAAGTCGTCGAAGGTCCCGATCATCATCCTGTCGGCGCGCAGCGGGGAAGCCGAAAAGGTGGCCGCGCTCGATATCGGCGCCGACGATTACATCACCAAACCGTTCGGATCCGACGAACTGCTGGCGCGCATCCGCGTCGCGCTGCGCCGGGTGGCCGACGCGCAGGAGCCGGAGGTCGAGCGCGTGCAGGTCGGCGACCTCACGATCGACTACAACCGTCGCCGCGTCGTGCGCGGTGAGGACGACATCCGCCTGACGCCGAAGGAATTCGAACTGCTCGCGCTCCTCGCGCACAACACCGACCGTGTGCTGACGCATCGAACGATTTTGAAGGCGATCTGGGGCTCCAACGCCGTCGAACAGCCGGAGCATTTGTGGGTGCTGATGGCGCAACTGCGGAAGAAACTCGAGCGCGATCCCGGGAACCCGCGGTACCTCCTCAGCGAGCCGTGGGTCGGCTACCGGCTGGTCAGCAGTCCAGCGGACTAGCCATGTGCGCGGCCTTTTAAGGGAATTTTTAGTCGTGTTCAGGCCTGGCTTCGTTAAGCTGAAAGGATTGCCTTCCCAAACGACTGACGACACTCTGGCTGCCGGACCGAGACGCACGACCCGTGTCGTCGTCGCGACCTCGGTCATGCTCTCCTTCATTTCTTTCTGGCGCGCGGCCGCGATCGTCCTGAACGACCTGGGCTCGTCGGCGTACTACGTCGGCGGCATCGCCGAGGAAGCGGTCGGCCGGGCGTCCCCCTGGTTCGTGCTCGGCGTGATGCTGTTCTCGTACGCCGTACGCGCGGTCTACGTCGAGTCGTGCGCGATGTTCACCCGCGGCGGCGTCTACCGCGTCGTGAAAGAGGCGATGGGCGGGACGCTGGCAAAGCTCTCGGTGTCCGCGCTGATGTTCGACTACATCCTCACCGGGCCGATCTCCGGCGTCTCCGCCGGCCAGTACATCGTCGGCCTCGTGGCGCAGACCACAACCTATTTCGGTCATCCGTGGAGTCCGACCGCCGACGTCATCAACCTCTACGCGGCCGGTATCGCGGCGCTGATTACGGTCTATTTCTGGTGGCGCAACACCAAAGGCATCCACGAGTCGTCTGACGATGCGCTGAAGATCATGTATGTGACGACCGTGATGGTCGTGATGCTGATCGGCTGGGCGGGCCTGACGATCCTGAAGCGGCCAGAGGCGCAGCGGTTGCCCCCGGCGCCGGTGGTGAGCAATCTGGTGTTCAATCAGGACGCGGTCGGGTGGATGCCGAAGCTGATGCCGACGTGGCTGCACCAGGTCCCTGGCGAAGGCGCGCCCGCGCCCACGCCCAGCGAGACCGCGACCGCAACCGTTACGGCTCCCGCCCCGCACTATGGCTTCATCCCGAATGCCGGTGCGCTGCTTGGCCTGATCGGCATCCTGATGGCGTTCGGCCATTCGTTCCTCGCGATGTCTGGCGAGGAGTCGCTGGCGCAGGTCAATCGCGAACTGGAGTACCCCAAGCACGCGAACCTGATGAAGGCGGGGATGGTGATCTTCATCTACTCGCTGCTGTTCACGTCGCTGGTCTCGTTCTTCGCGTACGCGCGGGCGCGCCTTCGCCAGGAACCTGGTGCAGCCACGTCGGCATCAGCTTCGG
>JANYHS010000196.1 GCA_025358945.1 Acidobacteriota bacterium
GCTCTTCGCGCGCGAGGGCGCAAAGCTGATCTGCGCCGCGCGCTCGGAGGATCTGGTGAATGAGACCGTGGACCTGATCCGCGCAGCCGGCGGCGAGGCCGTGGCGGTCGTCGCTGACGCCGGCACCGAGCAGGGCGCGAAATCAATCGTCGACGCCGGCCTGACGACGTTCGGAGGCGTCGACACGCTGGTCAACAACGCCGGCGACGGCGGACCGACGAAGCCGATCCAGGACTACACGATCGAGGACTGGTTCTACACCGTCAACTCCTGCCTGACGAGCGCCTACCTCTGCTCGCGCTTCGTGGTGCCGCCGATGATCGCCGCCGGCCGCGGCGCGATCGTCAACATCGCGTCGATGGCAGGACGACGAGGACTGATGTACCGCGTCGGCTACTGCTCCGCCAAGGCCGGCCAGATCGGGATGACCTACGGACTCGCGCTCGAGCTCGGCCGTCACAACATCACCGTCAACGCGATTGCGCCGGGCGCGGTCGCAGGCGATCGGATCGACCGCGTGATCCAGGGTCAGGCGGACGTGCGCGGCATTGACGTCGATCGGATGCGGCAGTCGTTCGTCGAGCGCGCGCCGTTACGGCGGATGTCGACCGCCGAAGACATCGCGTCGCTCGCCGCGTTCCTGTGCAGTGAAGGCGCACGCAACATTTCGGGACAGTGCATTCCGGTGACCGCGGGCGAGCCGGCGTCATAGAAGCACGAACTGGATAATCGAGTAATCGCGTGATTGGGTAATTTGGTTGGTGTATTGTCTGCCAATCTCCGATCAATCACCCGATTAGCACATCACCCAATTACCCGGTTCCCCTTATGAGAGCTGTCCTCTGTAAGTCGTACGGTCCGCCCGACGCGCTCGTCTTCGAGGACGTGGCCTCGCCTGTTCCGGGTCCCGGCGAAGCCGTGGTCACGGTGAAAGCGGCAAGCGTCAATTTTCCGGACGTGCTGATCATCGAGAACAAATACCAGGTGAAGCCGCCGTTGCCGTTTTCGCCGGGCAGCGAGCTCGCCGGCATCGTCAAGGTTGTTGGCGACGGCGTGACGCACCTGAAGCCTGGCGATCGCGTGATGGCGATCACCGGATACGGCGCGTTCGCGGAGGAAGTGAACGTTGACGCGCGCAAGCTCTTCCCGATTCCGCAGGCGATGGATTTCGCGACCGCGGCCGCGTTCGGACTGACCTACGGCACCTCGGAGCACGCGCTGGTCGATCGCGCGGCGCTGAAATCCGGCGAGACGCTGCTCGTGCTCGGCGCCGCCGGCGGCGTCGGCCTGGCCGCGATCGAAATCGGCAAGATCCTCGGGGCCCGCGTGATTGCATGCGCGTCCACCGACGACAAGCTCGCGGTGTGCCGCACCCACGGCGCCGACGAGACGATCAACTACACAACAGAGGACCTGCGCGAACGCATCAAGACCCTCACCAATGGCGCCGGGCCTGACGTCGTCTACGACCCGGTCGGCGGCGCGTACACCGAGCTCGCCCTTCGCTCCATCGCCTGGCGCGGTCGGCTCCTCGTCGTCGGCTTCGCGGCGGGTGAGATCCCGAAGATCCCGCTGAACCTGACGCTGCTCAAGGGCTGCTCGATCGTCGGCGTGTTCTGGGGCGACTTCGCGCGCCGCGAGCCGCAGCATTTTGCGGAAGCCATGGCGCGCCTGAGCGGCTGGCATGCGGACGGCCAACTCAAGCCGCACATCTCCAATACGTTTCCGCTCGAGCGCGCCGCCGACGCGCTGAAGCTGATGGCCGCGCGAAAAGTGATGGGGAAGGTCGTCCTCTCCGTATAATACGGCTGCCCAGGAGGCGCTTTACATGGCCCGTCGCCTTGTCGCTGCTCTCGTCATCGCTCTGATTCCGGTGATCGCGCACGTCGCCACGCCAGCCGCCGCCGCAGGAACGTCGTGCCTGAACCTCGCCGCGCTCACCATCCCGAACGTCACCATTAAATCGGCCACCGCGATCCCCGCCGGACCGTTCACGGCAGGCGGCGCGCAGCCCGCCACCGACGGCACACCGCAGCGCGGCGGCATGACGGTGCCCGCGTTCTGCCGCGTCGAAGCGACGGCACGGCCAACCAGCGACTCCGAAATCAAGTTCGAGGTCTGGATTCCCCCGGCCGATGCGTGGAACGGTAAGTTTCAAGGCGTCGGCAACGGCGGCTACCAGGGATCGATTTCGTACGCGGCGATGGCCATCGCGTTGCGGCGCGGCTACGCGACGGCGTCCACCGATACCGGCCACACCGGCGACGACATGAAATTCGGTCAGGGGCACCCGGAGAAACTGATCGACTACGGCTACCGCGCGGTGCATGTGATGACGGAATCCTCGAAGCTGATCATCCGCAACGCCGCGGGACGCTTCGCCGAGAAATCATATTTCGTCGGCTGCTCCGCCGGTGGTCAGCAGGCGTTGTCCGAAGCACAGCGCTATCCCGAGGACTACGACGGTATCGTCGCCGGCGATCCAGCGGCCAACCGGATCCGCCAGACGTTCGGTTTCCTCTCGTCATGGATCGCCACGCATACGGCCGACGGCAAGCCGATCCTTACGCAACCCAAGCTCGCGCTGCTGACCAAGTCGGTGGTCGACGCGTGTGACGCCATCGACGGCTTGAAGGACGGCATCGTCGATGACCCGCGCCGCTGCCACTTCGACCCGGCGAAACTGCTCTGCAGGGCCCCTTCGACCGGCTCAGGGCAAGCGGCCGATGACCCGACGTGCCTGACCGCCGCCCAGGTCGAGGCGGCGAAGAAGATGTACGAGGGCACGAAGAATCCGCGCACCGGCGAGCTGATCTACACCGGCTGGCCGCGCGGCAGCGAGGGCTTCGGCGAGGCCGCCGGCCAGAGCTGGCGTCAGTACGTCGTCGATCCGCCGGAACCGATGCGCGTCGGATTTTTCAAGTACTGGCTGTTTCACGATCCGAACTGGGACTTCCGCACGATCGACTGGGATCGCGATCTGGCGTACGCCGAGCAGAAGCTGTCGTTCTTGGCCGCGGTGGACAAGGATCTGACGGCGTTCAAGAAGCACGGCGGCAAGCTGCTGATGTACACCGGCTGGTCCGATCCGGTCGTGCCGCCGCAGGACACGGTCGCGTACTACGACGGCGTGGTGAAAACGATGGGCGGGCTCGCGGCCACGCGCGATTTCTATCGCTTCTTCATCGCGCCAGGCATGGGGCACTGCGCGGGCGGGCCGGGACCGAACCAGTTCGACGCGATCGGCGCGCTCGAACACTGGGTCGAGAAGGGCACCGCGCCGGACAAGATGATTGCGACCCACAGCACGGCCGGCAAAGTCGATCGCTCGCGTCCGCTGTGCCTCTACCCGCTGGTCGCTCGCTGGAAGAACACCGGCAGCTCCGACGATGCGGCGAACTTCGCGTGCGTGGCGGCGCCGGGAGCGGCGCCCGTCGTGAAGACCACCACGACGGGAGGCCAGCAATGACCGCGCCTGGCGCGCGAACCTTTACTACGAGGGGATGCAGAAGAAGATGGGGCGCGCAGGTTATCCAGAGCGAGACGAAGCGCACGCGCCCGCTGTGCGTGTACCCGCAGATCGCGAAGTGGAACGGCTCGGGCAGCGCGGACGATGCCGCGAATTTTTCGTGCGTCAAGCCGTACGTCGGCGTCGAGCCAGAACCGCGCGTCATTACCCACGCAGACGCGACAAGCGCGACAATGCCCTACCCGATCCGTTTCGTGCTTTCGTGTTGTCGTGGCCGGATGTGCTTCACCATGTGATCACTCCTCGTGCGCCGTCGCTGGCGGCCAGCGCGGTCAGCGCATCGTTGACGCCCGCGAGCGCGTACGTCCGCGACACCAGTTCGCCCAGCTTGAGCTTGCCTTCCTGATACAGCGAGACGAGATGTGGAATATCGCGCGCCGGCTGTCCCGATCCGTAGACCGAACCCAGTAACCGTTTCTCCTGCATCACGAACGGAAACATCGCGATCGATCCCTGGGCGTCCATGCGCGACAGCCCGGTAAGCACGACGGCTCCGCCTTTCCGCGTACAGGCCAGCGCGAGCGTCAGCGTCGCGGGACTGCCGACCGTGTCGAACACGAAATCCACACCGCGTCCGGCGGTGAGCGCGCGCACGGCCGGTGGGACGTCGACCGACGCGTCGATCGTATCGGTGGCGCCGAACGTCTTCGCGATCTCGAGAGGCTTCGGCCGGAGATCGATCGCGATGATCCGCTCGCAACCCGCGATCACCGCGCCCTGGATCACGTTGAGCCCGACACCGCCCGCGCCGATGACGGCCACACGTGACCCTCTCGGCACCTGTCCCGCGTTGGTCACCGCGCCGACGCCGGTGATGACCGCGCAGCCGATCGTCGCCAGCGCGTCGAACGGAATGTCGCGCGGCACGGGAATCGCGCCGGCCTCCGGCACGATGACGAAATCGGAGAAGCACGCGGTGCCGAGAAATGGCGCCACGTCCTGTCCACGCGCGTGCAGGCGCGCCGCGCCTGACGGCAGCTTGTTGCGAAACGTCACCTTCTCCACGCGGTCGCAGAGCACGGCGCGACCTTCGAGACAGGGCGCGCACACGCCGCATGCCGGCGCCCAGCACAGCACGACGTGATCGCCGACCTTCACGTGCGAGACTGACGGCCCGACGTCCCGGACGATGCCGGCGCCTTCATGGCCGAGGACGAGAGGCGTCTTCGCCGGCCAATCGCCGCGCGCGGGATGCAGATCGCTGTGGCACACACCGGCGGCCTTCAGTTCAACGAGCAACTCGCCCGGTCCCGGGCCGTCGAGCTCGGCGGATTCAACAGAGAGCGGTGTTCCGGCTTCCCACAGAATGGCGGCGTGAATATGCATAAATGGAGTGGTGCTCGCTTATACGTCCGCGTCATGACGCTGTCAACACCACGGCCTGGGCCGTCTCGCCATCCGAGGGGATTATCATCATCGACGCGCTCTTCGACTACTCGGTCGACGATGAAGTATCTGAAGGACTGAAGAAGGTCGGCCCCGACCCGGCGACGATCACGCCCACGGTGGACGCGCCACAGAGTCACAGAGCCACCAAGATCCGGAGCGCACGCTGCCGACCGCAGCGCGTCACCGCCGGCCGGCGGCGTGCGACGCGTTCGCCTCTCTGTGACTCGGTGACGCTGTGGCCTGTTGATCCGGCGGGTGCGCGACTAGCTAAATATTGGAGGCGAGTCGGCGCATGCCGCGGAGCCAGCGATCGTGGTCGGCGGCTTTGCGGCGGACGTACTCGGCGACTTCGCGGTGCGGCAGGATGAGAAAGCGTTCCGCCTCGATCCCCTTCACCACCTCGTCGGCCACCTGCTCGGGCTCGAGCGCGGAATCCAGGAGGAACGAGCGAGGCGCGCCTTCCACTTCCGCACGGCGGAGCATGTCGGTGCGCACACCCTGCGGACACAGTGCGGAGACCGTGATCCCGCGGTCGCCGTAGGTCATCGACAGCCACTCAGCAAACGCCAGCGAGGCGTGCTTGGTCACCGCATAGGTCGCTGACTGCGGGTGCGTCAGCAGACCGGCAGCCGAAACCGTCTGCAGCAGGTAGCCGACGCCGCGTTCGAGCATGTGCGGGACCACCGCGCGCGCGGCGTAGACGTGCGCCATCACATTCACGTCCCAGCAGCGCGCCCATTCGGCATCAACGGTGTGCTCGTCACCGTTGACGGCGATGCCGGCGTTCGAGCAGAACAGATCGATGCCGCCGTGCGCTGCGATCGTCTGCTTCACGAGCCGGACGACGTCCGCTTCACGCGACACATCCGTGGTGATCGCCGTCCCGCCGATTTCATCCGCCACCTGCTTCGCGGTCGCGGCATTCATGTCGGCGACGACGACCGCCTTCGCGCCCTCGGCCGCGAACCGGCGGCACAACGCACGGCCAATCCCCGTGCCGCCGCCCGTGACAACGACGACTGTGCCTGCGATCTTCATCTGAGACTTGAGGCTTCAGGCTTCCGACTTCATCCACGCCTGCAGCTTGTCGACGTCCTTCTTCACCGTCCGCGACGCCGCGAAGAGCACGACCGCCAGCACCGACGCAAGAATCGGCACGATGTACATGGCCTCGTGCAGGCCTGCGGCGCGGTAGGGCTCGAGCGCTTTCAGGTTGAAGCCCTTCGACTCGCCGACCAGGCTCCGCAGTTCCGCCATCATGATCGAACCAAACGGCAGTGGCGCCACCGCGCCCGCGGCACTCGCCTTCTGGAACGTGAAGTAGTCGCTCGCCAGGCCGGTGCCGACCGGACCCATCGACGCGCCCAACACGTACATCGCGAAAAAGTACAACGCCATCGCGGTCCCGCGCAGCGACGGCTCGACGACGTCGTGAATCGTCGAGTAGACGGTCGAGTAATACGCGAACATCACGCCGACGCCCAGTCCCATCAGCAGGGCGAAGCCGAGGACGTCGCCGGAGGGTCGCCCAAGGCCGAGGAACATCAGCGGCGTGCAGATGACGATCGACGCCGTGCCGACGATCAGCCGGCCGTCCACCCGCTGTGTATACAAACGATCCGCCAGCCACCCGCCGATCGTGAGCCCGCCGATACCGGAGAATCCGTAGACGCACGCCGCCACCCACCCGGCGTTCACGAAACTCATGTGATGGAAGCGCGCCAGGAACGGCGACACGAACGCGCCGAGCGCGTACATGTTGAAGTTGTGCAGCGCCCCCGACAGGATGATCCACCCCATGGTCGGAATCGACAGGACGAGCAGGTAGGGGTTGCCTGGACGGCATCGCTCGCCGACGGCGTGTTCTTCGCGCGTGCCGCGCGGCGGCTCGGTCATGCTCCAGGCCGCAACCGCGCACAGAATGCCGGGGACCGCGGCGATGTAGAACGCGTTGCGCCAACCCCAGTTCTGCAGGATCCATCCGCCCGCGCCGTTCGCCAGACCCAGTCCGAGCGGAAGGCCGAGCATCCAGATGGCCACCGCGCGCGCGCGCATCCGGGGTCGGACGAGATCGCCGATGAGTGAAGTGGACGCCGGCGAGCAGGTCGCCTCGCCAACGCCGACGCCGAGGCGCGCGATGATCAGCTGGGAGAAGCTGCGTGCGACGCCGGACATCGCCGTCAGCAGACTCCAGACCAATACGCCGAACGCCAGAATTTTCCGGCGCGCGATCTTGTCCGACAGGCGTCCCAGCGGCAGGCCAACGACGGCGTAGAGGAGGGTGAAGACCGTGCCCAGCAGACCAAGCGCGGTGTCGCTCAGCGCCCACTCGCGCCGGATGCCCTCGCCGACGCCGCCCAGCAACTGGCGGTCGAAGAAGTTCATCAGGTTGATGGCGAAGAGTACCGCCAGCGCGTAGCCGGAACCAGACATGCCGTCTCCTATCCGTTTACGCGCCGACGCTCGGCTAAAGCCTTCGCGCTACGGCCCACCCGACCTACCTGACCTACTTGACCCACCCGACCGTATTAGAGCGGATAGCGTCCAGCGTCGATGACGGCATCTGCAATCCGGCGGCGCGCGGCGATCGCGTCGATGCCGGCGTAGGAGATCAGGCGCTGCACGCCCGCGGCGAGCGCGCTGTCGGCCGTGCGCGCCTCGAGCGCCGCGACCACCTGACGCGCTGCCGCGGCGACGCGATCCGACGCATCGTTGGTGTAGACCGCGGCGATGTCCGTCGCCAGACTGGCGCGGCCATCACCGCTGGCGGCCATCTTCTCCGCGCGCGCGATCGCGCTTTCGACGGCATAGGCCTCGATGATCACGTCGGCAATCTGCGCGAGCACTTCCTGCTCGTCCTTCAGGGTGTCGCCGTAGGCGGCCGATGCGCTGCCCAGCAGCGCGATCGAAAGCTGCTTGAGCCGCGCGACGAACTCGCGCTCTCCACTCAGCGGGGACTTGGGGCTGAGGGCTGGGGGCTGGACCGCGAGCGCGGCGCGCGCGCCTTCCGCGTTGAACAGCTGCGGCTGACTCTTCAGCAGGCGCGACGGCACGAGCATCCGGTTGATCTCGTTCGTGCCCTCGTAGATGCGCGTGATCCGCGCGTCGCGATACATGCGCTCGAGCGGGAACTCGCGCGAGTAGCCGTTGCCGCCAAACACCTGCAGGCCTTCGTCCACGGCCCATGCCAGCGCTTCGCTCGTCCAGACCTTGTTGATCGAGCACTCGACCGAGAACCCTTCGATCGTCTTCAGAACCAGCGGGCCGTCTGCGCGGTCTCCCGCGTCAATCGCGCGGTCGACGTCGCCGAGCGTGCGATACGACATCGCGTCGCCGACAAATCCGCGAACCGCCATGCCGGCCAGCTTCTGCTTGATCAGGCCGAACTCGCAGATGGCCTTGCCGAACTGGCGGCGCTCTTTGGCGTACTTCACAGCGTGATTCAGCGCCATGCGGACGCCCGACATGTTGCGCGCACCGAGTTTCACGCGGCCGAAGTTCAGCACGTTGAACGCGACCTTGTGTCCCTGCCCGATCGTGCCGAGGACGTTCTCGACCGGCACCTTGACGTTATCGAGCATCAGCGCCGTCGTGGAGGATCCGTCCAGCCCGAGCTTGATTTCGTCGCGGCCGCTGACCACGCCCATGCTGCGCTCGACGAGAAACGCGGTGAATTTGTCGCCGCCGACCTTGGCGAAGATCGTGAACAGATCGGCGAAACCGCCGTTGGTGATCCACATTTTCGTGCCGGTCAGTTCGTAATGCCGGCCGTCAGCGGTCAGTGTGGCGGTCGTGCGCGCCGCGAGCGCGTCGGATCCGGACGAAGGTTCGGTAAGCGCGTAGGCGCCGATCAGCTCGCCGCTGGCGAGCCGCGGAAGGTAGCGGGCCTTCTGTTCTTCCGTCCCGAAATACACGAGCGGCAAGGTGCCGATCGAGGTGTGCGCGCCGAGCGACCCGCCGAACGACGGGTTGATCGCGATCTGCTCGCCGACGTACGAGGCGCTGATCAAATCCAGACCGAGGCCGCCGTAGGCCGGAGGAATCTCGAGGCGCAGCAGATCCAGTTCACTGGCCTTCTTCAACAGCTCGCGCGTCAGCGCCCAGTCGTGCTGGTAGAGCTTCTCCACCACCGGCAGCACTTCCTTGTGCATGAACTCGGAGGCGGTCTGTCCGAACAGCCGCTGCTCGTCGCTCAGATCTTCGCGGACGAACACCTCGAGGGGTGCAGCCGTCGAGGTGAGGAACTGTCCGCCACTTCCGCTTACCGGTGTCTGTGCCGTTGTCTGTGCCATGTCTCGATGCGCTCTCTGGAACTGGGTGGTTGACGGGTCCAGCGGGTCGGAAGTATAAGCCTGACAACGTGCCAACCATCAACGAATTGTTCAGACTCGACGGGCGCATCGCTATCGTCACCGGCGGATCGCGCGGAATCGGCCAGGAGATGGCCGAAGGACTGGCGGAGGCCGGCGCCTCGCTCATGCTGTGCGCGCGGCGTGAAGAGTGGCTGACGCCGACCGTTACCAAAATGCGCAAGCAGGGATTCGCGGTCGAAGGCGCGCTCTGCGACGTCGCCAAAGCCGCGGACGTCCAGTCGGTCGTCGACAAGACGATCGCCGCGTACGGACGCGTCGACATCCTGGTGAACAACGCGGGGGTCACCTGGGCGTCGGAGCCCGAGGACATGACGCTCGCCCAGTGGCAGAAGGTCGTCGACATCAACCTGACCGGCGCGTTCCTGTTCGCCCAGGCGGCCGGGCGCGACATGCTGACGCGCCAGTGGGGCCGAATCATCAACATCGCGTCCATCGCCGGCATGCACGCGTCGGTGCATGGACCGCACTACGCGGGGTACGCCGCGACCAAGGCCGGGCTGATCGGCCTGACGAAAGAGCTGGCGGTGTCGTGGGCGCGCAAAGGCATCCGCGTGAACGCGATTGCCCCCGGCTTCTTTCACTCCCGTCTCGCCGACGGCGCCATCGCGATGAACGAAGCGGCGATCAAAGCGTCGAGTCCGATTCCACGCGTCGGCGATGCCGGCGAGCTCAAAGGCGTCGCCGTGTTCCTCGCCGCTGACGCCTCCAACTACATCACCGGCCAGACGATCATCGTCGACGGCGGACGCACCATCGCGTGACCCCCGAATCCCCCTACGCCGCGCGCCCCTGGCTGCGCCACTACGACTACTGGGTCCAGCCAACGCTGTCGTATCCGGGCCGGTCGCTCTGCGATATTCTGGGCATCTCCGCCGTCGCTCGGCCGGATCAGGTGGCCACGCAGTTTCTCGGCGCGCAGCTCACGTATCTCCAGCTGAAACAGCACGCAGACGAACTCGCCGCCTCGCTGGCGCGCCTCGGGATCGTCAAGGGCGACCGGGTCGGCATCATGCTGCCCAACTGCCCGCAGTACATTTTCTCGGCGTTCGCCATCCTCCGGCTCGGCGGCATCATCGTCAACATCAACCCGAGCTACACCGCGCGCGAAGTGCTGATGGTCGCCTCCGACTCGGGCGTGCGCATCGTGATCACGCTCGATGCGCTCGCGCCGCTCGTGCAGGCCGTCCGGGCGCAGACCACGATCGAGCACGTGATCGTCACGTCGCTGGCGGAGTACTCGGCAGCCGCGGCCGATCCGCCGCACGTCGCCGACGCGCACGCCCTGGCCGACCTGCTGGTGGCGGTAACGCCGTCGGAGCTGCCTCGCGTCGCGATCGATCCGCAGGACATTGCCGTGCTGCAGTACACCGGCGGCACGACCGGCACGCCGAAGGGCGCGATGCTGACCCACGGAAACATCTGGGCCAACGTCGTGCAGACCGAAAGCTGGACCAACCCGGCGTACATCCTAGGCGGCGGCGAGCGGTACCTCGTGGTGATTCCGTACTTCCACATCTACGCGTTCTCCGTCTGCATGATGGTCGGGCTGAGGATCGGCGCGCTGCAGATCATCCATCCGAAGTACGAGCCGGAAGCGGTGCTGACCTCGATTCGTGATTTCCGGCCGACGTACTTCCCGGCCGTGCCAACGGTGTTCGTCTCGCTGCTGAATCACCCGAAGGTCGGCGAGTACGGACTCGAACACGTCCGGCTGTTCAACAGTGGCGGCGCGCCGTGCCCGGTCGAGGTGATGGAAGAGTTCGAGCGTCGCATCGGGCGTCCGCTGAACGAGGGCTACGGCTTGTCGGAGACGTCGCCGGTGACCCATTCGACGCCGCAGTTGGCGTTCCGCAAGCTGGGCACCGTGGGGCTCCCGTTTCCCGATACCGACATGAAGATCGTGGACGTCGAGACCGGCCTGCTCGAACTGCCGATCGGTGAGGTGGGCGAACTGTGCATCGCGGGCCCGCAGGTGATGAAGGGCTACTGGAACAACCCCGAAGAGAGCGCCAACGCATTGCGCCCAGACGAGAGCGGCCGCATCTGGTTTCACACGGGCGACATTGCGTCACTCGACGAGGACGGCTACCTGTCGATCGTCCAGCGCAAGAAGGACATGATCATCGTCGACGGCTACAATGTGTATCCGTCCGATGTCGAGTCGGTGCTGTACACGCATCCCGCGGTACGGCTGGCCGCCGTCATCGGCATTCCCGACGCCTATCACGGAGAAGTGGTGAAGGCCTGCATCGCGCTCAAGCCGGGATCCGCCATCACGGCTGACGCGATCATCGCCTACTGCCGCGAAGGGCTCACCGACTACAAGGTGCCGCGGGTCGTAGAGATTCGGGAGACATTGCCGATGAGCGCCGTGGGAAAGATTCTGTATCGCGTGCTGCGTGACGAGCACGCCACCTCGGGCAAGGCATGAGCCACGTCGAAGCGCGCCGCCTGATGAGCGGCCTTGATTTTTTCAAGAAGATGCTTGCCGGCGAGATGCCGCCGCCGCCGATGATCGAACTGCTCGGCATCACGCTGGCCGAAGT
>JANYHS010000199.1 GCA_025358945.1 Acidobacteriota bacterium
CGTGTCGGCGACGAAATTCTCTGTCCACGAGGGCAAGCCCCGAGCCTCCAGCCCCCAGTCCCCGACTCATGCGCATCGTCATCTGCCAAAGATCTTCAAGATGATTGACGGGTCGTCGTTGTCGGACGCCGGGCGCGAACGCGCCAAGGCGATGTTCCAGCGCCTCGGCGAAGCCGAAGCGGCCATCCACCAGATGCCCGTCGAGAAGGTCCACCTGCACGAAGTCGGCGCCCTCGACTCGATCATCGACATCGTCGGCGTCGTGTTTGCCATGGACTGGGCCGGCGCTGACCGCGTGGTCTGCTCGCCGTTGAACGTCGGCGGCGGCATGGTGACGTCGGCGCACGGCGTGTTTCCCGTCCCCGCGCCTGCGACGCTCCGCATTCTTGGCGATGCGCCTGTGTATAGCGGCGCCGTCCAGAAAGAGTTAGTGACGCCGACCGGCGCGCTGATCGCGACGACTTACGCCTCGTCGTTCGGGGCGATCCCGGCGATGACGATCGAGCGCGTCGGTTACGGCGCCGGCGATCGCGACGATCCGGTGACGCCGAACGTGCTGCGCGTGTTGATCGGCGAGGAGACCGCAAGGCTGAAGCCTTGCGCCACGCCGGAAGTAGCGCACGACTTCAGTCGTGCGGGTGACCGTGTCACCGTCATCGAGTGCGAGATCGACGACATGAACCCGCAGATCTTCGGCGTGGTCATGGACCGGCTGTACGCGGCGGGCGCGCTCGAGGTGTTCTACATCCCGGCGCAGATGAAGAAGAACCGTCCCGGCACGCTGCTGACCGTCGTTGCACCGCCGGCGCTGCGCGCGCAGATGACCAACATCATCTTCCGTGAGACGACGACGATTGGGCTGCGACACTACGAGGTGGGCCGCGAGTGCCTCGATCGCACGATCGTGGCGGTCGAGACGCCGGTGGGCACAGTCCGCTTCAAGGTCGCGTCGCGGGATGGTCAGGTGCTGAACGCGACACCGGAGTTCGAGGACTGCGCGACAATCGCGCGTGCCACGAACCTGCCGGTCAAGGAAGTGCAGGCCATTGCCGTGAAGGCGTATCGATCGTGAAACAGTTCTTTCTCACTACCGCGATCGACTACGTCAACAGCCGGCCGCATCTCGGCACGGCGTACGAGAAGATCTGCGCCGACGTCATCGCGCGCTACAAACGGCTGTGCGGGTTCGAGACGCGGTTCCTGATGGGGAACGACGAGCACTCGCAGAACGTGTTCAAGAAAGCGGTGGACGAAGGACTCGATCCGCTGGCGTACTGCGATCAGATGGAGCGCGAGTTCCGCAAGACCTGGGCGCATCTGGACGTCTCGTTCGACGACTTCATCCGCACGACCGAGCCGAGGCACAAAGCCGGGGTCACCGAGATCGCGACGCGGCTGTGGGACGCCGGCGACATTTACGAGGGCGTGTACGAGGGCTGGTACTGCGTGAGCTGCGAGGAGTTCAAGCAGGAGAAGGACCTGGTCAACCTCAACTGCCCGCTGCATCCGACGCTGAAGCCCGAGTGGATCAAGGAGAAGAACTATTTCTTCCGGCTCTCGAAGTATCAGCAACCGCTGCTCGACCACTTCGCTGCGCACCCGGATTTTCTGCAGCCAGACGTGCGTCGGAACGAGATCCTTCGGCTGATCGAAGGCGGCCTGATCGACATCTCCATCAGCCGCGCGGGGCAGTCCTGGGGCATCCCGCTGCCATTCGATCCCGGTAGCGTCGTCTACGTCTGGTTCGACGCGCTGATCAACTACGCCTCGGCGGTGGGCCTGGGCGGCGATCAGGCGATGTTCGAGAAATGGTGGCCGGCGGATCTGCACGTCATCGGCAAGGACATCACGCGGTTCCATGCGGTGATCTGGCCGGCGATGCTGATGGCCGCCAGGCTGCCGCTGCCGCGCCACGTGTTCGGGCACGGGTTCATGACGCTGAACGGTCAGCGCATGAGCAAGACGCTCGGCACCATCGTGGATCCGATCGAGGCCGCGGATCGCCTCGGCGTCGATCCGCTCCGGCTGTATCTCGTAAAGGAAGTCGCGTTTGGCGGCGACGGTGATTTTTCGTGGGAACGGTACGAAGAACGCTACAACGTCGATCTGGCCAACAATCTCGGCAACCTGGTCAGTCGCGTGACGGCGATGGCGCACCGCTATCGCGGAGGCCGCGTCGCGCCGGGCGCGAGCAGCCACGATCAGCTTGCGCGGCTCGGCGAGCGCGTGGTGGTGGACTACCGACACGCGATGGATCGTTTTGCCCTGCACGAGGGCGCGGCCGCGGCGTACCGGTTGATCGACGGAACCAACGAGTTCATCGCAGCGACGGCGCCGTGGAAGCTGGCCAAGGATCCGGCGTCGGCGGACCAATTGTCGCAAGTGCTCTTCGACGCGGTGGAGGCGATTCGCCTCGCCGCTGTACTGCTGTCGCCGGTAATGCCGGCCTCGAGCAGGGAAATCCTGCGCCGCGTTGGCGCGTCCAGTGCGGATCTGGACTTCGATCGCGACGGCCGCTGGCGCAACGACGGCGAACGACTGGTGCTTCAGGAAGGGCCACTCTGGCCACGCAAGGAGACAACGACTGTGACTGACAATCCCTTACCGCCGGATGGTCCCGCGCCGGGCGCGCTGCCTCCGGTGTCGGCGCCTGTCGCCCCAACCGCCCCGGCGACGCCCGCGAGCGATCGGATCTCGATCGAAGATTTCATGAAGGTGGAACTGCGCACCGCGAAGGTGCTGACCGCCGAACGTGTGGAGAAGTCGAAGAAGCTGCTGAAGCTCTCGGTTGACGTCGGCACGGAAGTGCGGACGCTGGTCGCCGGGATCGCCGAGGCCTACGAGCCCGACGCGCTGATCGGCAAGACCGTCGTCATTGTGTTCAACCTCAAGCCCGCGAAGCTGATGGGCATTGAATCCAATGGCATGGTGCTCGCGGCGAGCCCGGACGGCGGCACGCCGACCGTCGTCTCGTTCGAGGCGCCGCCACCGCCAGGCACACGGGTGCGCTGAGCGTGAAGCGGGCCCTCCAAGCGGCGTCGGCAGTTCTCCTCGCGGCGTTCACGATCGCCGCGGCGCCTGTTCAGAGTGGCGAACATCGGACCGCGAATTACTTCGCCTCGATCAGGAACAACCCGTCGATGCTGCTCGCGTTTCTCACGCAGATGCCAAAGGGCGGCGATCTGCACAACCATTTGTCTGGCGCGATCTACGCGGAGAGCTATCTCCGCTGGGCCGCCGACGATGGCCTGTGCATTGCGACGGCGACGCTGTCGATCGTCGGCGGCACGTGCGACGCCGCCGCGGGACGCCCGCCGGCGACCAGCGCGTTCCAGAACAGCGTTCTGTTCAACCAACTCGTCGACGCGATGTCGATGCGGCACTGGGACCCGTCCTTGAACGGCCACGATCATTTCTTCGCGACGTTCGGCAAGATGGGACCCGCGTCCGCGAGGACGGGCGACATGCTGGCCGAGGTCGCGGCGCGAGCCGCCGCCGAACAGGGCAGCTATCTCGAGCTGATGCAGACGACGGATGGCGGCGTCGGCGGGGCGCGCGGAGTGGCCGCCGGCTGGGATCCCGATCTCGCGAAGCTGCGCGACAAGCTGCTCGCCGGCGGTTTTCGCGACGCTGTCGTCAGCGCATCGCGCACACGTCTCGATCAGGCCGAAGCGCGCGAGCGCGAGTTGTTGAAGTGCGCCGCGACCCAGCCGGATCCCGGCTGTCGCGTGACCATCCGCTACATCTATCAGGTGGCGCGCGCCGGTGCGCCGGCGTCGGTGTTCGGACAGATTCTTGCCGGCTTCGAGATTGCCAGCGCCGATCCCCGCGTCGTCAGCCTCAACCTGGTGCAGCCGGAAGACGATCCGGCCGCCGTTCGCGAGTTTCCGCTGCAGATGTCGATGCTGGACTACCTGCACAAGCAGTATCCGGCGGTGAAGATCACGCTGCACGCCGGCGAACTGACCGCCGGCCTGGTCCCACCGGAGACGCTGCGGTTTCACATCCGCGAATCGGTCCGCACCGGCCACGCCTTGCGCATTGGGCACGGCGTCGACGTGATGTTCGAGGACGATCCGATCGCGCTCCTCGAGGAGATGGCGGCGAAGAAAGTGCTCGTCGAGATCGCACTGACCAGCAACGACGTCATCCTCGGCATCAAGGGCAGCCGTCATCCGCTGCGGATGTACCTGAAGTACGGCGTCCCGGTCGCACTGGTGACCGATGACGCGGGCGTTTCGCGGTCGACGATGACGCAGGAGTACCGCAAGGCGGTCGAAGAGCAGGGCGTGGA
Source organism: Acidobacteriota bacterium (assembly GCA_025358945.1). GTDB lineage: Bacteria > Acidobacteriota > Vicinamibacteria > Vicinamibacterales > CAVVIG01 > CAVQFC01. The sequence continues at coordinate 4,295 of JANYHS010000199.1, forward strand.
CTATCGCACGCTGAAGCGCATGGCGCGCGATTCGATCGACTACAGCTTCGCCGATGTGCCGACCAAGGCGCGTCTGCGGACGGAACTCGACACGGCGTTCGCCGCGTTCGAGGGCCGGCCGAGCCCCCAGGCCTCCAGCCTCAAGTCCAGGGCTGTCCGTTGATCGACAGTCACTGTCACCTCGCGGACGACACCTTCGCGTGCGATCTGGAGCAGGTGATCGATCGCGCCAGGCAAGCGGGCATCGAGACGGCGCTGGTGATCCTCGAAGCCGGCAACGCGACGGAGGCCGCGCAGGCGCAACGGGTCGAGCAGCTGTGGCCGGGCGTGCGGTTCGCGATCGGCGTTCATCCGCACCAGGCGCATCAATACGCCGCCGACCCGGCGCGGGCGGCGTCCGTCGTGCGCGAGCAGTGCGCGGCGACAGCGTCCGCGCGTGCCGTCGGGGAGATTGGCCTCGACTATCACTACGACTACTCGCCTCGGGACGTGCAGCACGCGGTATTTCGCGCCCAGGTCCGCGTCGCGCGGGAACTCGACTTGCCCGTCGTCATCCACACGCGGGAGGCGGACGAGGACACGATCACCATCCTCACCGAGGAAGGCGGCGGCTCGCTGCGTGGCGTCCTGCACTGCTTTACGGGCACGCCGGCCCTGGCCGACGCTGGCCTGGCTCTGGGGTTCTACGTGTCCCTGGCGGGGATCCTGACGTTTCCGAAGGCCGCTGAACTCCGCGAAACGGCTCGCCGCGTGCCGCTGGATCGTTTGCTGACCGAGACCGACAGCCCGTTTCTGGCGCCCGTGCCATATCGCGGCAAGCGGAACGAGCCGGCCTACGTGGCGCGCGTGGTCGAGACGCTGGCCGAGATGCACCAGATGTCGGCGAGCGACATGGCGGAGCGCACGGCGTCGAACTTCCACACCTTGTTCAGGCCGTGATAAAGTTTTGAACAGTAACCCTGTGGAAAAATCGTCCCCGGCCCTTTCGCAAATCTTCGAACCGATTCGCGCCGATCTTCAAAAGGTCGATGAAGAGTTCGCGCGCCACGTCCAGTCGAAAGTCGCGCTGATCCCGCAAATCGGTCAGTACATCCGCACCAGCGGCGGCAAGCGCATCCGTCCGGCCGTTCTCCTGATGGCGGCACGCCTGGTCGGCTACACCGGGGATCGATCGATTCTGTACGCGGCCGTCGTGGAGTTCATCCACACGGCCACGCTGGTGCACGACGACATCATCGACGACTCGGACCTGCGCCGCGGCCGGATGGCCGTGCATTCGCGGTGGGGCAATGACATCACCGTGCTGCTCGGCGACTACCTCTACATCAAGTCGATGGCGATGGCGCTGACGCACGACGAGCTCGAGATCATCCGCAACCTGTGCGACGTCACCCTGCACATGATCGAGGGCGAGCTCTACCAGCTGACCAAGAACGGCGACGCCGACATCAGCGAAGAAGAGCATTTCGACATCATGCGCCGCAAGACGGCGTTCCTCTTCGGCGGCTGCGCCCAGATCGGCGGCATGCTCGCCAAGATCTCGAAGGAACAGGAGCAGGCGCTGCGGGAGTACGGCTTCAATCTCGGGATGGCGTTCCAGCTCGTGGACGACCTGCTGGATTTCACGGGTGACGCAGCCGCGGTCGGGAAACCGATCGCCAGTGATCTGCGCGAAGGCAAGGTCACGCTGCCGCTGATTCACCTGCAGCAGCACGGCAGCGCCGGTGCTGGTCCGCAGATCGTCCGCGACATCATCGCGGCGCGCAACGCGACGCCGGAGCAGTGGCACGAGTTGCTGCGCTGCCTGAAGGAACACGCGTCAATCGACTACGCGTATCGCCGTGCCGTCGACTTCGCCGAGAAAGCCAAGAAGCCGCTCTACGCGTTCCCGCCCAGCGCCGAGCGCGATGCCCTGCTGTCGCTTCCCGACTACGTCCTGTCCAGAGACCGGTGACGCTCGAGCCTCGCCTCCGCGAACTGCGCGAGGCCATTCGTCATCACGAAGAGCGCTATTACATTCACAACGATCCTCTGATCTCTGACGAAGAGTTCGACACGCTGCTGCACGAGCTCGAGCGGATCGAGACGACGCATCCGGAACTCGTCACACCTGATTCGCCCACGCAACGAGTCGCGGGCCGGGCCGTCGAAGGCTTCGAGACCGTCGACCACCTGGCGCCGATGCTCAGCCTCGACAACGCCTACAACGACGACGAGCTGCGCGCGTTCGACGAGCGCGTGCGCAAAGGCCTAGGCCAGGTCCTTGCGGACCCGCCTGCGGCCATCGCCTACGTCGCCGAGCTGAAGATTGACGGGCTCAGCATCGCGCTCACCTACGAGAACGGCCGGCTGCTGCGCGGCGCCACGCGCGGCGACGGTTCGCGCGGTGAAGACGTGACGGCCAACGTCCGCACCATTCGCGCGATCCCGTTGTCGCTACGTGGCGGCCCTGCCGGTCGCGTCGAGATCCGCGGCGAGGTCTACATGCCGCGCGCGGCGTTCGCGCGCCTCAACCGCGAGATGGAAGACGCGGGCGAGCCGCTGTTCGCAAACGCGCGCAACACGGCCGCCGGCACCATGCGGAACCTGGATCCGTCGCTGGTCTCGAAGCGCACCATGGGCGCGTTCGTGTATCAGCTGGTGGGCGCCGTCGTAGCGGACGGCGTTCACGCGGTCCCCGGTCACGCTGGCCCGACGCACGCCGACACGCTGACCGCCCTGGCCTCCTGGGGACTGCCGGTCGAGCCGCACTGGACGCGCTGCGCCGGGATCGACGAAGTCATCGCGTTCTGCGCCGCTTGGGCCGACATGCGTGCAGGCCTCGACTTCGACACGGACGGTGTCGTGATCAAGGTGGACGGTCTCGCGCTGCGCGACACGCTCGGCGCCACCGCCAAATTTCCGCGATGGGCGACCGCCTTCAAATTCCCGGCGCAGCAGGCGACGACGACGCTGAACGCGATTGAAGTGAACGTGGGCCGCACGGGAGCGGTGACGCCGTACGCCGTCCTGGATCCGGTGAAACTTGCCGGCTCGACGATCTCGATGGCCACCCTTCACAACGCGGAAGACGTCGCGCGCAAGGACGTCCGTCCAGGCGACCGCGTGCTGATCGAGAAGGGCGGCGACGTCATTCCCAAGGTCGTGAAGGCGATCCTGCCGCATCCCGACGGCACGCCGCGCAGCGAGCCGTGGCAGATGCCGGCCGTATGTCCGGTGTGCGCAAGTCTGCTTCAGCGTGACGAGGAGGCGGTCGTCTGGCGCTGCGAGAACACGTCGTGTCCGGCGCGGCTGCGCCGAAGCCTCGAGCACTTCGCCTCGCGCACCGCGATGAACATCGAGGGGCTCGGCGCGTCGCTCGTCGATCAACTGCTCGAGCAGGATCTGGTGCACGACTTCGCGGATCTGTATCACCTGACCGGAGAGCAGCTCGAAGCCCTGGTCGTCGCGCCCCGCGATCCGAAGTCCGAGCGCGCCGTGCCGCGGAAGCTCGGCAAAGTTGGCCGCAACGTGATCGCACAGCTGGAGCGCAGTAGGTCGAACGATCTGTCCCGGTTGTTGTACGCGCTGGGGATTCGTCACGTCGGGGAAAAGGCGGCCGTGACGCTCGCGCGACACTTCCGCTCGATGCAGCGCCTGCTTGCTGAACCGCCTGAAGCGTTGCAGTCCGTCAACGAGATCGGCCCGGTCGTGGCGGCGTCGGTGCGCGCGTTCGCAGAGGAGCCGCGCAATCAGGCGCTGATTGCCAGGCTCACGGCGGCCGGCGTCAAGATGACGACGGATCTGGCCGAGCCGAGCGATCAGCCCGGTCCGCTGTCTGGCAAG
>JANYHS010000211.1 GCA_025358945.1 Acidobacteriota bacterium
CGATTACTCATCGTCGAAGACGAACAGGACATCGCCGAACTCATCAAGCACACCCTCGAGCGCGGGGGTGAGACCGACGCGCAGATCGTCGGATCGGGCGACGCCGCGCTGAAGGCGGTCACCGAGCGGGTGCCCGACCTCATCATCCTGGACCTCAACATCCCCGCAGTCGGCGGCCTGGAAGTCTGCCGCATCCTGCGATCGCGTGCGGACGTGCCGCACGTGCCGATCATCATGCTGACGGCGCGCACCAGCGAGGACGACCGCGTGGCCGGACTCGAACACGGCGCCGACGACTACGTCACCAAGCCGTTCAGCCTCCGGGAGCTGACCGCGCGCGTCCGCGCGGCGCTGCGGCGCGGCCCCGCCGCCGAATCGAAGCGGCAAGGCCGCTACCAGGGCGCGCGCCTGAACGCCGACTTCGAGGCCGTCGCCATCGCCGTGGACGGCGCCCCCGTCCGCCTGACCCGCCGCGAGTTCGAACTCCTGCAGTACCTCGTGAGCAACAAGAACCGCGTCGTGTCCAGGGACCGGCTGCTGGAGCGCGTCTGGGGCTACGAACGCCTGGTCGAAACGCGCTCGGTCGACGTCCACGTGGGACGCCTGCGGAGCAAGCTGCGCACTGCCGGCCACCAGATCGAAACCGTCGTCGGCCTGGGGTACCGGTTCGTCGATTGATCCACCATCCGCACCGCCGCGGCTGTACAGTTCGTCTTACGCTCGTGTCTTCGCGCGGGCGTCAGGAGGATCAGGATGGCCGAACAGAGTTACAAGAAGCACGCCCGGTTGTTGCCCCCGTTGCATTTCTTCGTCGTGCCGGTGCTGTTGATCAACGTGCTCAACTCGCTCCGCCATCTGTGGATGGTGACCAGCCAGCACAATGCCTTCGAGACACTGGTCGCCGTCGCACTCTTGATGACGGCATTCTTGTCACGGATTCAGGCGCTGGCGGCGCAGGACCGCGTGATCCGACTCGAGATGCGTCTGCGCCTGCGCGGATTGCTCCCGGCCGACATGCACGCCAGCATCGACGGCCTGACCACCCGGCAACTCGTGGCGCTGCGGTTCGCGGGCGATGCGGAGATGGCGGAGATCGTGCGCGAGGTGCTCGCCGGGAAACTGGCGACGCAGAAGGACATCAAGCTGCGCGTGAAGAACTGGCAAGCCGACTGGCAGCGCGTGTAAGAAAGGGCTTAGCCCGCAGGGCTCAGAGCTTATTTTCGGATGGCGCGGAGGATCTTCGTTGTCATCAGCCAGCGCAGATCGCCGGGGCCGGCGGGCGGCAAGTCGTCGATGTCGATGCGGCACACCGCGCCTTTCTTGAACTCGATCGCGTGGCGGGATCCGATCAGCCGCGCGGCGAGTTCGCCCAGCGCGGGCTCGTGGCCGACCAGCGCGATGCGCGTCTTGCGCGCGTGCTTCTCGAGATCGACGATGACGGCCTGGTAACTGCCGTCGGTGGCCAGCGAGTCGACATTCAACAGGGACGGGCGGGGTTCAAGCGCGCTGGCGACGATCTCCGCGGTTTGACGCGCGCGGACAAGCGGGCTCGACAGCACGACATCCACCGACACGCCGAGGCGCGCGAGCCCGCGCGCCGCCTTCCGCATCTGCGACATCCCCGTGTCCGTCAACGGCCGCTTGGCATCGTCGGGCCACGCCTCGCCGCGTTCCTCGGCCAGACCGTGGCGAATCAAATAGAGCTGGTAGGGTCCAGGCATCGCTTATCCTGCGCGGCGCGTCTGCGTGCGCGCGGCGGACAGTTTCGGATCAGCGCTGCACTGTTCGGCGAGCGCATCGAGCGCAGGGCGCATGCGCATGTACCGGGCGTGCAGCCGCCGGCACTCGTCCTCGATCGAGAGAATGACGATGTCGAGATCGCGCCAGACGGTGACGCTCGGCGGCGCCAGCGACGCCTGCGTCTGGCGCACACGGTCGAGCAACACCTGCAGGTCGTGCATGCGGCCGAGCAGATCCTGGCCGCGCGTCAGCGCGCGCAGATCGGCGGCGTGCCGCGCGCTCGAGGCCTCGACCGCCAGTTCGACGGTGTAGCGCAGTTTCTTCACCGCGATGCGAACCGCGTGCAGGCGTTCGGGCAGATACAGCGCGCCCGCGTCAGCGATGGCGCCAGACAAGCGCGACGCGCGCCGCGACACGCGTGCATCAATCGCCCAGCGCCAGCTGCGCGCCGACGCTTTCGACGAAGACGCTTCTCTCTCCTGAAGATCAGCGGCCACGCGGTCGAGCTTGCGGGCCAGGCGCGTCATCTCGGCGATGGGAGTGTGCGCGAACAGTTTCTTTCGCGCCTCGTCGCGGGCCTTGGAAATCGCGACGCCAACGCGGCCCAGCGCGCCGCTTCCCGGGCGGCGAGAAACATGCATCTCGTCGATGAGGAGCACCAGCACGTCCAGTTCGCGGACGGTCCCCAGGCGGCCGGTGATCTTGCGCAGGCGGCGAGTCAGCTTCCGGGCGGCGGGGCCTTCGAGTTGCAGAATCGGCATCAGTTCGCGGAGGCGCCGCGAGGCCACGCGGGCCTGATGCAGCGACGGCACGTCGCCCTTGCCGATTCCCCGGAGCACGCGGGTGAACCGGTCGAGGCGTTTTCTGAGCAATTCCGATCGGGTCGTGGAAACGGGCATGATGTAAGGTCGACCAGCGGCGCCTTTTATTATAGTTAGAACGAACCTATGCGTATTGCAGCCATCGACATCGGCACGAACTCCATCCACATGATCGTGGTCCAGGTTCGCCCCGACCTGTCCTTCGAGGTCATTGACCGCGAGAAGGAGATGGTGCGCCTCGGCGCGGGCGGTCTGGATGGACGGGCGCTCACGCCCGAAGCGATGCACGCAGCTCTGCAGGTGCTGTCGAAATTCAGGCGTCTGGCCGAATCGCACAAGGTCGACGAGGTCATCGCGGTCGCGACCAGCGCGACCCGCGAGGCCGAAAACGGCGGCGAATTCCTGCAAACCGTCACGCAGCAGACCGGCATCCGCCCGAAAGTCATTTCCGGCACCGAGGAAGCCCGGCTCATCCACCTGGCGGCGGTATATGGCGTCAGCGTGCCGGGCGACACCGCGGTGGTGATCGACATCGGCGGAGGCAGCGTCGAGGTGACGCGTGGTGCGGGCGCCGCGATCGAACTCGGCCGCAGCTTCAAGCTCGGCGTCATCCGACTCACTGAACGCTTCGTGAAGACCGACCCGCTCGAGTCCCGGGACGAGCGCAAGCTGGTGCGTCACATCGACAGCGAAATCGGCAAGTACCTGCATCAGGTGGCGCGCGGCGGATTCGACCGCGTCATCGGCACGTCGGGCTCGATCCTCAGCATCGGCGCGGTCGCTTCGGCCGCCGAAGGCGTCGCGCCGGGCGCGTCCCTGCGCAACCGCCGCGTCACGGCCAAGCAGATCCGTCGCATCCGCAAGGATCTGGTCGCCATCGATCTCGAAAAACGGCTGCGCGTGCCCGGCCTCGAACCGCGACGCGCGGATCTCGCGGTGGCCGGCGCGATTCTCGTCGACGAGATCCTCAAGCGCCTGGGCGCGACCGAGATCACGCTGTGCGATCTGTCGCTGCGCGAGGGTCTCGTCCTCGACTACATTGCGCGCCACCGCAAGGAAATCGCGCAGGCCGATCGGTATCCCGACGTCCGCCGCCGTAGTGTCTTCGAGCTGGCGGAGCGCTGCAACTACTGGCCGGAACACTCGCAGCACGTCGCGCGGCTGGCGATCGGTCTGTTCGATCAGACGCGCGCGATTCATGGACTCACTGATCACGAGCGCGAGTGGCTCGAGTACGCCGCGATTCTCCACGACGTCGGCGTCCACATCAGCTACGAAGGTCACCACAAGCACTCGTACTATCTCGTCACCCACGGCGATCTGCGCGGCTTCGAGCCGGACGAGATCGAAGCGATTGCCCTCGTCGCCCGCTATCACCGGCAGGCGACGCCCAAGCGGAAGCACGACGGCTTCCGCAATCTTGGCCGCCGCACACGGCGGACCGTGCGCACGCTTGCCGCAATCCTGCGGCTGGCGGAAAGCCTCGACCGCAGTCACGCGCAGACGATCAGCGGCTTCGAGCTCCACGACCGCGGCGACGACGACCTGCTGCAGTTGCGGACAACGGGCGACGCGGAGCTGGAGCTCTGGTCGGCCTCGCGGCACGCCGCGCCATTCGAACGTCTCACAGGAAAGCCGCTCCGCATCGAAGTCAGCGGCCACGCATATGCTGAACAACCTGACACAACCACACGAGTACCCGGGCAAACTGTTCGTCGTCGAGGGGATCGACGGCTCGGGCAAGACGACGCAGTTGGGGCTGCTGGCCAAGTGGCTCAGCGCCGCCGGGCACCGCGTCTTCGTCACCGAATGGAACTCGTCCGCCCTCGTGAAGGCGGCGACCAAGACAGGCAAGCGAAAAAACTCGCTCACCCCGATGACGTTCAGCCTGCTGCACGCCACGGACTTCGCTGACCGGCTGCTCTACAAGATCATCCCGCCGCTGAAGGCCGGCATGATCGTGCTGGCGGATCGGTACGCCTACACAGCGTTTGCGCGCGACGCAACGCGCGGCGTCGATCGGCAGTGGGTCCGAGAGCTGTACAGCTTCGCCGTCCGCCCGGATCTGGCGCTGTATTTCCGCGTGCCGATTGACGTGTCTGTGGACCGGCTGATGGCCCGGCGCGTGAAGCTGAAGTTCTACGAGGCGGGCCTGGATCTCGGCTGGAGCGCGAACCCGCTCGAGAGCTTCCGCCTGTTCCAGGGCAAGGTGCTCGACGAATACGATCAGCTGGTGCAGGAGTTCGGGATGGGCGTCGTCGATGCGCGCGGCAGCATCACCGAACAGCAGCGGCTGGTGCGACACGTGATCAGCCAGCACCTGAACATCACACACACAGTGGAGAAGACCGATGACGAGCTCGTCTGACGCGCCGAACGAAGGCGCCAACGGCAACGGACACGCCGGCCGCTACTACGGCCAGGGCATTCCGTACCTGCCGCTCGATCAGTACCCGGGAAAACTGATCGCCATCGAGGGTACCGACGGCGTGGGACGCAGCACGCAGATCCAGCTGCTGCGCGAGTGGCTCGAGGTCAAGGGCTACGGCGTCATCGAAACCGGGTGGACGCGGTCGGAGCTGATGCAGCCGACGATCGAACTGGCCAAGTCGAGCAACACGCTCAACAAGCTGACGTTCGTCCTGCTCTACGCCACCGATTTCGCCGACCGCCTGGAGAAAGAAATCATCCCGGCGCTCAAGGCCGGATTCGTCGTGCTGTCGGACCGCTACATCTTCACCGCGCTGGCGCGCGCCGGCGTGCGCGGCGTCGATCGGCAGTGGCTGCGCAACCTGTACGGCTTCGCCATCGCGCCGCACATGGTGTTCTACCTGAACATCGACGTGAAGACGCTGATCGGCCGCGTGCTCGAGTCACGCGGGATGGATTACTGGGAATCGGGGATGGATCTGAAGCACGGCGACGACATCTACGACAGCTTCCGCGCCTACCAGCAGCGTTTGTTGAAGGAGTACGCGTCGATGGGCGACGAATTCCACTTCCGCACGCTCGACGCGCGCCGGTCGATCGACCGGATCCAGGACGAACTGCGAAAACAGGTCGGCATCTTCCTCGAACCAGTCGAGAAGGCGCCGGAGCCTGCGCCCAAGGGTTGATCCAGCCCAGGGCATCCTCCTTTCTGCACCGCGGACGCTACATTTAACTCACAGGAAATGTTGTGGCCCGCCTCCTTCGCTATCGTGTGGATGGCCATGATGATGACCGCGCCGCCCCGCGTCCATGCGTCCCTTCCCCAGACCCCTGGGCAGGAACCGGCCGTCGAGGAGGCCGCCAAAATCGACGTCACCGGACTCGATTTCTTCTACGGCGCCCGGCGCGTACTCGAGCAGATCACCGTCAAGGTGCGCCCGAACGAAGTGACGGCGCTCATCGGCCCTTCGGGCTGCGGCAAGTCGACGTTCCTGCGCACGCTGAACCGCATGAACGACATCGTCCCCGGCTCACGCGTCGAAGGCTCGGTCACCATCGACGGCCAGGACATCTACGCGGCGTCGGTGGACGTCGTCGATCTGCGGCGCCGGGTCGGCATGGTCTTCCAGCGCTCGAATCCCTTTCCGAAGTCGATTTTCGACAACGTCGCGTACGGCCTGCGCATCAACCGCCTCACCAGGTCCCGCGAAGAACTGGGCGGCCGCGTCGAGTCGAGCCTGAAGTCTGCGGCGCTGTGGGACGAGGTGAAAGATCGGCTGCACACGTCGGCACTGTCACTCTCGGGCGGCCAGCAGCAGCGCTTGTGCATCGCGCGCGCGCTCGCGGTCGAACCGGAAATTCTGCTGATGGACGAACCGGCGTCGGCGCTCGACCCGATCGCCACCCAGCGCATCGAGGAACTCATCTACCAGTTGAAGACCCGCTATACCATCGTCATCGTCACGCACAACATGCAGCAGGCGGCGCGCGTGTCCGACGTCACGGCGTTCTTCTGGCTCGGCAAGCTGGTGGAATGCGGCCGCACGGATAAGATCTTCACCGCGCCGTCGGAAAAACTGACGGAAGACTACGTCACAGGAAGGTTCGGCTGATGTCTTCACCCGAACAGCGCGTCCGGCACTTTCAGGACGAGCTCGAACAGCTCAAGGCGCGGCTCCTCGAAATGGGCGGGCTTGCCGAGGAGCAAGTACGCCTCGCGGTCAAGGGGCTGGTGGACCGCGACCGCGATCTGATCGCGCGCGCGCTGACGGGCGATGGCCCGCTCAACGCGCTGCACATCGAGGTCGACAATCGCTGCTTCACGCTGCTGGCGCTTTACCAGCCGATGGCGGTGGACCTGCGCGCCATCGTGGCCGCGGTGAAGATCAACACCGACCTCGAACGCGTCGGCGATCTGGCGATCAACATCGCCGAGGCTGCGCGGCAGTACGTCGGCCACGCGCCGGTCAAGAAGCTAATCGACATCCCGCGCATGGCGTCGATCGCCCAGTGCATGCTGCGCGACGCGCTGGACGCATTCGTCCGCCGCGATACCGACCTCGCCCAGCACGTCCTCGACGAAGACGATGCCCTGGACGCGCTGAAGACGCAGATCTTCCGCGAGCTGCTCACCTACATGCTGCAGGACCCGGTGACCATCGAGCCGGCGCTCGACCTGATCCTCGTCTCGCGTCACCTCGAGCGAATCGGCGACCACGCCACCAACGTCGCCGAGGACGTGATCTTCATGGTGCTGGCCAAGGACGTCCGGCACCACTCCGCCGAGGGCAGCTAACCGCCCCGCCAGCCTGTCTCGATGTCTCAGACGTCGAGACATTCCGGTGACTTCGATCTGTCCACCGCGCGCCTCCCCCGGTATAAAATAGGCGTATGCCGCCGTCGCTCTGCGTCTTCTGCCGGCGCCACCCGCCGGAGTCCGCGTGGCGGCCCTTCTGCAGCGAGCGGTGCAAATTGCAGGATCTGGCCCGCTGGGCCGATGGATCCTACAGGGTCGCTGCCGAACCGGTCGACGACGCTGACGAAAGCGAGAACGAAGATCTCACTTCTCAGTTCTAATTTCTTACTTCTAAGTTCTTTAGTTCAAAGTCCTATGGCCGATACCGTCACGATCACCGACAACCGCACGGGCAAGAAGTACGAACTGCCGATCCAGGACGGCACCATCCGGGCGATGGACCTGCGCCAGATCAAGGAGAAGCCCGACGACTTCGGGCTGATGACGTACGACCCGGCGTTCATGAACACCGCGAACTGCCGTAGCGCCATCACCTACATCGATGGCGACAAGGGCATCCTCCTCTACCGCGGCTATCCAATCGAACAGCTCGCGGAAGAGAGTAACTTCCTCGAAACCGCGTACCTGATCCTGTTCGGCGAGCTGCCCACGGCGGCGCAGCAGCGCAACTGGACGAAGGAGATCACCCTCCACACGATGCTTCACGAGAACATCAAGAAGCTGATGGAAGGGTTTCAGTACAACGCGCACCCGATGGCCATCTTCATGAGTGTCGTCGGCGCGATGTCGGGCTTCTATCCGGACGCCAAGGACATTTTCAACAAGGACTCGCGACTGAAGCAGACGCAGCGGGCGATCGCCAAGGTGCCCAGCATCGCCGCGTGGGCCTTCCGCCACAGCATCGGCCGGCCGTACGTCTACCCAGACAACGACCTCAGCTTCACCGGCAACTTCCTGAACATGCTGTTCAAGATGACCGAAATCAAATACCAGCCGAACCCGGTGCTCGAGAAGGCGCTCGACGTGCTGTTCATCCTTCACGCAGACCACGAGCAGAACTGCTCGACGACGACGATGCGGACGATCGGGAGTTCGCACTCGGATCCGTACTCGTCGATTGCCGGCGCGGCCGGCGCGCTCTACGGCCCTCTGCACGGCGGCGCCAACGAAGCTGTGCTGCGCATGTTGAACGAGATTGGCTCGGTCGGCAAAGTTCCCGAGTTCATCAAGAAGGTGAAATCGGGCGAGGCCGGCAATCGTCTGATGGGATTCGGACACCGCGTCTACAAGTCCTACGACCCGCGCGCCAAGGTCATCAAGCGCATCGCTGACGTGGTCTTCACGGTGACCGGGAAGAATCCGCTGCTCGAAATCGCGCTCGAGCTCGAGCGCATTGCGCTGCAGGACGACTACTTCATCACGCGCAAGCTGTACCCCAACGTCGATTTCTACTCCGGCCTGATCTACCAGGCGATGGGCTTTCCGGTGGAGATGTTCCCGGTGCTGTTTGCCATCCCCCGAACCGCCGGCTGGATCGCCCAGTGGGAAGAGATGCTGCTGGACCCAGAGCAGAAGATCGCCCGGCCGCGCCAGATCTATACGGGCCCCACCGCGCGAAACTATGTGCCGAAGGAGAAACGGGCGTAGAATCCCCCCATGGGTAGCGCCCTCCTCGCTCTGGCACTCGGCCTTCAGGCTCTGGCGCCGGTACCGAAGTTCGATTCCGGCCGCGCCTGGGAACATCTGCGCCAGCTCGTCGCGATCGGCCCGCGTCCGTCGGGCTCGCCGGCCATCGAGCAGACCCGAAAATACATCAAGGACCAACTGGCCTTGTCCGGCCTGACCACGGTCGAGCAGAGCTGGGACGACCAGACCCCGCTCGACAAGGTTCACATGGTGAATCTCGCCGTCACGATTCCCGGCGCGCGCAAGGAACGCATCGTCATCGCCGGGCACTACGACACCAAGCTGTATCGCCAGTTCCGATTCGTCGGCGCCAGCGACGGCGGATCGAGCGCGGCGTTTCTGATCGAGATCGCGCGCGTCCTGAAATCACGCAAGAACCCGATGACGATCGAGCTGCTCTTTCTTGATGGCGAGGAAGCGCGCATGCCCGAGTGGGGCGGCAACGACAACACCTACGGCAGCCGGCACTACGTGGAGATGGCCAAGCGCGACGGCTCGCTGGCGAGTCTGAAGGCGATGCTGCTCGTCGACATGATCGGCGACCGCGATCTCGACATCAGGCGCGACACGAACTCGACGCCGTGGCTGAGCAACGTGATCTGGGAAGCCGCGCGCCGTCAGAACCTCGACGACTACTTCATCGCCGACTCGACGCGGATCGAAGACGATCACCTGCCGTTTCTCGCGGCCGGGATCCCGTCCGTGGATATCATCGACCTCGACTACGAAGCGTGGCACACCGCGAAGGACACGCTCGACGCCGTCAGCGCGCGCAGCCTCCAGGTGGTCGGCGACGTCGTGCTCGCGTCGCTGCCGCACATCGAGGCCCATCTCTCCAAAACGCTGGTCCTCACGGGGCGCCGCATCGTCAAGCGGCAGTCGTTCAGGGTGCTGAAGGCGAAGTCGACGCTGCCGCGCCGAAAAACGCTGCGGCACTCGATGATCACGACACTGAGCGACGGCGGACACTAAAGAAGTCAGAACTGAGAAGTCAGAACTGAGAAAGAAGTCAGAACTGAGAACGGAGAACTCAGAAGTGGCGCACGACTTCAGTCGTGCGTGACTAGAACCCGTGGCGCCGTTCGGTCCGTGGCTTCTCGCTGCCCGCCTTGATCGTCACGTCCGCGCCGATGATGCCCTGGATCTTTTCGTGCGTCAGCATCCGGTTCGACGCCTTGGCGGCGGCGAAAATACGATCGACGATCTCGTCGGTCGCCGGTAGCCCCCGGCTCTCCAGCCAGAAGATCACGTTCGACCGTCCGGACATCGGGCCGACCTCGATCTCCTGCTGCCGCCCGACCAGGCTCGCGGGAACGGCCGCGTACACCGCATCCATCAGCGCGCGATCGCCCATCCGGAATGCCTTGACGACGGCCGCGGCGTGGACGCCGGTGGCGGTGCGAAACGCGTCGGCGCCGATCACCGGATAGTTCGGCGCAATCCGCACGTCGCAGGCCTTCGCGACGGCTTGCGCGTACGCGGGCAGGCCGGACAGATCGTTGTCGCGGTAGCCCATCATCACCAGGTTCACCAGCAGCAGATCGATTGGCGTGTTGCCGCAGCGCTCGCCGATGCCGAGGGCGGCTCCATGCAAACGGGTGGCGCCCGCTTCGAGCGCCGCGATGCTGGACGCGACGCCGAAGCCGCGGTCGCGGTGCCCGTGCCAGTCGATGCCGACGTCCGCGCCAATCTCCTTGATGACCGACTTCACAAAAGCGACGACCGCCCGCGCGCCGCTCGGCGTGGCATGTCCGACCGTGTCGGCGACGCACAACCGCTTGGCGCCGGCGCGGATGGCGGTGGTGAACAACCGGCGCAGCGATTCAGGATCGGCGCGGGTGGTGTCCTCCGTGACGTACATGACGTCGACGCCCTCCTTGGCGGCAAACGTCAGCGCTTCGCGAGTGCACTTCTCGAGAAAATCCAGCGTCCAACCCTCGGCATACTGCCGGATCGGGCTCGACCCGATGAACGCGCCGCATTCGATCGGCACGCCGGTGCGCTGCTGAATCTCCGCAATCGGCTTGATGTCGGACACCAGTGTGCGCGCCGCGCAGTTCGCGCGAATCTTTAGTTTGCCGTCGCTGATGGCGCGCGCGAGACGTTCGACATCCCGCGCCACCTTCGGTCCCGCGCCGGGCAGGCCGATGTCGGCGGTGTCGATCCCGAGCCCGTTCATGTGGTGCAGGATCTCGATCTTCTCGTCGATCGTCGGCGTCCGGACGGACGGCGACTGCAGCCCGTCCCGCAGCGTCTCATCGTCGAGCATCGCGATCGGTGTCGACGGCCCCTCGGCGACGGAGTCGTGATTCCAGTCGTAAATCAGCGGATGGGGCGCTAGGCGCACAGGGTCACCTTGGGTTGTCGGGGAGCGCGAGGCTTTCAGCCGCGCGTGCGGCACGGCGCCCCACACGGTGTACCGCGGTCAGACCGACGAGGAGCACCGCACCACCCGCGGCGGTGGCCATCCAGAATCCTCGCGTCACGGCAGGGCGCATCCAGTCGTCCATGTTGGCGAACGGTCCGGCCGGATTCACGGCAGCCTGTGCCGCGGCGGCGATGTACTCACGTCCCGCAACGACGATCACGCGATCGAAGACCACGTTCCAGAGCAGGATTGCCCAGGCCATCCACAGGAAGCGGGCGATCGTCGCTGACGCGCGCGGCTGCCGGCACGCAACGACTCTGGAACGCAAAGCGCGAAAAAGTCGCAAGGCCCGTTGATTATGACACGCTCCACGCACGGCTGAAGTCGTGCGCCACGGGGCGTCAGCGGCGTCGGCGGGCGTAGGCGCGGATGCCGATGATCAGCACGGCCACACCGACGCCGACGTACGTGACCGTCGGCGAGGCGTGGCCACCGTTGGACGTGCGCTCGACGTAGACCGTGACGGCGACCAGCAGCGCGAGCGCGACCGCCGTGGGCAGGAGCCCGGATAGCCACGACGCGCGAGGTAGCGACGCCGGCTGATATTTCGCCTCGGTCGTCGCCGTGCCGCATTTGTAGCAGATCAGCGCCTTGGCGGCGATTTCAGTTCCGCAGTTTCGACACTGCATGCGTGTCTAGATCATACCTTGAGGACATCGTCGTCTTTGGCGACGAGCGAGTACAGCACCGGCGCCAGAAAGATCGACAACGCCAGCCGCGACACCAGGCCGCCGACAATGACGATGGCGAACGGCTTCTGCGAGTCGCTGCCGATGCCGGTCGAGATCGCTGCCGGCAGCAGGCCGATGCAGGCCACGAGCGCGGTCATCATGATCGGGCGGAGCCGGAGCAACGATGCCTCGTGCGTGGCCGTCTTGATGTCCTTGCCTTCCAGCCTGAGCTTGTTGATGAACGAGTACAGGATGACGCTGGTCTGCACCGCGACACCCATCAGCGCCACGAACCCGAGCCCCGACGACACACTGAAGTTCGTGCCCGTCAGCTTCAGCGCCAGGAGACCGCCCACCGGCTCGGTGACCAGGACGCTGAACATGATGATCAGCGGAAACTTCACGTTGCCGTAGAGCCCGAACAGAATCAGCAGGATCAGCACGATCGTCATCGGCAGGATGATCGCCATCTGCGACCGTGCGGACAGGTACTCCTTGTACTCGCCGCCCCAGTCGTAGGTGTAGCCGGTCGGCAGGGGGACGACCTCGTCCACCTTCTTGCGCGCGTCGGCAACCGCGCTCGCCAGATCGCGTCCTTCGACGCTGAATTGGATCCCGATAAAGCGCGAGTTGGACTCGCGATAAATGAACGACGCGCCCTTGCTCACCTTGATGTCCGCGAACTGGCTGAGCGGCAGATGCTGGTTGTCCGGCGTGGCAATCAGGATGTTCTTGATCGCCTCCATGCTCTGCCGATACGGCTCCTGCAGGCGGACCACAAGATCGAACGATCGCTCGCCCTGAATCACCTGCGTCGCCGGTGCCCCGCCGACGGCCGTCTCAATCAGGGTGTTGATGTCGGCGACGTTCAGGCCGTAGCGTGCGATCTTCGCGCGGTCCGGCTCGATCGTCAGGCTGGGCTGCCCGAGCTCGCGCACGAGCGTGATGTTCGAAATGCCGGGCACGGTGGACATGGCGCGCTGCACCGCCTCGGCTTTCGATTCGAGCGTGTTCAGGTCCGCACCGAAGATCTTCACCGCCAGCGAACTCTTCAGCCCGGTTTCCGCCTCGTCGACGGCGTCCGCAGCCGGCTGCGTGTAGTTGAAAATGATGCCGGGAAACGCCTTCAGCTTCTGCTGGATCGCGGCGATCAGCTGCGGCTTCGTGTGGATCGACCCGCCCCATGACGGATCGCCGTACGGCTTCAGTCCCACGAAGTACTCGTCGTTGAAAAACCCGATCGGATCGGTGCCATCGTCAGGCCGTCCGAGTTCGTTGGCGACCGTGGTCACCTGCGGGAATCCCTGCAGAAGGTCACGCACCTGGGGACCGAGCTTCGAGGCTTCGTCGAAGGAAATGGTGTACGGCATCGTCGCGCGAACCCAGAGCGCGCCCTCGTCGAGGTGCGGCATGAACTCCGAGCCGATGTACGGTACCAGCAGGAGCGACGCGCCGAACACCGTGAGGCAGGCCACGACCGTCGCCGCGCGCTGCCGGAGGCAGGCCTCGAGCAACCGTCCGTAGCCGGCGCGAATCCGCTCGTAAACCTGAACCGTCGGCTCCTTCACCTGCTTCCGCAACACGTACGAGCACAGTACCGGGAGGAGCGTCAGCGTGCAGATCAGCGACCCGAGGAGCGCGAAGCCCATCGTGTCCGCCATCGGCCGGAACAAACGGCCCGAAGGCCCGGTCAGCACGTAGATCGGCAGATATCCGGCGATGATGACGGCGATCGCATAGAAGATCGGACGCTCGACATCCTTCGCCGCCGAACGGATGACGCCGATCAGGTCGTACTTCTGTCCGTGCCGCTCGGCCAACTCGCGGAAGATGTTCTCCACCATCACGACCGAACCGTCCACGATGATGCCGAAGTCAATCGCGCCAATCGACAGCAGGTTGGCCGGAATGTGCCGCCAGTCGAGGCAGATGAAGGAAAATAGCAGCGCGAACGGAATCGTGACCGCCACGATCAGCGCGGTGCGGACGCTGAACAGGAAGATGCCGAGCACCACCAGCACGAGCACCATGCCGCGCAGTAGGTTGCGCTCCACGGTCTTGGTCGTCTCCGCAATCAGTTCAGTCCGGTCGTAGTACGGGATGATCTTCACGTCCGGCGGCAGCACGCTATTGTTGAGCGTCGCGGTGAGTTCCTGCACCTTCTTCAGGATCACCTGGGCCTGCTCGCCGACACGCATCAGGATGACGCCCTCGACCGCGTCGTTCTGCTTCATGTAGCCGAACTGTCCGAGCCGCGGCGCCGATCCGATCGCCACCTTGCCGACGTCGTTCACCGTGACGGGAATGCCCGAGTGCGCGGCGATCACGATGTGGCCGATGTCCTCGAGCGACTTCACCAGGCCAAGACCGCGCACGTAGTAGAACTGCCCGCCCTGCGAGAAGAACCCGCCGCCGGCGTTCGCGTTGTTGTTCGCGAGCTGCTGCACAATCTGCGGAACGGTGACCCCGTACGACATCAGCCGGTGCGGATCGATCTGCACCTGGTACTGCATCGTCTCGCCGCCGAGGCTGGAGTCGGCGGCGACGCCCTGGATGGCGCGGTAGCGCCGCTCGAGCACCCAGTCCTCGAGAATCTTCAGCTCCTGGGCGGATCGGTCAGGGCTCTGCAGCACGTACCGGTAGATCAGGCCGCTCGGGCTGAAGAGCGGGGATATGCCGGGGGTCACGCCAGCCGGTACATGTGCGTCCGCGATCCGTTCGAACGCCTGCTCGCGGGCGAAGTACGGATCGGTGTCGTACTGGAAATTCATCGTGACCGACGAAAGCCCGTACAGCGAGATCGAACGCAGCGCGTCGAGCTTCGGGATGCCGTTCATCTCGACCTCGAGCGGGATGGTGATCAGGCGCTCGACTTCTTCCGCGGCATGCCCCGGCCACTGCGACACGATCTGGACCCGTGGCGGCGACAGATCCGGGTAGGCGTCAATCGGCAGGTTCTGGAACGAGATGACGCCCCACACCGCCAGGCACAGCATCGCCACGATGACGATGAATCGCTGCGAGAGCGAGAAGGAAACGATGCGGTTGATCATGGCGTTAAGGCCGGTACGTATTCGCGAACTGTAAGAACACGCTGCCCTGCGAGACCACCGGATCGCCGGCCTTGAGGCCGTCCATCACCTGCGTGTCGTCGCCCTGCTGGCCGCCCAGCTTCACGAGACGCTGCGCAAACTTGCCGGCATCCGTCTGCATGTAGACGAACGGGAAGTTCTGCTCGTCGTAAAGCACGGCGGTGGTCGGGATCACGAGCACGTCGCGCGTCGTCTTGTCGTGGATCACGACGTCGAGGAACAGATCCTTCTTGAGCACGCCGCCGGTGTTCTGCGTGACGATGCGAACCGAGGTCGTGCGCGTCGCCGGATCCAGCAGGTCACCGATATACGCCACCGTGCCGTGGAACGTCTCGGGGAACGACGCGTTCCGCTCGTCGACCTTGTCGCCGACATGCACCGACGCCAGGTCCTTGTCGTACACGTGTCCCTGGACCCAGACCGTGGACGTGTTGCTGATCACGAACGCCGCGGTCGTCCCGGCCTGGATGAACTGACCGGGCAGCACCAGCTTTTGCACCACGACGCCGGCCAGCTGTGCGCGCATCACCAGCTCAGGCCGGATCGCCACGTTTTGTTGCTCGGCCCCGGTGATCTCGCTTTGCGTGACGCCGTAGATCTTCAGCGCCTGCAACGCCGTCTGCACGTCCGTGCCGGAGTCGTTGTAGTCGGCCTGCGCGGATTCAAAGTCGCGCGGCGACAGCGCCTTGTGATCGAGCAGATCCTGGCTGCGGGTCAGCACGCGCTGCGCGAGACTGAACCGGTTCTTCGCCTTGCGATACACCGCGATTGCGTTGGTGATGTCCGCGCTGGCCACGTATAACAGCGGGTCGCCGGCCTTGACGCGCGCACCGGTGTCGACAACGATCCGCGCGATTGGGCCACTGACCTGCGTGATGGCCTGCGTCGTGTGGTCATTGTCCCAATCGACCGTGCCGGTCGTGCGCACTTCCGCGGACCATGTGGCGGCGCGAACCGCCGCGATCTTCAGGTGCGGCAATTGATCCGGCGGCACGGCGAAGTAGGTGGCACCGGCCTGGCCAGCCGCGGCCGTCGGCGCGGGCGTGGAGCCCGGCGCGGCAGCCGCCTCCTTGGCTACCGCAGCGGGCGGTGCGCCGTTCTGGCACGCTGACCCCGCCAGCGCGACGATGACCGCGATACTCGCGCTTCTCATTGCATGACCTGCCTTCCAACCGCGAAATTGATCTGCTGGACGCTCGTCATGTACGCCGCCAGCGCCTGCCGATACGCCAACTGCGTCGTCCGGTATGTGCGCTCCGCGTCCAGCAAGTCGAGCAACGTGCCGTTGCCCTGCTGGTACACGTAGGTCGTGATGTCGAGCGACTGCTTCGCCTGGTTCAGATAGCCCGACTCGAACAGGCCCAGCACCTTCTGACTGGTCTGGAACGTGGCATACGCGCTGACGACGTCTGTGATGACCCCGGTGCGCGCGCCAGACTCCGCCTCAGCTGCCTGTAGCAGTCCGACCTTCGCGTGCGCGATGTTGCCCTGGTTGCGGTCGTGAATCGGGAGCTCCACCGAAATGGAAAACCCAAGCGCGTTCAGCGGCCCGGCGCGGTCATATTCCACACCCCCGGTAATGTCGCGCGCGCGATTGCTGTAGGCGAGCGCCTGCGTGTCTTCGGCAAGTTTGATGCCGCTGCGCGCCGCCCGCAGGTCCGGCCTCGCGTCGAGCGCGTCACGTTTCAGGTCCTCGAGCGCCACGGTGTATTTGACATACGCGAGATCGCCCTCGACGTCGAACGTCTCGGCCACACCCTCGAAGCCCACGTTCTGACGCAACGCCGCTTTCGCCAGCACGAGCGCGACTCCGGCCGAGGACACGTCTTGCTCGAACTGCAGCTTCTGCAGCGAAATCTTGAAGAAGTCGGACTCCGCGAGGTCGCCGGCGCGCAGACGCTCGCGGTTCACGTCCACCACGTTTGAAAAGTTCTTCAGGTTTTCCTGCGCCAGGTCGAGCGATGATTTAGCGAATAGGACATTGATGAATGACTGCGACGTCTGAAAGATCAGCTGACGCCCTGCATCGGCGGCCGTCTTCGCCGTCACGTCCGTGGTGTCGCGGGCGACGAGTGTCCGTTTCTCGCGCTTGCCGCCGCGCTCGAAGAGATAACTGACCGACTCGACGAAGTTCTGGTTGTTGGTCAGGTTGTCCCAACTGAACAGATCGGGCGGCGCGAAGATTGGAAAGTTCTCGTTGGTCGACGTGAACACCGGATTCGGTTTCAACGCCGCAGTGATTTCGTCGGCTTTCGAGAGGTCCACGTTCAGGCGCTGCGCACGTAGCAGGTGGTTGTGCTCGAGCGCCAGCCGCACCGCATCACCCATCGAGATGCGGGTGGACGGCAGCGGCTGGACGGCGACCGCCTGCGCCGCGGCCGCAACTGGCACAGCCGACGCAACCAGCATGGCACCGACGCAGCGTTTCATGGATGACCATGCGCGCATCGAGTTCGACTCCTTCAAGTGACCTGACGAACGGTGGCGCGATGCCATCCGCACACGAAGTGCAACTCAGGCCACGCGACAACCGCGAAAAATGGATGGCTCCGTCCGCAGACGAAGCAATGAGGGGATCAGGTGCGGGCGGGGGGCGAACGGCCGGTGGTGCGAACCGCGAGGAGCGTGCCCGTATCGAGGAGGACGGACGAGGTGGCGGATCCCGCATCGGCGAGCTGCGCAGCGCCCGGGGCGAGCGCAATCTGCGTGTCGGAGCCGAGCTGCGTGGACGTGCAGGACGTGCAGTGCTGCGGCGTCTTCAGCTCGCAGGAGAGATCGTGGTGCTCAAAGGGTGACGCGACCAGGAAAACGGCATAGATCGCCATCCCGACAAGCGCCAGGCGCCACGAGAGACGACCGCTCCCCCTTCGAGTCATCCGCATCGATTATACGCCTGGCGACAAGCCGTTCATCGGCCGACCACGACTTTGACCCGCGCGGCGATGCCGCCCAGGTCAGACTCCCCCGCCTGCTGGGACACGCCCGCCGTGCCGAGAATGCCCGACACATGGCTGTACTGCACGTCCCCCGCGATGCCGACCCATCGGTGCACACGAAACTCGGCGCCGCCGTTGACGACAAACCCAGCGTGACGGGTGCTGACGTCGTCTCCCGGTTCGGCAAAGGACGAGGTCTCGGTGTAGCCGTACGACCCGAACCCGGCCGCAACGTAGGGACGCACGGCCGGAAATTTCTTGAACCGGAAACGATACCCGCCCGTCACTTCAACCGGCGTGACCGTTGCGGTGAGCGGAATCCCGAGCTGAAACACCTTGCCCAGATTCAGGTACGCCCGTTGACCGGTCTGTCGAAATCGCGACGCGCTGATCTCCACGAAGAACGTGTCATGCACAACCACCTGGACGCCGCCGCCGAAGAACGGAAAGAACGTCTTGCCGAACGTGGCGTTGAACGTCTGCGTGGCGGCGAACGATTGCCCGGTCGCCATCGCGAACGGCCGAATCGAAAGCGGCGGCGGATCCTGCGCTAATACGGGCGCCGCGAGCACGAGACCGATGACCAGCAGCACGGTGGTTTTCACTTCGCCAACCCCAATCCGCGCAGCGCCGCCCGCGCATCCACGAGCCCGAACCCGAATGTGTTGTCGCGGCCCGGCGTACCGAGATCGACGGCGGTCTTTTCCAGGATGTCTTCAATCGCCGCAGGGTCGGTGATCCCCTGCTGCATCAGCATCGCGGCGATGCCGGACACATGCGGCGCCGCCATCGACGTGCCGATGTACCCGATCGTCGCCAGCACGTCGAAGCGCGGCGCGCGGTACTGCGCCGGCGGCAGCAGGAACGTGTCGGTAAAGTTGTAGTCGAACGTCTGCTGCCAGACGAACCCGTCCCTGCCGAACCCGCGCTCCGACCCACCAGGAGCAGACAGCTCAACGTAGGGTCCGGCGCTCGAGTAGTACGCGTGCGCCTTCGCGCGATCGACCGCGGCCACCGATACGACGCCGGAAATGCGCGACGCGATTTCGGCCAGCACGCTGGTCGGATTCGTGCCGTAAGGCGGCACGGTGTCCTCGAACTCGTTTCCGGCAGAGACGACGATGAAGCAGCCTTTGCCGACGGCGTAGCGCATGGCCGCTTCGATCACCGGCGCGCAGTCCACCTGATTCGGGTTGGTCCCACAGTTGGGCGGACCGGAGCTGCCGAGGCTCATGTTCAGGATCTTCGCGCCGTTGTCCGCCGCATACCGGATGCCGCGCGCCACGTCATCGTCGCTGCCGCCTTCGCTGCTGGCGCCGCCGAACAACACGTCCCAGGTGCTCGCCAGCACTTTCACCGGCATCAGCTTCACGTTGAACGCCACGCCCGCGGTGCCGATCGCGTCGTTTGTCAGCTGACCGATCGTGCCGCTGACGTGGGTCCCGTGTCCCTCGAAGTCGAGCGGAGGATTGACGCCCGCGGAAATCACATCGTAGGGCGCGACGATGCGCCCGGCGTTGCCGGCGCCGACCAGTTGCGGCGCACCCGAGTACGGAATCGTCACCTTGCCGAGCGCGGGATAGCGAATTCCGGCCCCGTCCCTGAATGACGGAATCGTCGCCGTGATCGTCGCGTTCTGGTAGGCCATCCCGGTGTCGATCACCGCGACCGTAATCGTGGAACCGGCCAGCGGCTGAATGTCCCACGCCTTTTCCAGATTGACAAGTGGGAGATTCCACTGCAGCGTCGCGTACTCGGGATCGTTGGGGATCAACGTGGCGTGCACGCGGTACGCGGCCTGCGCGTATTGCACCTCAGGACGGCCCTGCAGCGCCTGCGCGACCATTTCTGGATCCTCGCTCGCATCGAGACGGACGATGTCGAAGTCCGCATACGACGCGCGGGTACCGAACTCGCCGGTGCTGCTTGCCGCGCGCAGCGCCGCTTTCCGATCGCCCATCGCCGCCTCGTCGCGGAACTTCACGATCAGGCGATCCGATCGATAACGCGCACCGGACGCGCTCACGCGATCGGTGGATAACGCGGCCAGCAGGGCCCGCTTCCTCACCATCTGCTCCGACGCCGGCGTGTGGCTTTCGTCGCGGATGACGCCTTCGTCGATCGCCGTCAGGCCTACGTTCTGGAGGATGGCGAACGAAGACTCCACCACCGTCTGCCCGCGAAGGCTCAACACCAGCCCGCCGGCCACGGCTATGACCGCGCAAAGGGCGCGAACGCGAAATCCACTCATGCGTGTATTCTATCGGCTGTCCATCGAGAATACTGCTCCATACAGAACTGTCACATGGCTGCCACACTGTTTCAAAAAGTCTGGGATGCGCACGCGGTTCGCGTGTTGCCGAGCGGACAAACACAGCTGTTCGTGGGATTGCATCTCGTCCATGAGGTGACGTCGCCGCAGGCATTCGACATGCTGCGCCAGAACGGCTGGAAGGTCCCCTTCCCCGAGCGCACGTTTGCCACGGCCGATCACATCGTGCCGACGCTGTCGCAGAAGCGGCCGTTCCTCGACATGATGGCCGAGCAGATGATGGGCTCGCTCGAGCGCAACTGCCGCGATGCCAGCATCAAGCTCTGGGCGCCCGACAACGACAACCAGGGCGTGGTCCATGTCATCGGCCCGGAACTGGGACTGACCCAGCCGGGAATGACGATCGCGTGCGGCGATAGTCACACGTCCACACACGGCGCCCTGGGCGCGATTGCTTTCGGCATCGGCACGTCGCAGGTGCGCGATGTGCTCGCGTCCCAGTGCCTCGCGCTCGATCCGCTGAAGGTGCGGCGCATCGACATCACCGGCAGACTCAGCCGCGGCGTCTTCGCGAAGGACGTGATCCTGACGATCATCCGCCGTCTCGGCGTCCACGGCGGCGTCGGCTTCGCGTACGAGTACGGCGGCGAGACCATCGATGCGATGACGATCGACGAGCGCATGACGATCTGCAACATGTCGATCGAGGGCGGCGCGCGCATCGGCTACGCCAACCCGGACCAGACGACGTTCGACTATCTCCGCGGCCGTCCGTTCGCACCCCAGACGGGTGATGCATTCGAGCACGCGGTGGCCTGGTGGCGCGAGATGGCGTCGGATCCCCACGCGCGCTACGACGATCGCGTGACGTTCAACGCGGCCACCATCGAGCCGACGGTCACCTGGGGCATCAACCCCGGCCAGTCGGTGGCCGTCTCGGAACCGATTGACGCAGCGCCGGATGACGAGGCACTGGCGTTCATGGGATTCAAGCCGGGCTCGCGGGTGCAGGGCACACGGATCGACGTCGCGTTCATCGGCTCGTGTACCAATGGCCGCCTCTCCGATCTCGAAGAAGCGGCACGCATCGTCAAGGGGCATCACGTGGCGAAACACGTGAAGGCGCTGATCGTCCCCGGATCGCGCGCGGTCAGCCGCGCGGCGGAAGCCATCGGCCTGCACGAGGTGTTCATCGCCGCCGGATTCGAATGGCGCGGCGCCGGCTGCTCGATGTGCCTTGGGATGAACCCGGACAAACTCGAAGGACAGCAAGTGTCGGCGTCCTCGTCGAACCGCAACTTCAAGGGACGTCAGGGCAGTCCCACGGGACGCACGCTGCTGATGAGCCCGGCGATGGTCGCCGCCGCGGCGATTGCCGGGGAAGTCGTGGACGTGCGCGAGATGTTGGAAGGAGTTCCCGCATGAGCCCCCAGCCCCAAGCCCCCAGCCCCATGGGTCCCGTTTGTCAGGTCTCCGGGCGAGGCCTGCCATTGAAAGGCCACGACATCGATACCGACCGCATCATGCCGGCGCGCTTTCTGGTGGCCGTCTCGTTCGAAGGACTCGAACAACACCTATTCGAGGACGACCGCAAGGCGGATCCGGGTCACGTGTTCAACGACACGCGCTTCAACGGCGCCTCGATTCTGGTCGTCAACACGAATTTCGGCTGTGGGTCGTCGCGCGAGCACGCGCCGCAGGGACTGGTACGCGCAGGTTACCGCGCAATCGTCGGCGAATCGTTCTCGGAAATTTTTCAGGGCAACTCGGCGATGCTCGGGATGCCGTGTTTTGTCGCGAGCCACGAGGACGTCGAACGGCTGCAGACATTGATCGCGAAGACGCCGGAGACCGTCATCGCCGCTGACATCGCGAGTGGCGCGATCACCGCCGGATCGCTGACGCTGAACGCCGTGCTGCCGCCGGCGCTGCGCGATGGATTCCTGTCAGGGCAATGGAATCCGACCGCGATGCTGCTCGCCGACTTCGACCAGGTGCGTAACGTCGCCGCTCGTCTGCCATACGTCCGCGGATTCTGATACGGGGCCAGGCTAGGGTCAGGCTGGGGTCGGAATAGGGTCAGACCCCGATCCGACCCCCCGCCCGTCATTTTTCTTTCTTTTCCTGAGCGACGGCAAGGAACGCGTCGGCGGCGTGAGAACGGTGCGCCTTCCTGCAGACCAGCGTCACCTGACGCTTGCGCGACACGCCGTTGACAAGAATCGCCACCAGCCGCCCGCTCGCGATCTCCGTAATCGCGCAGCGACGTGGTAGCAGCGCGACCCCCAGCTTCAATTCCACCGCGCGCTTGATGCCGTCGAGGCTCGGCAGCGAAATGACCATGTGCAGCGGCACGTGATGCTCTTCAAAGAGCCGCAGCACGCGCTCGCGCGCCGGCGACGGATCGTTGTGCGCAACCACCGGCTCCTCGGCGATATCCGCCATCTCCACCTGACGGCGACCGGCCAGCGGATGCGACGGCGGCACCAGCAGCACCAACTCGTCGGTGCCAACCGGCACCTCGAGCAATCCTTCCTCTGACGGATGAAACGTGAGCGCACCGAAGTCGAGGCTGCCCTGCTGCACTTCGACCGCGATCTGGCGAGCCAGCACGCGCCGCACGTCAATCGCGATGTCCGGATATTGCTGGCGGAACCGCGCGATCACCGGCAACAGCGTGTGAACCGCCGCCTCGTTGGCGCCGATCAGCACCCGCCCGCGCCGGAGGTCGCGCAGATCCCGCACCGCCGATTCGGTCTCTTCCGCCAGCCGGATCAGCCGCTGCCCGTAGTTCTGGAGCATCCGCCCCGCCTCGGTCAGCGTCCCGGTTTTCGACGAGCGATCGAACAGTTGCTCACCCAGTTCGACCTCGAGCCGGCGCACCGCCTGGCTGACGGCCGGCTGCGTCCGGTGCACTTTCGCGGCGGCGCGCGAAAAGCTGCGCTCCTGGGCCACGGCGAGAAAGATCTTCAGCGCGCCTAGATCCATGGGCGCGAACTATAACATGGACTTATTTTTCGTTAATCATTATCGCTTTGACTTCTATTGCACCCAGGGCCACCATGAAGGCATGAGTACGACCGCACGCGTCATCGTCTTCGATACCACCTTGCGCGACGGCGAACAGGCCCCGGGCTACTCGCTGGACGTGACGTCCAAGCTGACCATGGCGCACGCCCTCGACGCGCTCGGCGTGGACATCATCGAAGCCGGATTCCCGATCGCGTCGCCGGCCGACTCCGAAGCGGTGCGCCAGATCGCGGCGGGCGTGCGGCGGCCGGTGATCGCGGCGCTGGCGCGGACCCGGGCCCAGGACATCGAAGAAGCGGCGCGCGCCCTCGCCCCCGCCGGGCGCTCGCGCATCCACACCTTTCTCGCGACATCAGATCTGCACCTCTCCGCCAAGCTGCGCATCACGCGCGACGAGTGCCTCGACTCGGCGGTCAGCGCCGTCACGCTCGCCCGCAACTTCACCGACGATGTGGAGTTTTCGGCGGAGGATGCGACGCGCAGCGATCGCGACTTTCTCTGCCGCGTGATCGAAGCGGTGATCAACGCCGGCTGCACGACAGTGAATCTGCCGGACACGGTTGGCTACGCCACGCCCGACGAGCTGCGCGAGTTCTTCGAGGAGATCATCACCCGTGTGCCCAACGCCGGCCGCGCGATCTTCAGCACGCACTGCCACAACGATCTCGGCCTCGCCGTCGCCAACAGCCTCGCCGCGATTCAGGGCGGCGTGCGCCAGGTGGAGTGCTCGATCAACGGCATCGGCGAACGCGCGGGCAATGCGTCGCTCGAGGAACTGGTGATGGCGCTGCGCGTCCGGCCGGATCGCCTGCCGTTCGACACCGGCATCCGCTCGCAGGCGCTGTTCGAGACGAGCCAGCTGCTCTCGACGCTTACCAGCGAGCCCGTGCAGGCCAACAAGGCGATCGTCGGCCGCAACGCGTTCGCGCACGAAGCCGGCATCCACCAGGACGGCGTGCTGAAAGATGCGCGGACCTACGAGATCATGAAACCTGAAGACGTCGGCCAGTCGGTGTCGTCGCGGCTGGTGCTCGGCCGCCACTCCGGCCGCCACGCAGTGCAGTCACGGTGCGAGACGCTCGGCTTCACGCTGACGCCGGCGGAAGTCGGCGAGGTCTACCACGCCGTCATCTCGCTCGGCGAACACCGCAAGTCCATCGGCGACGGCGACCTGCGCCGCATCGTCGATCGCGTGCGGACGCCGGCGTCCGCGAGCGCCGCCGCCAGCACCGCGCACGTCGAGACGGTCGGCTACGGACACGGGGTTTGAAGAGAATGCCCTCGTGATTCCCCTCCGCGACGTCATCCCCTCTCGAACGACTCCCTACATCACCATCACGATCATCGCGCTGAACGGCCTGGCGTGGCTGTTCGAGCTGTCGCTGCCGCACGAGGTCCTGTCCAACTTCCTGACCATCTACGGCGTCGTACCGGCGTACTTCTCTGCGCCGACCTTGGTCACGTCGATGTTCCTGCACGGCAGCTGGTCGCACGTGCTCGGAAACATGTGGTACCTGTGGATCTTCGGCGACAACGTCGAGGACCGCGTCGGCCACGGGCGCTTCATCGTCTTTTACCTGCTGTGCGGGATCCTGGCGGCGCTCGGCCAGATGGCCGTGGATCCGACATCGACGCTGCCGACCATCGGCGCCAGCGGCGCGATTGCCGGCGTCATGGGCGCCTACTTCGTCCTCTACCCGCGCTCGCGGGTGCTGACGCTGATCCCGTGGATCTTCATTCAGATCGTCGAGATGCCGACCGTGGTCCTGCTCGGCTTCTGGTTCGTGATGCAACTGTTCAGCGCCGGCGCGATCGCGGTGACGGCAAACAGCGGCGGAGGCGGAGGCGGCGGCGTCGCGTTTGCCGCGCACATTGCCGGCTTCCTTGTCGGCATGGCCGGCGTGCTGGTGTTCAGGAACCGCGCGCTGGATCCCTGGGAAGACGCGCGTAATTATTAGGGGGCTGGGGCTGCGTGCCCTTCTTCTTGCGAATCCGCACGCTGTCGCCAACGACGCCTAACTCCACTTCGCTGCGGGCCGCATGCCGAGCCGCTCGCGGACGGCCTGCGGAATCGTGACCTGACCTTGGGTCGTCACGCGCATGGTATTGCTCCTACCAGTCAGACTCGCACCGACGGCACAACGCGTCAACATGATCAGAAGACGGGCCACAGAGAACCAGAGACACCGAGGCACCGAGATCGTCGGAACGCGAGGGCCGCTAGCGCGCGATCGATTCGGCGGGAGCCGCGCAGCGGCGGCGATGCCGGAGTCGCGAAGAAACGCGAACCCGCCTGGATCGTATTCGTTCGCGTTTCTTCGCGATCCGGCATCACACGTCGGCCTGCCACGCAGGCCGACCCGCCGAATCTTTCCGGCGCGCCTCTGTGGCTCTGTGACTCTGTGGCGAGTTGATCCTCAGGACTTCGCGCGGATCTGGGCGGAGAGGCGGGCGATCTCGACGAGCAGCTTTTCGAGCTCGGCGTCGTACAGATCGGACGAAGTGGATTCCTTGCGCGCCTTCAATTCCTCGAGCTGCGCCTCGAGAGTGGCCCGGCGACGCATCAGTCCGGCTAACGCGGCGTCGGATGGCAGCGTCAGCACGGCATCCGGCTCGATGTAGGTCACGCGAGCGACCGCGCCATCCGTGCCGGGATTGGGCGCTTCGCGCCCGACGCCCGCCCCGGTGTCGTCGAGCAGCGGACGCTCCGTCGGCAGTTGCCCTTTCTGCTCGAACCATTGGCGCACACCGGCGCTGGCATACGTGAATGCCTCCCACATCGAAACCCGGTTGTTGTGGTCAAGGTCAGCGGCGCCATCGTCGAACGCCTTGATGAAAAACTCTGCGAACATCGTCTCGAACTGCTGCGCGGCCGCGTCGGTCGAGGTCAGCACGACACGTCCGCGTCCGGCGAGCTTGCGCAGGAATGGGAAGCTGGCGGCGGTCGTGTTCACGAACACCAGCCGCCCTGGCACCGGCCGCAGGAGGTCGCTCCACTCGGTCGCGCTCAGATCAGGGCCCACCAGATTGAACTTGGCCTCCTCACCGTCGAGCGAGGTGCCGTGGCCGATGAGCAGCACCAGCAACTGATCGTCCTTCGTCATCCGCTTGCGGAAATCGGCCAGCGCACCGCGCACGTTTTCGCGCGTCGCCGGCCGGACGCCGTCCTCGGCCTGCCCTGCCCCTGACCGGAGGGCCTCGCCGAGCACGATCAGCCTGGCCGGATCGTAGTGAAACTTCCCGCGCAGCGTGTCGACGAACGACACACGCCATCTCGTGTATTTCTGGGCGTAGGGTTCACCACCAGATGCGCCGGTCACGACCAGCGCGTAGCGCTCCCCGGCGGACGCAGGGGACGCAAGGCTGAACGTCAGCAGAAGCGCGGCCGCAACCATCGTGCAGCGCCGAACGAATTCTGAATTCCGAATTCTGAATTCTGAATTCATCTGAGCCCCCAGCGGCGGCGCAGGATCCACTCCGTTGACAGAAGCACGATGACGAGTGCGAAGGCCCAGGGCTCGTGCCAGAGGTCGCGGCGTTCGGGCGTCGCGTTCTGCGGCACGGTCGCCTGAAGCCACGGTACGATGCGCGACGCGTCGGCCGCGCGCACGTAGCGGCCGCCGGAATTCCGCGCGATGCGCCGCAGAAAGCCTTCGTTCAACCTGGGATCCGCAAACTCGCGATCGGCGCCGCCGACGTACATCCACGTGTCCGCCGTGCCGAGCGTTGTCGATCCGCGTCGCGCCTCCGCGTGAACGCGGTAGAGGCCGGGCTGTTCCGGTCCGAGCGCTGCTGTGTAGCGGCCGCCCGCGGCGTCCGCGTGACGCAGCGCGATGGGCTGCGTGGCTCCGCCTGGCAGCGTGAGCGTCGCCTCGAAGGTCGCGTCGGCGACCGGTGCGAACGCCGCATCGCGCGCGTCGACGTCCACGGAGATCGCGTCGCCTGGCTCAGGCGCGTCCGGCAATGTGATCGCGACCGGATCCGGAGTGGCCGACGATAGCCAGCGCGCCGACTGACGCCAGAAGAATTCGTAGGAGCGATCCGTCGACGCCACCAGCATCTTCCAGCGCCACGACGCTTCGCCGGCAAACACCATCGACCGGCCCCGGCCGTAGCGCTGGACGGCGACCACCGGAAACACGCCGCCACCGGGCGCTGTCGTGAGTGCGAGGACCGTCGCGCCGGGCCGCGGACCGCCAAGCGCCGCGCTCGCTGCAAGCGCCGGCAACGCCGACCACAGCTTGCGCGTCTCGTCCGGTGATGCGCCGAGCCGCATGATCGGATGCGTCTCGCCTTCCGGCGTCAGCCGCATGCGGTTGTGCGCGAGTAGATCGCCGCTGCCAGACGAGGCGCGCACGAGCCCGCCCCGGCGATCGTTCAACTCCACCGGCAGCGCCTCCTCGAGCGGCGTCCCCGACAGACCGCGTTGCGCGAACGATCGACCGCCCAACACCAGCAGTCCGCCACCGCGCTCGGCGACGAAGTCGGCCGCCAGCTTCAGTTGCGCGCGAGAGAAGAATTCGGCCTCGACGTTGGCGATCACCAACCCGTCGTAGGCGTAGAGTTGCTCGCGCGTGGACGGAAAGCCGCCGGTCAATCCAGCGCCTCTGGCTGCGCCCGCCTGAACGATGAACGTGTCCTGACCGTCGCCGCTCTTGCCCTTGCGCGTGACCGAATCGATGTCGAGCCCGGGATCGCCGGCCAGCGCGCGCGCCATGAAACTGTGTTCGAATCCCGGCGCGCCTTCGACGAGCAGCACGCGCCGTTTTCGTCCCGCCGGGCTCACGAGCACACTGCGGCTGTTGTTCTCGTCCACGTCCTCCGCCGGGTCGCGGGGGATCTCGGCGGTGTAGACCGTCGCGTTCAGTGGATCCGGCGACACGGTGAACACCTGTTCGATCGGTGATCCATCGGCCTGAGGCACGAGACGCCGCGTGTCGAGAAGCTGACCGTTCGCCAGGACGCGCAACGCAAACGGCGCCCGCCCGAACCCGCTGCTGACCGCCGTCACGTGGAGATCGACGGTGGCGTGATCGAGCCGCGGATCGCCGGCGGTGATGCCGAGCACTTCGCGATCGCGCGGGCCGTCCGGCGAGCCGATGCCGACAGTAAACACGGGCGCCCCGCCCGCCTCCCCACCAGACCCACCAGACCCACCCGACCCACTTGACCCACTTGACCCACTTGACCCACTCGACCTGCCAGCGCCCGTATCTCCTCCGTCGCTCAGCACGACGATGCCGGCGACGGGCTGGCCGCGGTAGCGCTCGCGAACGGCGGCGATCGCGCCGGCGAGATCGGTGCGCCGCGCATCAGCGGTCAGTGCGTCAACGTTGACAGGCGCGAGACGGTCGCCGACGCCGTAGATCTGCGTGGTGAAATGCGTCGTCAGCGGGAGGCCGAGTTCGTTGTGCAGCAGGCCGCTCGCACGCGCGAGGCGCGTCTGCCCGTCCGCATCATTGATTCGCATGCTGCGCGACACGTCGACGAGCACCGGCACGATCGCATCGCGCGAACCGGCAGGCGGCAGGACGGCGATGGGACGGAAGACGAAGAGGACGAGCGCCAGCAGCGCCGCCACGCGCAAGCCGGCCAGCACGCCGCGCTGCGCGCGCGTGAGCGGAGACAGCGGGCGCCGGTACTCGACATACACGACCGCGCCGATCACCGCCGCGAGAATGACCGCCAGCCACCACGGCAGCGGATACGCAAAATGCATCTATGATTTCTTCTTGCCCGCGATCGCCTTGAAGTAGTCGTCGACTTGTTGCTGATACCCGGCCGGCGCTTTGTCGTCGGCGCCGGCGGCGAGCCGATCGTGCGCCTGCTTCGCCTGCAGTTTTTTCGACAGCGAGGCCTCGACGTTCTCCAGTACCTGTGTCGCCTGACGCCGCATCTCTTCCCACTTCGCGAAGTCCTGTTTGAACGCTTCTGTGCCCGGTGCGGACAGGCCGCTGCTGCTGGGCGTCTCGAAGGTGAACCCGCCACCGCCGCCGCGTGCAAAGGCCGGATCGTCGCGGCGCATCTGATCGGCGAGCTCCTTGGTCTGCTGCAGCTGACGCTGATACTGCTCGCGCAGCTTCTCGAGATCGGTGCCCGTGCCGCCGCCGCCGGATCGTCCTTCACCGGCTCGACCCAAATCGCCGGGCGTCTTCGACGCGCTCGACCCGCGCTCCGACCCACCCGACCTATCCGACCCACCCGACCCACCAGACCTACCTGACCCACCCGACCTATCCGCCCCACCTGCCCGTCCTGCCTGTCCGTTCGCCAACTGTCCGAGCGCGCGGCTGGTCTCGTTCAATTGCTCGCGCAGTTCCTGCGCGCGCGCGCGTTGCGCGGAGAGCTTCTGCGAGTCGCCGTCCTGACCGCCGGTCGCCGCCGACAGTTTGTCCGCCGCCTTCTCGAACGCGCGAGCCAGTTCCTGCTGCGAGCCGGTCTGGGCCCGCGGATCGGTGGTCGATCGCGCGGCCGTGTTGCCGCGGCCGCCTTTCGGATCCTCGGTGGCGGCGCGCATCGCGTCCGCCGCCTGCTGCATGCGTTCCGGCAACCGCTGACGCTCGAGATCTTTCGCGACGTCACCGGCAGCGGCCTGTGTCTGCTGCTTCAATGACTCCTGCAGCTTGCGCGCGCGCTCGGCGAGCCGCTCCTGTTCGCCGGCCAGTCGGCGCACTTCGTCTTTGCCGGCATCTCCCTGTGCGGTCTTGGCGAGCCTGGAGGCGATCTGCTTCTGGGCGTCGGCCAGCTGACGCGCCTCGAGTTGCATCTCGCCCAGCGCGCGGCGGCGCTCGTCGGGGCGCGACGCCTCGAGCTGCTGTTGCAGCTCTCTCAACTTCTCGAGCGCGCGATTGCCACGCGCACTCGCCTGACCCGGATCCTGCCGGCGCAGCTCGCTCGCCGCGTTGCGCATCTCCTCGGACACATCGCGCATGCGCTTGCCATTGTCACCGCCGCTCGGTCCTGCCTGACCTACCTGACCCACCTGACCCACCTGACCGACCTGACCCTTTTGGTCCTTCTTTCCGTCCCGCCCTGTCTTTCCGTCCTGCCCGGTCTTCTGCGCCATCTTCTGCGCGAGATCCTCGGCCTTCTGCCGGAGCTCGGATTGCTCGCGCGTCAGCTTCTCGAGCTCGCGCTTCAGCTCCTCTTCGCTCATCTGCGCGCGCTGACGCGCCAGTTCCTGCTGCTTTTTCAACAGTTCGTCCTGACGCCGCGCAAGTTCCTTGATGGTGTCGAGCGCGCTCTGATCGCTTTCGCTGCGTGACTCGGTGCTCGATTTCGTCTCGTAGTTGGTCTGCTGCGCCTTCTGCAGTTCCTTGTCGAACAGCGACGAGACGTCGTAGTTGCTGCGGTTGCTGCCGGCGCCGCTGCCGGCTTGCTGACGCTGCACTTCGTGGCGTTTCACGTCGGCTTGCGCTTTCAACAGCCGGTTGAGCGCATCCATCTCGCGCGGCAGCGCCTCCGCGATCTTCAGACCGTCGAGCGCGGTCACCGCGTCCGCCATCGCCGTGGCTGCCGCCGTCATCTGATCCTCTTCCGGCAGCGTCTGACCCGCTTTGAGTTCGGGCGGCTGCGGCGGTGGCGGAGGCAGCGGCGGGCCGCCGCGGCCGCGCTGTGGCTGCGCGCGCCGCTTCGGATCGCGCATCGTGCCTTCGCGGAGCGAACTCGACAGCTGCTCGACGCGCGTCTTCAGCTCCGCTTCCGCGCGAGACACAGACTTCACGTCCTGCTCGGACTTCGCGCCCTTCGCCGCGCGCGCGCGCCGATCAAGTTTCCAGGTGGCGACGACGACTTCCTTTTGCGCGGTGACGAGGTCGTCGATGCCCTGGCCGCCGCCCGGCATGTTGCCCTGACTCTGCGTCAGGGTGAATTCCTGCTCGTACGGCTTCACTTCCAGAAAGAAGATGTCGCTGCGCGCTTCGTTCGGCCGCGTGCCGCGCGTGAGGTCACGCGCCCGCGCGTAGTAGGCGACGACGTCGCCCGGCTGAACGTCCAGATCTTCCAGGAACAGCGTGTGGCGTCCGGTGACGTTCACACTGGCGCGCGCGATGCTGAACGGAACGACCTTCTCGTCCCCGCCCCGCACCGAGTACACCAGGTCGAGACGATCGACGCCGTAGTCGTCCTCCGCCTGCGCCTCGATGTCCACTTCCTCGAGCCGGGTGACCGATCGATCGGTCGCCGGCTTCAGCAACCGCACATCCGGCGGGCGATCCTCGAGCGGGCGGATGAAGTATTCCGTATCGCCCGGGTTGCCGACGCCGTCGCGGTCGGCCAGCGCCACGCGATACGAGTTGTCGTCGGTCACGGTCAGCGACGCGGTCCACTCGTTGGCGTTGCTGGTGGTCAGCGTGATCGCCTTGCCGTCGCCAAGCGTCATCTGTCCGTTGGCGGCAGGGCGATCCGTGAACACCTGCACCTGAACGCTGGTGCCGGCCGGCGCGTAGATATCGCCGCCGTCGGTCTCGGTGCGCGGCGCAAGTCGAAGACCGGGAGGATAGGTGTAGTGCACGTCGATGCGCGTGACGCGCGGCGGAATCGCCACCGCGACGTCGTAGGACCGCGATGTCACCGGACCGGCGACGACGCGATACCTGAACGGCGCGTTGACCGCGGGCATCGCCAGACGGAACGACCCGGACGCATCGCCGGTCATCTCGACGCCGCGCCAGCGATCGCCGTCAGCGATCTGCACCTGCGCGATGATCGGCGCGCGGTTGCCGGCCAGGCGCGCCTCGATCGTCAGCGGCGATCCGACTTTGACTCGCGTGTTCCCCGGCGTCACGTTCAGGCCTACGCGTTCCGGAAACAGTGTCAGCGCGGCGGCGTCCACGGCTTGCCGCGCGGGACCGAGCGCAGCGAACAGCACGACGCCGAGCGCCAGTGCGGCGGCGGTCGCCTGCATGCCGGCGCGGCGCAGCGCAGCGCTCGACACAATCGTGTCGATGTCGACCGCCGACAAGCGGCGCGACGCGTCGGCGATCATCGCGGCAGCGAGCCCGGGCGCGTTCTTCGATTCGGCGACGTCCACCGCGGTCACCAGGCGATCGTCGAGCGCCGGCACGCGCTCCTCGATAAACCGCGCCACCTGGCGATCAGCCGGCCGGTGGCGCAGCGGGGCCAGGGACCAGCCGAGTGCGCCAAGGGCGACGGCCGCCGCCGTCGCCGCCAGCAGCATCAGCGCGATCGGGGCCCCGTCGGTCCAGCGCGCCGCGATGGTCGCGGTGCCGACGACAAGCGCGACGACAATCGCGCCGCGCACGGCAGCCTGAAAAGCGACGAGCGCGAGCCACCGCGTCCGCACCCGAGCCAGGAGAACGCGTATCGGTTCTGAGTTTTCAGTTCTCAGTTCTAAGTTCATGCGGTTCTTGCCGCCAGGATGCCTTCGGCCGCGAGCAGCAATGCCATCGCCGCAAGCGCGTATTGCCACAAATGTTGCGCGTCTTCCTGCTGACGCGCTTCCCCGCGCGATTCGGGTCCGGCCACGTCCTTCAAGCGCGTCACGGCCGATTGAAACTCTTCGACCGACATCCGCGCAGGATCCGTTTCGCGCGGATCGACGTTGACCGCGATCCGACGCGCCACGCCTCCCACACCAGGAGCCGCGGTCATCGACGCAATCCCGGGCACTGGCTTCACCCCCGCCGGCGCGTCGCCAATCAGGTAGTCCACCGCATGCGCTCGCGCACTGGCCAGATACCGCACGGCCTCGTGGACGAACGGCACGAACGTCGCGTGCAGCGGAAAATCGTTCCAGCGATTGTTCAAGTCGGAGGCGATGACGATCGCTCGGCCCTCCCCGGCCGGACACTCGATGAGCGCCGTGTCGCCGGTCGTGAACCGCGCCAGCGTCTGGCACGCGTCCCCGCCGATGCGTGCAGCGCGCTGAAACGTCACCAGCCCAAGACTCGCCGGGTTGGCTGCAAACGGCTGAAACACAGGGTGGCGGCCATCCGCAGGCGCAAGCACACGCGGCGCAGGTCTCGCGCCTTCGATCGTGGCAATCTTCAGCGTCGATCCGGCGCCGAGCACATCACCGGCCACGTCGCCATCCACCTCAGGCCCGGCCGCGATCAACACGCCGCCTCCTCCCTGCGCGTACGCCGCGAGAAGTTCTCGCCCGTGCCGCTCGAGGCCGCGCGTCGACAACAGCAAGACTGCCGCGTGCGGGCGCAGTCGATCCGCGGACCATCCCGCCAACTGAGACGCGCCCGCGCTCGCGACCACAAAGGCGCCGTCCGCAGACGTGCCTGCCGCCAACGCATGCCGCACGTAAAACGCATCGCGATCGAGTTCGCCTGACCCGGTGATGATCAACACCGACGGTTTCCCCGTGCCGCCAAGGACGGCGTAGCGCGCGTTGTCAGCCTGGATGCCGCCGGGGTCGTCAACCGTCACCGCCGCCGACAGACCGCGTGGTGCGCCGGCAAACGTCGCATCCGCTGACTGGTTCGCTCCGAGCGACACCATTGCGTCACCGGCGGGGCGATTGTCGATCGTCAGGTGCACGCGCGCCTCGCGCGCGCGGTCGCCGCCGTTGTGAATCGTGGCGACGATACGATCGGCAAGTGGACGGACGGCGGTCACCGCAAGATTCGCCGGCAGCGCCCCGACATCCGCCACTCGAATCGTCGTCCCCTCCGGCACGGACGCGCGGTCGCCGGCGTCCCATCCGTTTTCCTGCAGGTCGGTGACGACCACCATCGTGCCGTGGCCGCCGGCAAGATGCTGCGATGCGGCGGACAGCGCTGCGCGGTAGCGGGTGGCGCCGAATCCGACCGATGCCTGCTCGATCGCATCGAGAGCCAGCGTGCGATCCGATCCAGGTCTCGTCACGATCTCTGCTTCGTCAGCGAACGTCACCACGCCAACCAGATCGCCGGCCGGCGCCTTCGCGATCGCGTCCTTCGCCAACTGCTTCGCCCGCTCGAATCGTCCCGGTGCCGCGAGGCTGTACGACGTGTCGAGCGCGACGACGGTGACGCCGGTGGACGCGACCGCTGCGCCGGTCGCCAGGAACGGACGCGCGAACGCCAGCGCCAGCAGCGTCAGCGCCGCTACCCGCAACGCCAGCAACAGCAGTTCGCGCAGGTGCCGCCAGTCGGTGTATTCCACGGGCGCCGTCTTGATCAACTTCACCGGCGCGAATTTCACGCGCG
>JANYHS010000263.1 GCA_025358945.1 Acidobacteriota bacterium
GCCTGCTCGATCGCATCGAGCGCGAGCGTGCGATCCGAACCAGGTCTCGTCACGATCAGCGCCTCGTCGGCGAACGTCACCACGCCAACCAGATCGCCTCGCGGCGCCTTCGCGATCGCGTCCTTCGCCAACTGCTTCGCCCGCTCGAATCGTCCCGGCGCCGAAAGGCTGTACGACGTGTCGAGCGCCACAACGGTGACGCCTGTGGACGCGACCGCCGCGCCGGTCGCCAGGAACGGACGCGCGAACGCCAGCGCCAGCAGCGTAAGCGCCGCCACCCGCAACGCCAGCAACAGCAGTTCGCGCAGGTGCCGCCGGTCGGTGTATTCCACGGGCGCCGTCTTGATCAACTTCACCGGCGCGAATTTCACGCGCGCTTCCGGCTCGCGCTTTAGAAGATGCAGCACGATCGGCACCGCCGCCGCCAGCGCGCCAGCCAGAAACAGCGGCGACAGGAAGGACAGCATTAGAGAGACCGTGACCTCGTGGAGAGATACGACAGCAGCGCGATCTCGAGCGGCTGATTCGTATCCACGAGCTGATAGTCGATGCCGCTCGATCCGAGCTCGCGGCGATAGCGCTCGATGAGCGCGCCCATCTGCTTCAGGTAGTGCTCGCGGACCACTCCGGGCACGGCCATGATCTCTTCGCTGGTCTCGAGATCCTCGAACCGCGTCGCGCGCTCGAACGGAAACTCGATCTCGTCGTGATCGAGGATATGAAACACGATGACGTCAATCCCGCGAAACTGAAAGTGTTTCAGCCCGCGGATAATCTCGTCCGGATCGTCGAGCAGATCCGAAATCAGGACGACGATGCCGCGTTTGGTCAGCGTGTCGGCGAGTTGATGCAGCGGCTTCGACACGTTGGTCCGGTGCGCCGTCTTCAGCCGGTCGAGCGTGACCAGCAGCGCCAGCAGATGCCCCGGCCGCGAACTCGCCGGCAACATGCTGACGATTTCTTCATCGAACGCGGTCAGGCCGACCGCGTCACGCTGACGGTTCATCAGGTAGCCGAGCGACGCCGCCAGGCAGGCGCCGTACTCGAACTTCGACATCCCGTGATGTCCGCCGTAGCCCATCGACCCGCTGACGTCGAGCATCAGGTGACAGTCGAGGTTGGTCTCCTCCTCGAACTTCTTGATCACGTAGCGATCGCTGCGCGCGTAGACCTTCCAGTCGATTGTCGAGATGTCGTCGCCGGGAATGTACTGCCGGTATTCCGCGAACTCGACGCTGAACCCCTTGAACGGGCTGCGATGCAGGCCCGAGAGCAGCCCTTCGACCACCGTGCGCGCTTTCAGCTCGAGCGTGCCGAGGCGCGAGACGACAGCGGGATCGAGAAATGGCCGGTCGTGCGCGGTCCACGGCATCGCTACATCCCGCTCTTGGGCAGCGGCACGGATTCGATCAGCTTATCGATGATCGTGTCGGAGTTGATGCGCTCGGACTCGGCGTAGAAGTTGGTCATGATCCGATGACGCAGGATCGGTTTCGCCAGCTCCTGAATGTCCTTGATCGAGACGTGATACCGACCATGGATCAGCGCGCGCGCCTTGCCGCCGCGCACCAGCGCCTGGGAACCGCGCAGCCCGGCGCCCCACTTCACCCACTTGTTGATGAACTCGGGCGTGCCCGGCATCCCCGGCCGCGACGCCGCCACCAGTCGCACAGTGTAACGCGCGATCTCTTCCGCGATCACCACTTGCCGCGCGAGATCCTGGAAGTGCAGAATGTCCGGCCCGGTCAGCACGCGTTGCGGCATCGGCCGATCCGTCCCCGTCGTCTGCGTCACCACCGTCACCTCGTCGTCTTCGTTCAGATAGCGAATGACGACGTTGAACATGAAGCGATCGAGTTGCGCTTCGGGCAGCGGGTAGGTGCCTTCGAGCTCGATCGGATTCTGCGTGGCGAGCACGAAGAACGGCCGGTCGAGCGGATACGTCCGACCCGCCGCCGTCACGTGATATTCCTGCATCGCTTCGAGCAGCGCGGCCTGCGTCTTGGGCGGCGTCCGGTTGATCTCGTCCGCCAGAATGATTTGCGCAAACAGCGGGCCTTTCACGAAGCGCAGCTTGCGCGTCCCCTGCTCCTCGTCGAGGATCTCGGTGCCGGTGATGTCCGACGGCATGATGTCGGGCGTGAACTGGATCCGCTTGAAATCGAGATCGAGGACGTCGGCCAGCGTCTTGATGAGCAGCGTCTTGGCGAGGCCAGGGACGCCGGTGATCAGGCAATGCCCGCCGGTGAAGAGCGCGATGAGCACCTGCTCGACCACATCGTCCTGCCCGACGATGACTTTGCGCAACTCGGTGAGAATGCGCTCGCGCCCTGCGGCGACCTGTTCAGCGCTGACACTGCCAACCGACGAATCCATGAAGGGGTCCTTAATGCGTGAGGGCGTAGATGATTTCGTTGATGCCCATCCGATAGGCCAGGGCCGTGTACTTGATGTAGCCCGGATAGTCCTGCGCGTTGGACCACTCCCAGCCGTCGCCCATGTCGGTGTTGAAGTTGATGAACATCATCGGCCGGCCGGTGTCGTCGAGGATCGTGCGCAGATGCTGCGTCACGCCGCCGCGCTCCCACGTCCGGCCGGCGAGAAACGATCCGAGACCCGGCACCTGCGGGAAGCCGTCCATCTTGTAGAAACTGCTGAAGACTGGATGATCCTTCGGCACTTCGGTGATCTGCCGGTCGGGGAACAGCAACTTCATCTGCTGTTCGAGATCGGCCCACTCGGCCGGCCCGTGAAAATCGTCCATCATCGCGAAGCCGCCGCGCGCGAAGAACTCGCGGAGAATCGTGATCTCGTTGGGCTGCAGCCGCATGCTGCTCGGCTCGACGAAGTAGATCCACGGGTATTCGAAGAGTCGGGGATCGTCGATGGTCAGCAGGATGGCGTCTTCCACCTGGATGGCGGTGGCCGTCTTCACGCGACGCGACAGGTTTTGTTCGGCCGCTGGCGCATCGATGCCCCACGGCTCGCCGTAAAAGTCCTGTTGCACCCGGCCGCTCTCGAACTTGTGGTGATACTTCATGCGCACGAAGCGCCACTGGAGGCCGGCGAAGCGGTCGTCAGGCGCGTTCGGCAACTGCGCATCGACGCGCGGCTGCAAGGCGGGCATCAGCGTGAAGGCCGCGAGCAGCGCGACGACTGGCGCGAGACGGCCGACCGTCACTTTTCCACCAGCTTGAGCAGCAGCCCCTGCGCGCGTTCGTACCCGGGCGCAATCTCGAGCGCCGACAGAATCTGTTTCTTGGCTTCAGTGCGCTTGCCGGCCTTGA
Source organism: Acidobacteriota bacterium (assembly GCA_025358945.1). Classification (GTDB taxonomy): domain Bacteria; phylum Acidobacteriota; class Vicinamibacteria; order Vicinamibacterales; family CAVVIG01; genus CAVQFC01. The sequence continues at coordinate 3,288 of JANYHS010000263.1, forward strand.
GGTAACTCTCGCCGAGATCGGTGTAGGCGGCCGCACGATCCACGGGGCCCAGCGCGATCACTGCGCGGAACTCGCGCGACGATACATCCGGCTCGTTACGCTGCATGGCGTACCGTCCAAGCATCGCGTGCGCTTCGGGATCGAACGGATCGATCGCCGCAATGCGCTGATACACCGGCATCAGCGTCACCGCATCGTCCACGCCGGTTTGTTGCAGGAGGCCCGCCAGCGACCGCGCGGCCTCGACGTTGTTGAAATCCACGGCGACCAGCGCCGTCAGCGCGGTGATGGCCCGCGGGCGGTCTTTCTTCTCGAGCGCCATCGCGGCGATCTGCTCGTGCGCGTTGTCCTTACCGCCGGCGAGCGGCACCAGCGCGGCTGCGCGCTCGAACGCCTGGATCGCCTCGTCCACCTTGCCGGCCTTGCGCAGGCCGGTGCCGAGCGCCATCTGAATCGGGAAGCTGCGTGGGTTGGCGTCGGCAATCGTCTGCACCGCTGCCACCGGCAACTTCAGCAGATCCTCGACGCCCTCTGGCATCGCCATCGCGCGACGCATCGGGCCGAACATCTTGTCGATCGTCTGGTCGAAGCCGACCTGCATCCGATCGAAATCGGTATCGAGCGTGGCCTTGAGCGCGGCGTCCGTGTCGATCCCCTGCGCGTAGGCGCGGACCAGCTTGTGTAGCGCCGCATCGCCGTAGGCATTGACGATGTGCTCGACCAGAAGGGAGGCTTCGAAGTAGGCCAGCGAAATCGTCTTCGGGTTGGTGAAGGCCGAGTTCAGATCCTTGAGTTTGAGCGTCTCGCCGCGGTTCAGCATGCCCGCGTACATGACGTCCATCTCGCGGCCCCACTCCGTGCGCGCCTTCTTCTCCTCGTACACCGAGATGCCTTCGGTGAGCCAGCGCGGCACGCGCTGTTTCGACATCTGCAGCGTGATGACGTGCGCCAGCTCGTGCCACAGCGTCGCTTCCCACTGGAATTCGCCCGGCGGGCGCGCGCGCGGCGAGTCCATCGTCACGACGCGGCCGAAGCAGACGCCGAGCGCGCCCGTCATCCCGGGCAGGCCCAGCGTGCGCACGGCGAAATCGTCGTGCTTGGGAAAGATCTCGACGAGGATCGGTCCGCGCGGCGTGAATTCGTAGCGCGCCGCCAGCGTGCGGAGCGCCTGCTGCGCGATCGCCATCGCGTATTCCCGCAGGACCGGCGCCTCGTCCTTGTCCAGCCGCATCACAACATCGCCCTCGCGGATGGTGACGAACGTGTCGACCTTGTCCATCACCGTCAGCTGGTTGTAGGTGAGCTTGTAGAACGGATCGGACTCGAACGCCGCCTCGAGCGCAACGCGCGCGGCCGCCTCGTCGCCTGTGCGCAGCAGGTGCGAGCCGAGGTCCGCCTGCGCGCGCGCGTTGGTGCTGTCGAGCGACAGCGCTCTACGGGTCAGCTCGACCGCCTCGTCGAATCGATAGTTGCGCGCCGCCATGTCGCCGGCGACGCGGTAGACCTCGCCGTAGCGCGGGGCAATGGCCAGCGCCTTGGCGGCCTCGGCCTCGAAATCGTCAGGTTTGTCTTCGATGTAGGCCAGCCCGGCGCGCATCGCGATGGCGTCGAGGCTCGACGGATTCACCGTCAGCGCCTTGTCGAGCGCCTTGCGGGCGGCGTCGTGCTTGTTGGCGTCAACGGCTTCGCCCGCGAGGAAGAGGTGCGCGTCAACAGAGGATGGGTTCACATCGAGGGCGCGCTGCGCGAAGACGGCGGCCTGCGGTGGATTGTCGTCCGCCAGCGCGCGCGCGGAGCCGACCAGCGCGGGTGACCATTTCGGATCGATCTGCAGCGCCATCTGATACGACTTCAGCGCTTCGACGTTGTCGTGCTTCTCGAGAAACAGATCGCCCCACGCGCCCTGGATCGTCGCGTCATTCGGGGCCGCGCCGGATGCCTCGCGATACGCGGCGTTCGCTTCGTGGAAACGGCCGAGGGCGCGCAGCGCCCGCGCCGCGCGCGCCACTTCCATCGGATCGTCGCTGGTGTCGGCAAGCGGCGCCACTTTTTCCAACAGCGCCATTGCATCCGGCCGGCCGAGCATCTGCTGCAGCAGCCCGAGTTCCAACGCGGCTTCGCTGGCAGGCACGCGCATCGCGACCGGCCGCAGCAGCGCTTCAGCCTGCGCATAGTGGCCGCGTGCGATCGCCGCGCGCGCCTTCACCGCGGCGAAGTACGGATCGCGCAGATCCAGTTTCTCCGCCATCGCGTCCACATCGTCATAGCGGCCTTCGTTAAGGGCGCGGGTTGCCGTGCGGTAGGGAGTGTCTGCCTGCGGTCTGCGAGGCGCCTGGGCCGTGCCGTACGAAGTGAGGACGAGCGACGCGAGAGCGGCGACAAGCAGGCAGTGAGAAACCCGGGACGTCATCGCGATTCGTATTATAAGCTGCGCCGATGTTGGTTTAGACGCCGGAGGACGTCACCGGGTCGTCTCCCGGAGCACACGATCTTCCACCGCGATGCGCCGGATCACGAGCGCGCCGAACGTGATGATTCCGGCCACGCCGGACACCCACGCGCCGGTCATCAGCGCCACGCCGACCAGCTCCCCCATCACGCCGACGTAGTTCGGGTGCCGCAGCCATCGATACGGCCCGCTCGCCACCAATGGAACACCGGGAACGACGATGACGCGGAAGGTCCAGAAGGGACCGAGGGAGAGAATCGCCCACCACTTGAGTCCCTTGGCGGTGATGAAGACGACGAAACCGAGAAGGGCGACGATGCCCGGCGAGGAGGCGCGCAGTGCGCCCTCGATGAACATTGCGAGGAACGCGCCCGGGTAGGCAACGCGCATGATCTGGTAGACGTCACCTGACGGCTCAATCCCGCCACGGGAGCGCTGAGCCCGCTCGTTCGCCGCGGCGCGGATCGCCTCGACGATCATCGTGCCGAACACGAGCAGCGCCAGGATCACTCCGTGACCTCTACCCCAGCCACGCGTGCAGCGTGTAATCCGCGCGGACGAACTGCGTGTTGACGGACTCGTAGAGCCGAATCGTTGCGAAGTTGAAGATCTGGGTCTGCATTTCAGTGACCGCGCCGCCGCCGTGGATGCGTTCGGTCGCCGCGCGCAGAAGTCCCGCGTACGCGCCTGGCTTGTCGCGACGGCACGCGCCGAGCCCCCCGCCGCGAATCGGCGCTTCGCCGACCGTGGACACCGGCTCGATCTGTTTGTAGCTGGCCCAGCCATGCACGACGCCCTCGCCGTTTTCCGTGACCAGGACGACGTCCGCCCACTCGCCATCGCACGCCTTCTTCGCCCACTCGACGTACAACGCGTCGCTGCGTTCGTGGGGCAGGTGTTGGTCGAGGTGATAGCGCCCGCGAAACCCGCGATACGCCTCGCGCGTGATCTCGAGGATCTGATCGCGATCCTCCGGCTTGTAGAGCCGCAGGACACCCATTTCCTTGATCGGTTCCGGCGCGGGGCGCTTCAGCGGGTAGATGTACGTGGCGAGCGCGTCCATCATGCGGAAGCCGGCGTCCTCGAACGCCTGAATCGCCGGCGCATCCGCCACATCGACACGCACCGACAGATGACGGATGCCTCGCTCGCGGCAGGCCTCGAACGCCGACGCGAGCAGGGGCCGCAGCGACGCCACGGATCCGTTGCCGTCGTGCAGCAGGTAGAGGCGCGCCATCGAGAGATCGAAGAACGCGCTGTCCCACGGCTGCGGGCGAACCAGGATCGCAGCGCCATCACCCAGCAGGCCAAATCCGCCGGTTTGTTTCAGCGCCGCTTGCAGTTCCGCGCGCATCACCGCATCCTGACGCTTGCGCGAGAGCACGCGGTAGTTGCGGTACGGCTTGAACGGATACGCCTCGATCAGCGGATCGAGCGCGGGCAGCGAATCGAGGCCGACGAGATTAACTGACACGAGCCTTGGACACGAGATCCGGCGTCTCGTGCACGCGGCGGACCAGGTAGAAGGGACGGCCCGAGCTCTGGCGATAGATGCGCTGCGCGTAGTCGCCGATCAGCCCGAGCATGGCGCCGAGCCCGGCGGTGATCGTCAACGCCACCGCAATCATCAGCGCGCGGGAGCTGAGCGATCCGCCCATCCACAGCGCCGCGACAGCCATCGTGCCCGCCACGCCGGCCACAAACATCGCCGCGCCGGCGACAAACACCCACGCGAACATGTCCGAGATGCTGTTCACGAAGAAATCCATGAACAGCCTCAGCAGGCGTGTGGCCGAGTACGACGATCGCACATGATGCGCGGCGCGCGCGCGGTGCGACACCTCGACTTCGGTGACCGACCGCGCCACGCGGACCGCGAGCGGCTTCAGGAACCGCCGAAGTTCTCCAAAACTCGACAGGCTCTTGGCCACGTCGGCGGTGAACGCATTGAATGGACAGCCGACATCGCGCAGCCGCACGCCGGTCATCGCTGCCACCAGCCGGGTGACGACAAACGAGGCCATCCGGCGCATCACGGGATCCTGCCGGTGCATGCGGACGCCGCTGACCAGATCGAATCCCTGACGCAGCGGCGCGATCATCTTCGGGATGTCTGCCGGATCCGCTTGCAGATCCACGTCCATCGTGACCACGACGTCGCCGCGGACGGCGTCGAAGCCGGCGGAAAACGCCGCGTGCTGGCCGAAGTTGGCGGTGAGTTCCAGGATCCGCACGCGCGGATCGGCGCGCTGGATCGTCTTCAACGCCTCGAGCGTGCCATCGCGGCTGCCGTCATCCACGAAGATGATTTCGGCAGGCTCCGGCAACGTCGCCAGCACGGCAGTGATCGCCGCGTGGCACTCGCGCACCATCGGCTCACCGTTGTTGAAGACCGGAATGACGATCGAAATCATGGTGTGTTCGCACCGGCACGGAGGGCGTAGACGATGAAGGTCGTCGCAGGCGCCGCCTCAGGGGACCGCGAAATCGTCACGCGATTGTACCCGCGGCGCCAGACCCTCACGCCGGCCGGCACCACAAAGTTGTGGCGCGACGGCTTCTCCGCACCGATCGCCAGCGGCAGCGAACCAAGCGACCGTCCGTTCACCGCGATATCGAGAGACGCCGTGCCGCCCGGCGGTCCGCCTGCGGCGCGCGCTTCGAGATCGATCCCGAACGCCGTGCCCGGCGGAACATCCAGCGGCACGAGGATCGTTCCGGTCGGCCCAACGAGAAAATGCGCAGACCCCGACGCATCACCCGCGCCGTTGGCCCAGCCATCGAGCATGAAGCGCTCGCTCCAGTCGTTCAGCGGCAGGTACATCTCGCGGCGCAGCGGTTCGGATCCCAGCAGGTCGTAGCGATCGACGGGCAAGCCTTCGCGCCACGCGAACAGCACGTTGGCCGGAAACGCAAAGGGATAGAGGAACGGCGGTTTCACCAACAGATCCGCCTGCTGGCGCACCAGCGCGTCGAAACGCACCGCCTCGTCGCGCGGCACCAGTTGACGCTGGTACTGCGTCATCAACAACGCGTTCCAGCCGACGATGACGACGGCCACCGGGGCGATGAGCAACAGTGGCCGACGATAAATCCCGTACAGCGCCATCGCCACACCTGGCGTGAACGCCGCCAGCACGCTCGTGAACCGGCGTCCGCCGTACGCCCAGCCGCCGGACCAGTCGTGCGCGCTGCCGTTGGTCCACACCAGGATCATGAACGCGACGATCGCCGGCAGCGCCCACAGCGGTCGGCGCCACGCGTAGGCGATCGTGCCGGCGAGCGCCACCCACACAATCGGCGTCCACGACATCAGGCCGTGGCGCGACGAAAACAACACGTCGAGGAAGCGCGCGTCGAAGAACGTGAGGTAGGCCTCGTCGCCGCCGAGCAGCGAGAAGGTGTTGGTGGACAGCAGCCACGCCAGCGCGGCGCCCTGCAGCACCAGCAGCGGTGCGGCGCCCGCCAGCATGGCGCCCGCGGCGCGCACACGCTCTTGCAGAGCGGACGCGCGCCACACCGGCGCGAACAGCATCGCGGTGAGTGGGAACAGCAGGAAGACACCGTCCTCGGGCCGCACGAGGATCACCAGCGAGAACCAGGCGCCGAGCAGCAGACCCTGACGCCCCGTCGGCCTGGTGTCCACGAGCCACCGCTCCGTCAGCACGAGTGCGATCGCCACGCAGCCGAACGACACGGCGTGCGTCATCGACGGCTCGAGAATCACGTACCACGCGAGCGTCGTGGCGCCGAGGATCAACACAGAGGTGGCGATGGCGATCGACGGACCGAATTCGCGCCGCACGCGCAGGTGCAGCACGATCAACCCGACGGCCATCATGAAGAGGGACGACAGCGCTGCTGCCTGCACGTACGCGCCGGTCAGCCCAAGGTCTGTCCCCTCTGTGCGCGTCCATGCGCCCGTCGCACTGCCGATCCGATCGACGGCAGCCACCGCCAGATACGCTGGAGCCCAGACAATGGCCGGCCCGATCGGGATGACGTGATGCGGCCGCTGCGGCTGATGCAGCGCCTCGAGTTCCGGGGCGATCTCGAGATCGTGATCGAACACGATGCTGCGCAGGTGCGCGAAATACAGCGCGCCGTCGCTGGTGATGCCGTTGGACAGCTTCTGTTGGGCGAAGAGGACCGCGAGAAGGATCAGCGTGAGGGCGAACAGGTCGAGCGTGCGCCGACCGCCGGGCATCGTCATCAGGAGAAAAAATCCTAACGCGGAACCCGGCGGGTTACAAGGCGCGAGACGCTAGAACGGAAAATAGCCGCCGGCATCGCCAGGGAAACGCACGATGACGACGTTCGAGCGCTCGGTGACCGCGCGGACATCCTTGACCCGCTGATCTCCGGCCGTCACAAAGAAGCCAACCTGCTCGCCCACGGCGGGCTGGTGCGAGCTGAGCGGGCCCCACACGGCAGGGCTGTAGTACCAGTTCTGCGCGATCTGCGACGGCGGACCACCGCTGCGTTCGAGGCCGTGCCAGTACTCGATGCCGCCCGCGGTGACCAACCGGCCGCCGGTGTAGACGACGAGCCACAGCGTGTATTGGATCGGGCCGTCCCAGCCTGGGGGCGTCACGTCGGGCCAGCGCCCGGGGCCGTCCTTCTTGCTGAAGGCGAGCGCGACGCCGCGGGAATTGATGTCGATGGCGGTGATCGCGGTCGTGATCGGCCAGTTGGCGATATCGGGGCCGCCGCCGTACACCATCGCCTGACGTAGATCGACCTGATCGACGGCGCCGGCCGGAGCCGTCGGCGTCGGCGTTGCAGTCGGAGTGGTCGGCGTCGTCGGCGTCGTCGGCGTCGTCGGCGGAGTCGCTGACGCGATACGCAGCGTCTCGGTACCCTGAATCGGTCCGAGGCAGCTTGTGCCCGTGTAGGTGATTCGATAGGTGTCCGCGCTCAGCGGTGTGCCGACGCCGTTCATCGTGAACGCGCAGGTGTCGGAGCCCTGTGTTGCATTGCCGGTGAAGACCAGCGGGATCGTGGCGCCGCCCAACTGCGCGACGATCGTGCCGGCCACGTTATACGACGGACAGACCGCCGCGAAGGTGCCGTTCGCCGCTGTCGCCGTCTGACTGGTGATATTCCACTGGAAGTTTCCGCAACTCGACAGCGGCATCAGGGCGGTGATCGCGGCAGTCGATAGCGTGTTGGCCGACACCCAGGCGCCGATCATCGACTTCGATGCCGACGTCGTGGACCTGGCGACGTTCACGCTCGACGGCGCCAGGGAGCTCGAGGTGCGCTCCACACTACAGGCCGCGTTGATGGCCACCACGGCGGCCAGAGAGCTGAGCAATAACAATGAGCGGCCAGTGTTCATATCAAACCTTCTATCGGTGGACGTCACGCCTCCGGCCAGTCCTGGGACGATTACAGGTGTGTAAGCGTTCCTACACTCCTGTGCGGCCGGGGTGGCGAACCCTCGAATTTGCGAGCGAATCGTGGAGACGTCGATCAGAAATACACGAAGCCTGCCACCGAAGGCCGGGAGGGTACCACTAAGAAGGGATAAGTACAAGAGAGCTTACGGTACGACGAGAACCACTTCGTTCGAGGCGGCGCCGGTGCCACAGGTGTTCTTGCCCTTCATGCGGACGAAGTAGGTGCCCTTCCCCACGCTGGTCGCGGTGAAGGCGGTCGCATTACTGCCCAGGTCAGAGTTTGCGAGATTCGCGGCGCCCGCCGTCGATCCGGCTTCGACGATGTAGGTCGTCGGGCTGCCCGTGGATGCGGTCCACGCGAAGGACACCGTGCCGCCACTGTTGCCGGTCAGCGCAAAGCCTGTCGGTGCGCCCGGTGCGGCCGTGCAACCGGCGGGACCGACGATGAGGGTGGACTCGTTCGACGCGGCGCTGACCCCCGACGAGTTGCTGCCCTTGACGCGAATGATGAAGGCGCCGTTACCGACGCTGCCCGCCGAGAACGTGGTCGCCGTGTTCCCCGTCGCGAAATTCGCGAGGTTGGACAGACCGGACGCCGAACCCGCCTCGATGGTGTACGACGTCGCCGCGCCGCCGGCGGCGCCGGCCGTCCAATTGAGGAACACCGTCGACCCGGACGAGGACGTCGTCAGACCGGTTGGCGCGCTCGGCGCCGTCGTCGGCGTCGTCGCGCCTGGATAGATGAACCGCATGCCGGCGGTGTCGTCCGCGCTGATCGGAATCGGCGAGGACGAGCAGGAAGAAAACGATACCGACGCAAACATGATGGCGGTCGAATCCGCGCTATGGTCGAGGCCCATCACGTGTCCGAGTTCGTGCGTATCGATCGAGGCGAAGCAACCGCTGTTCTGAAGGTACGGGAGGGCCACGGTGCTGTCGTTGTTCACGATGTAGCCGGCCACGGCGCGATTGAACGCGGTGCCGCTGACTGTCTTTCCGCCAGACGATGTGTACGACGCGCCTCCGATCGCGAGCGTCCCGCCCGTGTTGCCGATTTCTCCGCAGGGATCCATGAAGACGATGGAGATATGCCCGTCCGAGGTGCCAGCGCCGAAACAACGCGACGTGTTGCTTCCCCCCGTGTACTTCAGACCGGTCGCCCCGGACCACACACTAGTCGCCCGCGAGAGTTCGGACGAACCGCCGCCAGACAGTCCAGGCTGCCCGGAGGTCATGATGTCCACGGGGATCGAGGTACTCGTGTCGAATTCGTTCCAGCGCCACGGTGGCTGGAACGTGGTGTAACCCCCGCCGCCGATCCCCGTCGCGTGCGTGGTCGTTTTCATTTCGGCCTCCGATGGCCGAGCGACGAAGTCCGGAGTGACGGTCCGCGGCAGTTGTGCTCGGAGACGCGACGTGAACGTATTCAGTGTGCGGCGTTCGGACGCCCCAACGAGGATGCCACGGGCGCCACTGAACGGCTCGTTGCGCACGGCGATCCGCTCACCGGTTGTTGCGTCGTTCTGAAGCATCCACTTGCCCTGCCAGAGCGCGGACGTGTACAGCGTGCCGTCGCGGGGACGCGTCTCGAGGAACACGAGGACGTCTTCGCCTTGTCCGAACGCGGCCTGATCGGATACTCCGAGGCCCTCGTCACCAATTTGGCCACCAAGTTGCTTCAGCGTGACCTCACGCTCGGCGATTGCTCCCTTGATCACGTCATCGACGGCAAGTGTCACGTACGTGTAGATCGCGTTGGTGTTCGGATCGCGGCCCGTCGTGATGTCAACAACGCGGCCCGAAAGGATCGCGGTCGAGAACTGTGCCAGCTGATCATCGGTCCAGCGTGGCGAGAGGTCAGCCCACGCCGAAGCCGCGGCAACGAGAACCGCCAGACACATAAGCGATACGCGAGTGATCTTCCGCAAACTGCACCTCGGATGTCTTGAGGGGAAACGCCTCGAAATAGTAGCGGAAGAGTTGGCCCGAATCGAGACATTCTTAAGGCCGGGCTGTCGGGCAGTCGCCGGCACGGGCGATCACGGCATGAAGGACGCCCGGAGCCAGACGAGCGCCGAGGGCTGCAGCATCAACGGCCCGCGGCGAGCTGACCAGCGCGCGCAACGCGCGATTGAATCGCCACTTGGCGCCGAATGCGTCGCGGCGAGCGGACGAGAGGCCGGCGTGCACGCCGGTCCAGCCATGCTCCAGCGCTTGCAGCGCCGCGGCGG
>JANYHS010000280.1 GCA_025358945.1 Acidobacteriota bacterium
CTATCCCGTCTCGCAGTTCCTGATTCCGCCGGCCAGCGGCGAACCTGCGACGGCGAGCGCCGGCGCGGGCAAGGCCTCGGCGTTGAAACCCAACAGCGGGCGGATTTTCAAATTCGGCAGCCGGCCAGGCATCGTGGTCCGCACCGCCGACGGCGACGTGCGCGCGTTCAGCGCCGTCTGCACGCACCTCGACTGCACGGTGCAATACAAGCCCGACACGTCCCAGCTCTGGTGCGCCTGCCACAACGGGACGTACGACCTGGGCGGCAACGTCGTGTCGGGCCCGCCCCCGCGGCCGCTCGAAAAGTTCGTCGTGAACCTGCGCGGCGAGCCTGGCGACGAAGAGATCGTCGTGTCGCGCGCGTGACGGGAGCAGACTCGTGATGATGCACACCCTGGTCGACTGGTTGGACGAGCGGCTCGACCTGAGCAGCATCAAGCACTTCGTCGCCGAAAAAGGCGTGCCGATTCACACGGCGGAGGTCTGGTACTACCTCGGCGGGATGACGATGTTCCTGTTCGGGGTGCAGGTGTTCACGGGCATTCTCCTGCTGTTGTACTACCGTCCCAGTTCCACCGAAGCCTACGAAAGCGTCCAGTTCATCGTCACGCAGGTCAAGTTCGGCTGGCTGATTCGCAACATCCATAGCTGGTCGGCGAACCTCCTGATCGCCCTCGCCTTCGCACACTTCTTCAGCGTGTTTTTCCTGAAGTCGTACCGCAAGCCGCGCGGGCTGACGTGGCTGACCGGCATCTTCCTGTTGTTTCTGATGCTCGGCTTCGGCTTCAGCGGCTACCTGCTGCCGTGGAACGAACTGTCGTTCTTCGCGACGAAGGTGGGGACCGGCATCGCAGGCGCCGTCCCGATCATCGGCCCGTTCACGATGCGGGTGCTGCGCGGAGGCGATGACGTGACGGGCGCAACGCTGTCGCGGTTCTACGGGCTCCACGTAGCCATCCTGCCGGCGATCACCACCGCGCTGGTGGCCGCGCACCTGCTCCTGGTCCAGCAACAGGGCATGAGCGTGCCGATCAGCATCGAGAAAGAAGAGAAGGCGGGCCGGAAGCTGCCGCAGATGAAGTTCTTCCCGAACTACATCCTGCGCGACGTGCTCGCATGGTATGTCGTGCTCGCCGTGGTGGCGGCCCTGGCGGCGTTCTACCCATGGGAGCTGGGCCACAAGGCGGATCCCTTCGCGGTGGTTCCGCCCGGCATCCGGCCCGAGTGGTATTTCCTCGCGATGTTCCACACGCTGAAGCTCGTGCCGAGCCACGTGCTGGGGTTCGAAGGCGAGCACCTGGGCGTCGTGGCGTTCGGTCTCGTCGCGCTGTTTCTGGTGCTCGTGCCGTTCCTCGATCGACGCGCGAGCCGCGGAGAACGCAGCCCTGTCTTCACGGTCCTCGCGGCGCTCGGTCTCGTCTACCTGGTCGTGTTCACGATCATCGGCCACTACGCCAAATAGGCGCTGTTATGTTGCAGATTATCAGACGTGTCCTCATGATTCTCTCGGCGATGGCGCTGTGCGCGTCGTCACACGCGAGCGCACAGCCCGCGCCGGCAGCCAACACGTGCCTCGCCTGCCACTCCACCCTCACCGACGCGAAGCTGACGACGCCTGCGAAGCTGTTCTCGGGTCCTGATGTGCACCGTGAGCGGGGCTTCGCGTGCGTCGATTGTCACGGTGGTGATCCGGCGGCCGGCGACAAGGCGCGGGCGCACGATGCCGCGCGAGGATTCACGGGCGCGCCCGCCGGGCAGGTGCAGATTGCCACCTGCGCCCGCTGCCACAGCGACGCTACGCTGATGCGCCGCTTCGCGCCGAAGCAGCGCGTCGATCAGGCGGCGGAGTACGCCACGAGCGTGCACGGCAAGCAGCTCGCCGCAGGCCACACCAACGTCGCCACGTGCGCCAGCTGCCACGGCCCGCACGGAATTCGGCTGGTCAGCGACGCGAAGTCGCCGGTCTTCCCCACCAACGTCGCCGCAACCTGCGCGACGTGTCACGCCGACCAGCGGCACATGGCCGAGTACTCGCTTCCGGATGGCAAGCCGCTGCCAACAAACCAGTTCGCCGATTACCAGAAGAGCGTCCACTACAGCGCCCTGACCAAAGGCAACGACCTCTCGGCGCCGACGTGCAACGACTGCCACGGCAACCACGGCGCGGCGCCGCCTGGCGTCGGGGCTGTCGCCAATGTGTGCGGCACATGCCATGCGATCTTCGCGGCGAAATTCCAGACGAGCGTCCATGCGCAAATCTTCGACAAGGGATGTGTGGAGTGTCACGGCAACCACGCCGTGCTGAAACCGTCCGACGACATGCTGGGGTCGACCGGACACGCCGTGTGCGCCACCTGTCACAGCGGTGCGGACGACAAGGGCGCGGTCGCGGCCGACGGCATGCGGCGTGGACTGGAGGAACTGAAGCTCGGGATCGGCAAGTCGGGCGAGTTGATCTCGCGCGTCGGCAACGCCGGAATCGACGTCAGCAATCAGGAACTGGCGCTCACCGAGGCTCGCTCGCGGCTGACGCTCGCGCGCACGGAGATGCACGCGGCCAACCTCCCGGCCGTGAACGCCATTCTCGCGGAGGGGACGACGATCCTGACGGGCGTCGATCGCGCGGGCCAGGACGGCGTCGCCGAACTCCGGTTCCGGCGCCGCGGCCTCGCGATCTCACTCGGCGCGATCCTGCTGCTGGTCGTCGCACTCGGGCTGAAGGTGAGACAACTCGATCGCCGTTCACATCCCTGACGCGTCATGGACGACCGCCTCTCGCGCGTCGAATCCCTCGTCGGCGACCTCGAGCAGGCGATCGGCCGGATCAACCAGCGACTGGCCGCGATCGAGCGCGCCGCCTCCGTCCACCTCGCCCCACGTGACCCACGTGACCCACGTGACCTACCTGACCTACGTGCCCTACCTGACCTGTCTGCCCTACCTGACCCACCTGACCTGTCTGCCCTACCTGACCTACGTGACCCACATGACCCACATGACCTACGTGACCTACCTGCCCTGTCTGCCCTACCTGGCCTGAATCTGGTCACCATGCTGTCGTTTGTCGGGCGGACGTTCGTGGCACTCGGCGGGGCGTATCTCCTCCGCGCGTTGACCGATGCCGCGGTAGTCCCGCTGCCGCAAGGGCTCGCGCTCGGCGCGGTCTACGCGTTGGGCTGGCTGGTGATGTCCGACCGCGCGGGCGCGGCGAATCAGAGAACCAGTGCCGCGTTCCACGGCCTGGTCGCCACGATCATCGCGTTCCCGCTCATCTGGGAATCCGTCACTCGCTTCCAGTTATTGACGCCGAATGCCGCGGCCCTCGCGTTGGCCCTCGTCACGTCGCTGACGCTTGCCGTGGCGCTGAGGCAAGGGTCGCAGCCGCTGGCGTGGATCGCGGTGCTGGCCGCTCTGGCGACGCCGCTCGCACTCGTGGCCGCGACCCGCGTGGTGTTGCCGTTTGCCGCCCTTACGATCGCGCTCGGGGTAGCCACGTTGTGGATCGGATACAGCGCGGACTGGGTGCTGCTTCGCTGGCCCGCGGCTGCCGTCGCCGACTTGATGGTGCTGGCGCTGGCGGCGCGCGCCGCCAACGGGAGCTGGCCCGACCCGCCGGCGCTGGTCATTGCCACCCAGTTGCTGCTCTTGACCGGGCATCTTGCCAGCGTCGCTGCACGCTCACTGTTGCGCGGACGCGACGTGAACATGTTCGAGGTGGTGCAGACCGCGGCGGCGCTCGCCTTCGGATTCGGCGGCGCGGTCTACGTGGCGCGGGCCACCGGCTTCAACGTCGCGGCGTTCGCGGCGATCAATCTTGCCGTTGGCGCCGGCTGTTATGGCGTGGCATTCGCCTTTCTCGCACGCCAGCAGGTGCTGCGCCGGAACTTTTACTTCTACACGTCGCTCGGCCTGATTCTCGTGCTGGTGAGCACCGCACTCCTGTTGACTGACCCGGCCCTGGCGCTGACGTGGATCACGCTCGGTCTGCTGACGACGTGGCTGGCGCGGCAAACCGATCGCATCACCCTCAACTCCCACGCAGCCGTGTACGTGATCGCGGCGGCAAGCACGTCTGGACTGCTGACGGCAGCGAGCGCGGCGCTGGTCGGACCTGCAGATACCGCATGGCCGTCCATCTCGGCGGCGTCACGGCTGGTGCTCCTGGGCGCCACCGCGTGCTGGGCGACCCCCATATCGCGCGCCACAGCCACGCCCGTCATCGGCCGCATCCCGCGACTGCTGATCACGATCGTGGTGGTGTGGTCCGCCGCCGGATGGGTGCTCAACGTCATCGCACCCGCCTTGCCAGGCGCGCCAGGTCATGCGGCCGATGCCGGCGTCATCGCGACGGTGCGGACAATCGTGCTGGCGGCTGCCGCGCTCGCGCTGGCGTGGGCTGGACGATCCGATCGCTTCCGGGAATCAGCGTGGCTGCTGTATCCCGTACTCGCCGCTGGCGGACTGAAACTGCTGGTCGAGGATCTGCCGCGCTCGCGTCCGGCGACGCTGTTCATCGCGTTGGCGGTGTACGGCGGGGCGCTGATCGTCGCGCCCCGCCTGGGCCGGGCTCGCTCGTCACGCGGCGGCTAGTACCGCACGGGGGCGTGCGACACACCGCAGCCGTCGGGATCGTCAGCCGTCGCGAAGGGCCACCGCGGCGCCCCGTCGGCGTCGCGCAGCTCGAGCGTCTTGCCGCCTTTGGACACCATCCGCGCCCACACGGCAGCGCTGCCGTCGTGCGTGACGTAGGTGCCCTTCACCAGGATCAAGTCGTCTGCGAAGAACGAAAAGTTGTTCATCCCGATGAACACCGCAGGGCCGAGCTGGACCTGCACGATGGTGCCGGTCGCCGTCTTGAGATTGAGATGGACTCCGACACTCCCGTCGGGCCCGGCGACGCTGAGCACGCCGGTGATGACGCCGCCAAACGACGCTTCCGCGTCCGGGTCGTAATGGCCGGGCGCCTTCGCCGGTGGCTGAGCCGCGGCGGTGGTGGCCACAAAGCCGAGAACCAGGAACGACAGCGCAAGAATTTTCATCATGACTGCACCTCCAACACACAGGGAACAGGCGACTCACCGTGAGCGACATCGAGATCGGGTCGATACGAACAGAACGGCTCCTCCGCGAGAAAGCTGCCGGTCGCCGCATACGCACGGGCGCGGCAACCGCCGCAGAGCGACTGGTAGCGGCATTCACCGCACTTGCCTTCGAGCGCATTCGGGTTGCGGAGTTGCTGGAACACCGACGAGTCGTTCCAGATGTCCTTGAAATGCTGCGTCCGCGTGCTGCCGGCGCTGACCGGCAGGTAGCCGCACGGATACACGTCGCCTTCGTTCGAGATGAAGCAGACCGCGGTGCCGGCCAGGCAGCCGCGCGTCATCGCGGACAGATGCTGACCGTGCGCGCCGCCGCCGAGCAGCGACGGCGCCGCTTTGGCGCGCGTCCCCGGCGCGATAAACGTCCCGCTCATGTCGCCGTTACGCCGGTCGCTCTCGAGGCGTTGCGCGCGGATGCGGTAGTAGTGCGGCGCGCAGGTCGCCTTCAGATCGATCGGACAGGTCTTGGACTGCTCGTCGAACCAGTGGAGGACGCGCTCGTACTCGTCGGCTGGCAGCATCTCGCTCGGGGCAATCTCCAGACCACAGCCGACCGGCACCAGCATGAAGAGGTGCAGCGCGTCGGCGCCGATCTCGAGCGCGAGATCGAGCAGCGCGGGCAACTCGGTCACGTTGTGCTGTGCGATCGTCGAGTTGATCTGCACCGAGACGCCTTCTTCGCGCAGGTTGCGCAATCCCCGCAGGGCCAACGCGTGCGATCCCGGCAGGCCACGAAACCTGTCGTGGGTGGCCGGCACGGCGCCGTCAAGGCTGATCGCCACCCGCGAGAAGCCGGTGTCGGCGATGTGCGCTGCCACGCGTTCGGTCACCAGCGTCCCGTTGGTCGCCAGCGCCATGCGGAATCCCGACTCGACGCCGTAGGTCCCGATGTCAAAAAGGTCGGGACGGAACAACGGCTCGCCGCCCGAGAGGACGAACACGGGCTTGGCCACCTCGGCGATCTGATCGATGAGGTTGAAGGCTTCCGCCGTCCTCAACTCGGTCGGTCCCAATTGTTTCTGCGGGACGGCGCGACAATGCTTGCAGCTCAGGTTGCAGGCCTTCGTCGATTCCCAGAACACGAGGCGCAAGGACGGGGTCATCGGACATCCTCCATGGGACGGACGAGAATGGCGTCGGCGACCGCGCGCTCGACCGCCAGCTCTGTTTGGTCGCAGAAAAACACCACGCCAGGGAACCGCTGCAGCATTGTCACGACGGCGCCGGGCGTGATGCCGAGAGAGACGAGACGGTCGCTCCGGCCGGTCGGCGCGCCCGAGACGCTCGACACCAGGCCGTGCTGGCCGACGGCGAGCGACGACAGCGGCACCGCCTTAGAAGTGAACGTCAAGAGCGTGCAGGACATAGTTCAACCCGGCTCCGGTCAAAAGCGCCACCGGCGTGATGACGCCGACAATCGCGAGCCCCACGCGCAGGCCGCGCTCGCGCACCATGATCAGAAAGTTCGCCACGCACGGTACAAACAGCGTCATCACCGTCAGCGCGACCACCGCCTGGACGCCGGTCAACTGCCCGCTGTGCGCCAGCTGGAACAGCCCGGCGGCGCCGTAGTCGCGCCGCAGGAAACCCATCACCAGAATCTGCGCGGTCGCAGCCGGCAGCCCCAGCAGCCCTGTGACGACCGGTTCGGCGACGCGCGAGATCCAGATGAGCGCGCCCAGGCGATCGAGCACAAACAGCAGGACGGTGCCGGCGAGAAACAGCGGCACGGCCTCACCGAGGTACCACCACACGCGCAGCCGCGTCTTGGTCAGGAGGTTGCCGAGCCGAGGCCAACGAATCGGCGGGAGTTCCATGATGAACTCCGAGCGATCGCCCTTCAGCACGCGCGCGGCCAGCCACCCGACGAGAAACATCTGGCCGAGCACCACCACGAACAGCGTCATCAGGGCGGCGAGCGAGACGCCGCCGAGGATGCCCAGGATCGTGGCGAGCTGCGCCGAGCATGGAATGCCCAGTGCGAGCAGCAGGATGGCGATGAGGCGCTCCTTCGGTGTGCCCAGGATCCGCGTCGTCATCGTCGCCATCGTGTCGCAGCCGAGGCCGAGCACCATCGGCAGCACGGCTTTGCCGTTGAGTCCCATCACGCGAAAGATGCGATCGCAGAAAATCGCGAGCCGCGGAATGTAGCCGCTGTCCTCGAGAAATCCGAACATCAGAAAGAACGTGGTGACCACCGGCAGAACGATGGCGATGGCATAGGTGAGGCCCATCGTGATCAGGCCGTACTGGCCGACCAGGAAATCGTGCACGAACGGGACGGGCATGAACCGATCGACCAGCCAGATCGACGCCGGGTTGATCCCGCGGCCGAATACGCCGTCCTCGAGGAGCCTCACCAGCGTCTGCGCGCCAAACACACCGACAAACAAGTACAACGCGTAGAGCACGACGGCGAGAATCGGGAGACCGGTCAGCGGCTGCCGCGTCGCCCTGGCGATCAAGTCGGGTATGCGGGACAGCGACAGTGTGCTTTGGCGGCGAACGCGCCCGGTCAGGTCGTTCGCCCAGGCCGCGCGATCGATTGACGTGCGCCCCACTGGTGCGCCCGCGACCGCCGCGCGGGCCAGCGCTTCGCGCAGATCCGAAAAGCCCTGGCCGTCAATCGCCACTGTTTCCACGACCGGGATCCCGAGCACGGCCGACAAGTCGGCGGCGTCAATGGAAATGCCGCGCGCCCAGGCCTCGTCCACCATGTTCAGGGCGAGCACCATGGGTTTTCCGAACGCGGCGATCTGCGCCGTCAGCATCAGCGCCCGGCGCAAGTTGCGCGCGTCGGCCACCTGCACGATCAGGTCGGCCCCGTCTGAGGTCAGCACGTCGCGCGTGATGCGCTCGTCCTCGCTGACGTCGCCCTCCAGTGCGTTGACGCCAGGCGTGTCGATGATGTCGCACACTTGCGCGCCGACCAGCGCGCGTCCCCTGGTGATCGCAACCGTCGTGCCCGGATAATTGGAGACGGTGACGTAGCGGCCGGTCAGACGTCCGAAGACGACGCTCTTGCCGACGTTGGGCTGGCCGACGAGGGCGACGCGCAGCGGTCGCGAGCGAAGTGTGAGCACGGCTGGGCCGGCGCCGGCGTGTTCGCGGACCACATGACAGGACATCTCAGTAGGAAGAGAGGGCAAGGGCAATGCCGACCCGTTTTGAACGGATTCATTGAGGTCTTGGCGAGGCGTGACGGTTTACCGGAAGCGCAGGCGGGGGAAAAACGCGGAGAGCCGGGGGAATTCCCCCGAAACGACGCGCGCCCGGCAAACGGTGCGGAGGGTGGCCGCTCGCCAGGCGCTGCGGTGAGGAAAGACCCTCACCGCATGACGTGCCGCGCGTCAGAAATGATAAAGGAGCCGCAGGAACGCGGTGTTGCCCTTGTACGGGCGGTTCCCGTAGCCGGTGCTGATCTCGCCGAGGTAGTCGATCCGCGGCTTCCCGGGCTGCCCCGGAAGGTCAACCGTCGCGAAGTCGGAGACGTCGAACTTCTCGTACCAATAGCCGAAACCGAGGCCGACCTTCGTCGTGAAGAAGTACTTCAGGTCGACCGCCGCGCGCTGCCATTTGTTGGTGACGTTGGGCAGCGGGATGAAGCACGACGTCACGCCCGCCGCGCACGGCTTCGTGTCACCGGGCGTCAGCGCGACGTTGTTGGTCAGCTCCGTGATGCGCGGGCCGCCGTGGATGAAGGCGTTGTCCGAATCACTATAGTCGTAGCTGAAGCGGATGTCCGTGTGCTCGATCGCCTTCTTGAGATCCAGATACAGATCGAAGTTGTTCACCTTCTCATCGTTGGTCAGCGTCCACACGCGGTTCGGGTCCGTCCAGCTGCCGTAGTCGGTGCCCGGAGGATTCGCGTTGGCAGAATTCTGAAGCGAGTTGAACTTCTCGTAGCCGTAGTTGGCGCCGAAGCCCACCGTCTGGGCCGGGCTCACGTTCATGCCGGCGTTGTAAGACGTGTTCGTATTGTTCAGCAGCCCGAAGTCGTGTCCGGGACCGTTGTAGACATCCTTGGCCGACGCCACCGAGAACGTGAAGTCGAAGATGTTGCCTGGCGTGACGACAAACAGCAGCGTGCCCTTGTTGCGATCGCGATCCGCTTCGTCGTAGAAGCGCAGTCCAGGCTGGGCGCCGCCGTCTTCGATGGCCGCTTCCGAGAAGCCCGATCCGATGCGGTTCGTGTGGTCGTAGGTGAACCGCAGCATCACGTACTGGTTCCCCACCGTGTCGAGCGACGCGCGCAGCGTGTAGTCCCGCATGTCGCTGAAGGCGCGGCCGGTCCGGTTGAAGTCATCGAAGATGTAGCCGAGCTTCAGGGACGTGTACTTCGCGATGTTGAACGTCGCGTTCAGATCCATCGTGTTCTCGAGGATGTTGAACTGCTCCGTCGAGTTGCCGGTGTTTTCCGGCACGGCGTCGAAGCGGACGTACTGCGTCCCGTCGAACTCCGGCGTCAGGTTCTTGTGGTCGTTGAACCGGTAGCGCATGTTCAGACCGAAGAAACTGTTGGGACGCGTCGTGAAGTTGAACATCGCGTTCACGCCATGCACGCTGGCCTCGGCCGTGGCGCGCGGGAGCGCGGCCAGTCCGGGGAACGTCTTGTACACCGTCGGGTTGGCGACCGCCGCGTTGGTCGTCCACGGCAGCAGCGCATCGTTCTGGCTCATCGCGTTGAACGACACCGTGCCGCTGATCGTCGTGTGCGACGGCAGCTTGTAGAGGCCCGTCGTGCTCACGACGTTCATCATGTTGCTCGGCGGCGCCGCCATCCGGCCCTGTGCCGGGCCATTGCCGTTGGCGTAGCCGCTGGCGTCGTACGGCGTCGTGTCGGTCGCGCGCAGCGGGTTGTCCCAGATGAGCTGCTTGATGTTGTTGTTGAACCACGACGCTTCCCACCCGACGCGGATCATCCCCTTCGAATTGACGTACTCGAGGCCGGTCGAGACGTCGTTGGTCCGGTTGTCGAGTGGCACCGCCAGCTCGTTGGCGTTGTTGAAGCTGAACGACATCCCGTAGGGTTGGTGCCCGGTCTTCTTCGCGGAACTGAAGGTCAGGTTGAGGCCGACATCCGTTGAGATGTTGTACAGCAGACCCGCGGACGCCGTGTCGCGCTGCGATGTCAGATCGAACGGCGTGGCCAGCCCCCGGTAGATCGACGGCGTCGCGAGGTTCGCCACGTTCTGCGGAACGCCGACGATGCCGGGGGTCTTGGCCTGTACGGCCGTTCGCGCAGCCGGGCTGAGCGAGAAGACGCCAGTGGAGCCTTCCACCCACGGTGTCGACGTCAGATAGCTGTAGTTCAGCGGAATCGAGTCCCACATGCCGGTGATCTTCGCCTTGCCACCGGCGTAGTTCACGCCATACCGCTGATCGTTGTAGCCGATGTTCTCGGCGTTGACATTCCACATGGACCGGTCGGTCGTCTTGCCGAAGTCGATCCGCGAGGCCATCCCGGACCGCAGATCGCGGTACCGTTCATATCTGGCCGCGTCGCCGGTCGTCGACGTGGACCGGACGCCCACGTCAACGGAACCCGTGACGGTCTCGTCGGCCGCCGGCTTCGGAGTGGACGTCGTCTGCTGAGCCCCCGCAAGATTCACGGAGGCCAGCAGCAGCGCCCCTGTTGCTATCGTCAGTCTGATGCGCATTGCAGTCTCCTCGCCTACCGTAGGAACTTGCTACCCGACGGGTGATTCGAGCCGTGAATCTGCTGATGGCAGACCGTGCACGACCGCCCGAAGATTTTGTTCGCGCTGGTCGAGTTGCCCAGAACGAAGCCGTCATACACGGTTGGCGGATGGCGCGACGTCACGTGGCAGCGCTGGCAGAGGAACGGTTCTTTCGCGGCCAGCATCCGCTCGTTGTTCGACCCGTGCGGGTCGTGACAGGTCACGCACGCGTTGGCGACCGGCGCGTGCTCCCACAGATACGGGCCGCGTTTCTCGGCATGACAACTCGCGCAGGCCTCGTCCACGGTCGTCCCCGTCTTGAGCAGCTTGACGTTGGTCGAGCCGTGCGGGTTGTGGCACGACGAGCACGCCATCTTCCCTTCGCGGACCGGCATGTGGTTGAACCGATTCAGCTTGTTGACGATGTTCCGGTGGCACGTCGCACAAAGCTCGGGCTCGGTCTTCGCCTTCATCTGCTTCGGGCCGACCGGCGAGTGCACGCTGTGGCACGTCAGGCACGACACGCCGCGCTGATCGTGCTGGCTGCCCGCCCACAGGGCGTGGCTGGTCCGATCGTGGCAGGTCGCGCAGGCTTCGCTGGCGCGCTGCGGCGACACGTTCTTCAGGTTAACGATTTTCGTCTTATCGCCGCCGCCGTCCACGTGCGCCTTCCCGGCACCGTGGCAACTCTCGCAACCGTGCGTCGCGGCCGGCGACTTGGGATTCGACACCAGCGCGTGCTTCGTGCCTTTGTACCCCTTCTCATCGTGGCAGGTCAGACAGGTTTCTTGCCCCACGTAGTCGGCCGCAGATGCCTGCGGTAGAGGGGCAGATCTCGGCGCGCTCCTGGCCGTCGCCGCCCTGTCCGTTGTCGCCTTTGCTGGCGCGCTCGGTGTCCGCCCTCCGGCGGCGGCCAGACCGATGGCCATCGCCCAGGTGATTGCGAGCACGGTTACCAGCGTTCTTGCCGGGAAACCGTCACTGCGTAGTCTCATAATCTTCAAGCTCCCGAAGGGCCGTCGAATTCCCGGCGAAAGTCGCCAGATGTCAGTCCAACTGCAAGGCTAGTGCCCGGGGATCCTCGCACGGTGTCCTGAAAACCTGGTGTTCCAAACGGCACACGCGTACGCAGAAACGGGGACTTCCCCGCTCGCTGCCGAAAAATCCCCGACCAAT
Source organism: Acidobacteriota bacterium (assembly GCA_025358945.1). Classification (GTDB taxonomy): domain Bacteria; phylum Acidobacteriota; class Vicinamibacteria; order Vicinamibacterales; family CAVVIG01; genus CAVQFC01. The sequence goes on from JANYHS010000280.1 coordinate 11,958, forward strand.
GGTCGACGACCAACGACTACTCGATCTTGTGACAGGTATCGCAGTCCTGGCTGATCTTCCGGCCATCCTTCGCCTTGTGGTTGTCGTCATGACAGCGGAAGCAGCCAGGGAAATCCATGTGGCCGACGTTGTTGGGATAGGTGCCGAACTGCACGTTCATTTCCGGGAAGACGTTGCGCTTGAACACCTGCTGCGCCCCCGTCACGGCCTTTTCGACATCCTGGCGCCGCGACATGTAGATCGGCTGATACGAGCCGCGATAGAACTCGCGCAGGCCTTTGGCAATCGCTTCTGTCGCGGCGTCCTCGGTGGGATAGCTCACCTTCAGGACTTTCACCGCCTCGCGATGGACAAACGGCAGGGTTGACGGAATGTCGGCACGCGCCATCGCGGCGTTGACCGCGCGCTCCGCCGACGCCGCCATCTGATGACTCGGGCGGTTATGGCAGTCCATGCAGTCCATGCGTCGTCGCTCGCCTTTCGCCAGATGATCCGGCGTCACGCCGTCGGCGACGTACTCGCGCACGGCGCCGGTGCGATCCTTTACCCGCACGTACGGGATCACCTGACGCTTGTCGTCGGTCGAGATGTACTCGACTTGGTTGGCCGCGTCGGCATGCCAGTGAATCCCCTGCGCCGCTCCCGCCCGCTCGACACCGCCGCCGACGTGCATCTGCAGCGTCGTCACCGACTCGGTGTTCTTCTCATCGTCGCCGTACTCGGCGATGCGTTGAATCTTGTCGCCGTGAAATTTCGCGGGCCAATGGCACTGCTCGCAGGTGTCCCGGGCGGGCCGCAGGTTCTGGACGGGCGACGGAATCGGCCGCGAGTAGGTGTGGAAGCTGACGGCGAGAAGCTGGCGGGTGCCCGACAGCTTCGACTTCGCAAACCACGTCGCGCCGGCGCCAATGTGGCACTCGACGCAGGTGACACGCGCATGCGGGCCGTCGGCGTGAGCGGTGGCCTCGGGTTTCATCACGCTATGGCAGGCCTGCCCGCAGAACTGCGTCGAGTCCATGTACTCGACGCCGCGGTACGCCGCCAGCGACACGATGACGATGTTGACCATCGTGAGCGCGAAAATCGAAACCGCGACGCGGCGGTGGTCCGGGTTGTTCAGATCGATCCGCGGCCACTCGGACGCCCTCCTGCCGGCGGCGCGGCGCCGGCGCTCGATCCAGGCGCCGAGAGGAATCAGGGCGAGACCGAACAGGAACACGCCGGGAAGGATCAGAAAAAAGACGATGCCGATGTACGGGTTGCTGTGCATCCCGAACAGGTCGGCGAAGAACACCACCAGAAATACGACCGCGCTGATCGTCGTCAGCACCATGCCGACAATCGACACGGGACTGCGAATCAGGCGCACAGTCTTGATCGCTTCGTCTGTCGTTGACACGCGTTGGTCTCCTGATTAACGAAGCACGGCGTAGAGGATGAAGGCGACAAGCACGAGGCCGATTGTAAGGCCGGCAGTGCCGATGAGGTGTCCCCGATAAGACAGTGCGGCGGATGGCGCGGGGGCGGTCACCGCGGCCAGGCCGCCGGTCGCGACCAGCCGCGAGTACTCGCCTGCCCGCTCTTCCCGGAACTCGTCTTCGGGGACCGAGCCGGTGAACATGACCAGATCCATCGGAAACTTGCCCGGGCGCAGGTGGCCGTTGAAGAAGTGGATCACGAAAATGAACCCAATGGCGAGCGTCGCCTCGGCGCCGTGGACGAACAGCGCGACGTTGAACATCCACCCGGGGAGCACGTCCGCGGCGGCGACCGGGAACCACAGGACCAGACCCGCGGCGCCCATCAGCGCCGTGCCCCAGAGCACGGCCCAGTAGTCGAACTTTTCCCAATACGCGAAGTGCTCGAAGCGCGGGCGCGGGCCGGCGCCGACGAACCACGTGATGTGCTGCCCGAGTTGCACGGCGTCGCGCGGCTGAGGCACCATCGACGTCGGCCCCCAGAACAGACCCCGTTCGCCGCGCACGAACGCGCGCCAGAACACATTGCCGATATGCCAGACGATGGCGAGCAGCAGCGTCGCCCCGAAGAACCGATGCACAAGGCCGGCCCCGTGGAAGCCGCCAAAGAGCGCCGCCAGCATGCGACTCCACGGTGCGTCGCTGAACAACAGTGGCAGTCCGGTCGCGGACAGGCCAAGGAACGTCGACATCACCACGATGTGCAGCAGGCGCGTCGGCCGATCGAAGCGGCGGATGTGGACGGCGTCCATCATCTGATCCCGTCCCGGTGCGCGCGCGCGTCCCTGCGCGACCGCCACGCCCACAGCACGCTGTGGAGTCCGAAAAACGCGAAGCATCCCGGGATCAGAACCCAGTAGAAACGGTTGGCCCACCAGAGCACCTTGCTCCGCTGATAGTCGCGCGGGTTGGGGTGCGGGTCGTACTGCACGAAGCGCGCGTTGGCGCCCGTGTGACAGCGACCGCACGTGGTCTGCAGGTTCCTCGGCGATATTGAGGACGCGGGATTTGACGCCGGCAGAATGTCGTGCGCGCCGTGACAGTCGGCGCACGCGGCCACACGAGCGGAGCCGAGTTGTGTCACCTTGCCGTGAAACGTGCGGGTGAACGACTCGACGACCGACGTATGGCACGAGCCGCATTCGGCCGTCGCGCGAAGGCGCGACGCGTCGCTGTCGGCTCGCTGGATCGCGTGCGCCGTGTGGCAGTCAGCGCAGACGGGTGCTCGGGCATTCCCCTGCCTCAAGGCTGCGGCGTGCACGCCCGCGTCGTAGCGCAGCTTGATGCCGTCATGGCACACCCCGCAGGTCACCGGCACCTGCGCGTGGGCAACGCGGCTCTTCGGGTCCGCCTTGCCGCGGATATCGTGGCGGCCGTGGCAATCGGCGCAGACGGGTGCGACGTTGAGGCCTGATTTTTCGCGCGCCTTCGCGTGAATGCTGTCGTGATAGGTCGCCCCCACGTCATCGTGACAGCTGGCGCAGTTGACTTTTTTCAGGGGGTCGGCGTGAGGAAATTCGGCAAGCGTCGCGAGATCGGCGTGACAATCGACGCACGCCAGAGCTCCGTGTCTGGAGGCTCCAAACACGGATGCGTCCACCGCGACGTGCGTCCCGTTGGCTCGCTTCGCATCCGGATCGCCGTGGCAGGCGAGGCAATCGTCGTTGGCTGGCGGTTTTGGCGCAGACTGCCCCGCGCCCGCCACGCCCGACTGCCCGAGAAGGAGGCAGGCAGTCGTCAGCAGGACACGGAACAGTATGCGCGTAACCATTTCAGAACTTCAGACTTCTTACTTCTTGAGCGTCATCAGGTATGCAGCGAGCGATTCCACATCCTCTTTCGGCAGCGTGTAGGCCTTCATCTCCGGCTTTCTCGTCGCCTTCATCTTCGCCGTCATACCCTTGGCGTCCGTGAGCCACTCGCGGATCTCTTCTGGCTTGAGCTTGGTGGCCACGCCATCGAGCGGCCCCTTCTTGTTGCCCTTGTCGGCGACCGCATGGCACAAGGTGCACTTCTGCTCGACGAAGAGCTTCTCGCCCCTCGCGACTTTCGCATCCTGCGCGACCGCGGTCGCGGCCAACCCCACACACAACGTCAATCCGGCAATCACTCTGAACATGTCACTCCTCCGTTGAAGGTGTTTGAAGCATACACGTTGGCCCTTCTGCTATGGCTTGGTCGGTATGCCGTGCGCCTCGCAGTCGCCGGCAAACTGGTATTCCGTGACCCGCGCGATGCCGAGGCTCGGGACCGGCTGGGTCTGCGTGAAGGTGAGTTTGTCGGCGAGCTTCCGGTTGGCCGGCGTGCAGTGGAAGGACACGACTTCTTCCTGCGGCCCCTTGGCAGTATCGAACCGGTAGAACGACGTGCACGGCTCGCCGCGCTCCATTCTGGCATCGTCGTGGACGATCAGGTACCGGCCCATCAGAATCTGATCGGTAACCAGCACGGGATCAATGAAGTTCGTAAGCGCCCACTGCCGGACCGGCGCCACGCCCTGACCGCTGGTCGCGATCGTTCCCGACGCAAAGACGCCGAAGAGCAGCAATGAGCCGACGATGATTCGTGATCGCATCTGACCCTCCTTGATGTAGACGCGAATCCGGCACTCTGTTCGGATTCACCTGATCAGGGGCAACAAACATGCCGGGACAGAGACTTGCAAGGTGTTCGTTATGGCCATTCCGCTCCAGCAGCACATCGTGTACGGGCCCGTGCGATCACGCCGGCTCGGCCGGTCGCTCGGCGTCAACGTTCTGCCGATGGGCCTGAAGGTCTGCAACATGAACTGCGCCTACTGCCAGTATGGCTGGACGGGAGGATCGCGGACGCCGGCCGGCCGCGCGAAGCCCTGGCCCACTCCTGCGAGCGTGAACTCGGCGGTCACCGCACGGCTGCGGCGCGCCGCTCGCGACGGTGAGTTACTGGACCGTCTGACCGTCGCCGGCCACGGTAGTGTCTTGAGTCTGGTGGAAAAGTAAAAAGCGCGTCATCATCCGGCGCAGTTGTTCACCAGCAGCTGCGTCCGCTTCGCAGGCGGATGCCGGAGGATGACGCGATGGCGAAGGATAGCAGGAAGCCCACGGGCACTGAAGAGAATCCGGCGGCGACCAGTTTGGAAGTGGCGTTTCGGGTGCGGGCGCGGGCGTGGATCGATGCGATTGTCGAGGAAGAAATCGAGGCGGCGTTAGGCGCGGCGCCCTCGGCGCGGGTCGGCGCGGAGCGCCACGGCTACCGACATGGGACACGGGAGCGGACGCTGACGACGAGTCTCGGCCCGACGACGTTCGCGATGCCGCGCGCCCGCGTGATGACGCCCGAGGGTGGCACGGTCGAATGGCGGAGTGCGCTGGTGCCGCGCTATCAACGCCGTAGTGAACGGGTCGATGAAGCGATCCTGGGCGTGTATCTGAGCGGGACCAATACGCGGCGCATCAAAGGCGCGCTGGCGCCCCTGCTGCGTGGCGGGCCGTTGTCGAAGGACGCGGTGTCGCGGTTGGTGGGTCGGCTCGCTGGAGATTTCGAGACGTGGCGCGGCCGCGATCTCGCCGACGACCAGATTCAGTACCTGATCCTGGACGGCTGGTATCCGAAGGTCCGCATTGGCCAGCGGCGGGAGCGTGTGCCGGTCCTCGTCACGCTGGGCGTGCGCGGCGATGGCGAGCGCGTGGTGCTGGATATGCGCCTCGCCGGTGATGAAAGTACCGCCGCCTGGCGCGATGTGATTCGCAGCCTCGTCGATCGCCACATCGGTACCCCGCGGCTCGCGATGATCGACGGGAGCGCGGGGTTAGCGGCGGCGCTGCGCGAGCAGTGGCCCTGCCTGGCGATTCAGCGCTGCACGGCGCACAAGCTGCGGAATCTCGAGGCGAAGGCGCCCGTGCGCCTGCGCGAGGAACTCGCGGAGGACTACCGGCGAATGATCTACGCCGAGACCCGAGCGCTTGTCGATCAGGCGCGGGTCCGCTTCACGAAGAAGTGGCGGCTGCGCTGTCCCGCGGTCGTCGAGTGCCTTCAGGAAGCCGGCGATGACCTCTTCGCCTTTCTGAGCTTTCCGAAGACACAGTGGAAGGCGCTGCGCACCACGAATGCGCTCGAGCGGATCAACGGAGAATTCCGGCGCCGTACGAAGACCCAGGCCAGTCTGCCGAGCCAGGATGCCGTCCTCTTGCTGCTCTTCGGCTTGCTGCGCAGCGGTCAGGTGAAGATGCGGAAGATCGACGGGTGGCACGAGATGGAGCGCGTGACACAGGCGGCGTGAACGAGATGGCGAATCAGAGGCTGGATGATGACGCGCTCAGACTTTTCCACCACTTGACAGACACGACCGTCGTCGATCGGCTCGGTCGGAGACTCTATCGAATGAAAACTGATTGGGACTACACGGAACTCGCCGACATGTTCCTCAAACGCCCGGGCTACGCCACCAGTGCGATCGATCGCGTGCTCGATGTGGCGGGCATTCAGGCCGGTTCACCAGTCTGTGACGTCGGAGCAGGCACTGCCCACCTGACTCTCGAATTGCTGCGACGCGGCCTGGCAGTAACGGCCATCGAACCCAACGACGCGATGCGTGCCCATGGCCGCACCAGGACACAGGGCCTGGCCGTTACGTGGGTGGAGGGAACAGGGGAAGACACGCGCCAATCGGCGGAAGCCTTCGATCTCGTCACCTTCGGGTCGTCCTTCAATGTCACCAACCGATCCGCCGCGCTGAAGGAAACGGCGAGAATCCTTCGGTCGGGAGGATGGTTCGCGTGCATGTGGAATCACCGTGACATCGACGACCCGCTCCAGATGGCGATCGAACAGATCATTCGACGTCATGTGCCAACGTTCGACTATGGCAGTCGCCGTGAGGATCAGGTCGCCGTCATCGACGCCAGCGGGCTCTTCAAGGATGTCCATCGAGTCGAAGGCAAGCAAACGCATCGCCAGACCGTCGCGGATTGTGTGGATGCGTGGCGCTCACATGGGACTCTCCAGCGACAAGCCGGTGAGCGATTCCCGGGCGTGGTTGCAGATATCGAGAATCTGCTTCAGCAAGAATGCGCCGGCAGCCTCGATGTGCCGTATTCGACGCGCGTATGGCTCGCGCGAGTCGCGAAATAGCTCGAAATCCATTGCCTGTTTCATTCGGTACGAAGTCGGAGACGCTAGCTCGGTTGATGCCGCTGGTCACGACAGCGCGCGTTCTTCCCCAGCAGTGTTTCAAGCAGGCTGAATGGGTGGCCACTCCGGACGTCATCGTGGCTCGCGTCGCCGCCGCGATCGAGTGGCCCATGATCGTCCGGAGCAGTGCCTTCGATGAAGACCGCCATGACGGCTCGAACGCTGGCCGTTTCAGGTCGGTG
>JANYHS010000281.1 GCA_025358945.1 Acidobacteriota bacterium
CTCACCGACCTGGTTCGCGATCCGCGTCGGGATCATGATGATCGCGTTGACGGCGATCTACGGGGTCGAGGTGGTCTACGCAGCGCTAAAGCGTCGCGCCACGCAAGGCGCAGGACTCAAGTCCCGCGCCACTTCTATGGGCGTGGCGTCAGGCTTCAATGAGGTTGTGGCACCAGGCTTCAATGAGGTTGTGGCGCCAGGCTTCAATGGGGTTGTGGCGCAAGGCTTCAGCCTTGCGGTTGATCCGCTCGCCGCAATGGGCCGCAACTCGCTCTTCATCTACTGGATCCACGTCGAGCTCGTGTATGGCTACGCCAGCTGGGGATGGCGCCATCGGCTGCCGTTGTGGGGCACGGCGATCGGGTTCGTGCTGTTCAGCGTGCTGATGTATCGCGCGATCGGCTGGCGCGACGCGGCGGTGACGAAATGGCGGAACCGATCCCGCCGCTCGCCGCAAACTTCGCAGGCCGCCACCGCCTGACGTCAGAAGGCCATCAGGTAGGTCACCTTCGCGATCACCGCGCGGTCGACGAGCGTGCCGGTCATCTGATCGCGCCGGTCGTTGTAGACCAGGAAAAAGTCGCTGAGCGGCCGGTGGATGATGTTGAAGCGCACGTTCGAGGTCCACTGCTGCGCGTCGGTGTTGTACTGCAACAGCGCATTGAGGAACATGCGGGTCGAGAAGCTGTAGTTCACGCGGCTGCTGATCAGATCCGTGGTGTAGGCGCCGGTGCGGAGGGAGATCACGTTGCGCGCCCACGTCACCGTCGTGTTCAGGCGGCTGCTCACGCGCAACGTCGGCCCGATCTGGTACGAGTGTTTGTAGCCGTCGTAGAAGTCGCCGACGCCATAGCGGCCGCCGAACGAAAGCGTCGCGCTCCGATCGCCCCGCATGGTGACGAAATATTCGTTGAAGTCGTAGCGCCCCGGCGCAATCGTCACGCCGCGCCCGGAGTTGATCGTGAACACCTGGGTGAGCACCTCGGAGTTGGCGTTCACCCCGCTCTCGATGAACGTGCCGTTCTGCAGCGTGATCGGAATGTGATAGTCGACGTAGCGCGAATCGAACGCTCCGCCGTCGGCCTTCGTGACGTTGACGATCTGGTAGTGCGGGAAGAACTCGCGCAGCCACGCCGGGTAGCGCTGCGACCGCAGGTGCAGACCGACGTAGGCGTCGGCGCGGCCGACGCCGGTGCGCGGGATGAAGCCGAGCTCATCGTTGAACCGCGAGCCGGTGAGCGTGTACGCGGCGCGTGTGTCCACCACGGTGCCGCGATACGAGAAGCCGCCGCGCTGGACGAGATCGCTCCCGGACGACCCGACGACCGATTCCGGCGAGAACGACTTGGCGACAAGACCGTTGACGTTCAGGTTGCGGAAGAACCGGAAGTTCGCGTCGGCTCCGACGACACGGTTGTACGCCGGGCCTGACGGATCCTTGTTCAACACCATCACCCCGATGTCCGAGTTCGCCAGGACGTTTCGGCGCACGCGCACCGCGGTGAAATTCGTCGCCGGTGCCGCCTCCACGCTGCGCTGCTGGATGTTCATCGCGCCGATTGTGAAGCCGGCCGCGCGTCCGGTCAGGCGCGTACCCCCCAGAATGGGAATCGCGTTGCCGTCGTCGGACAAGCCGACCCGCCGACTGAAAAACAGGATGTTGTCGCCGAGCACATTGGTGCGACCGGCGCCGCCTCCCCCGCCCCCAGCCCCACCACCTCCGCCACCTTCGCCCCCGCCGCCCATCTGATTGCCTGGGCCGAACTGGAACACGCCGGAGTTCTCGAGGAAGAAATCGTGCTTTTCCGGAAAGAGGAGGCTGAACCGGGTCAGGTTGACCTGCTGCTCGTCAGCTTCGATCTGCGAGAAGTCGGTGTTGACCGTGAAGTCCCAGGTGAGGCTGCTCGTGACGCCGTATTTTGCGTCGAAGCCCACCTGCGCGTCGCCTTTCGTGGGATTCGTTCCGAGTGTCGCGGCGCTCGAGAGCGCGTACGGCTTCAGCCGCAGATCGTTGCCTGGCCTGACGCCGCGCAGACCTTCGAGCGTGCCGGCCATCGACACGCGGACGATGCGGTAGATCCGCGGCAGCGGCGCCCAGTAGCTGTCTTCGTTTCTGCGCCGGACACGCCGGAGAAAGTTGATGCCCCAGGTCTGCACGTCGGCGTCGGCAAACCGGAGCGTGCGGAACGGGATCGCCATCTCGGCGTACCAGCCGTCGGACGTCACGCGGGTCCGAACCGTCCAGATCCCGTCCCAGTTGCTGTTGACGTCGCGTCCCTCGTTCACCATCTGCGCGTCCCATTTCGCGCCCATGGCGTTGGTGGCGAACATGTAGCCGTTGCGCTCGTCATGGAAGGTGTCGAGGATCACCTCGAACGCGTCGTTTGCGCCGGGGTCGAAGTCCTTCTTCAAATCGTTGACGATGATCTCGCCGGGCGACGAGTCGCGAGCGAACATGCCCACGTAGAGGAACGTGTCGTCGTACAACACGCGCACCTCGGTCTGCTCAGAGGCCGGTTCGCCTTCGCGGGGTTCGCTCTGGAGGAACCCGGTCGCAATCGGGGCGTCGCCCCAGGCCGCTTCATCGAGTACCCCGTCAATCGCAATCGGCGTCGTCGTCCGGACCGCCACGAGGTGGCGCTCCTTACGGATCGCCGCGTAATCAATGCGGTCGGCGGCGGCGGCGTCCACGGCAACGGCGCAGGAGAGGGCGGCGGCGAGCAGTTGTAGTCGTTTCATACGAAAGAATTTAGTAACGCATCATAATGACGGAGGGCGGGCTGTCCCGGCGGTAATAGATTGTCATGAGCGGCCGCGGCGGGCGTAGAATCGCCCGCGGAGGGGTTATGAATCGTCGAGACTTTGCCCGGCTTCTGGCGATCGGCGGTGCGGCTCCGTTCCTGACGCCGGAACTGGCGTGGGCCAACAACGCCAAGCTGCCGCCGACGCCTTCCGTTCCCGACGAAAAATTCTGGATGAGCGTGCGCGATCAATTCGTGATGCCGAAAGAGCTCGCGATGCTGAACGCCGCCAACCTGTGCCCCTCGTCCGGCCCGGTGCTGGAGACCATGTACCGGCTGACCAAAGACATGGACCAGGATCCGTCGCAGGACAACCGCGCGAAGCTCGCCGACGGGCGCGAGAACACGCGGACGCTGCTCGCGCAGTTCCTTCGCGTCACGTCTGAAGAGATCGTCATCACGCGCAACACCAGCGAGTCGAACAACCTGGTGTCGAATGGCATCGACCTGAAAGCCGGCGACGAGGTGTTGCTGACCGCCGACAATCATCCGAGCAATCACACCGCGTGGCAGGAGAAGGCGAAGCGCTTCGGCTTCACCGTGAAAGACATCCCGACCCCGAATCCGCATCCGGGGATGGAACACTATGTCGACGCGTTCGCCAAGGCGATCACGCCGCGGACCAAGGTCATCTCGTTCACGCACCAGACCAGCACGGTCGGCGATCTGTTTCCCGCCAAAGAGATCTGCCGAGTGGCGCGCGAGCATGGGATCCTCAGTCTGGTGGACGGCGCGCAGTCGTTTGGCCTGATGGACGTGGACCTCGGCGACATGCAGCCGGATTTCTACAGCGGCAGCGCGCACAAGTGGATCTGCGGACCGAAGGAGAACGGCGTCCTCTACATCAACAAGACCGCGCAGGCGAAGATCTGGGCGACCATCTTCAGCGCCTATCCTGGCCGCGTCGGCGTGTCGAAAACGTTCGAGGGATTCGGCCAGCGCGACGAGCCAGCGATGATCGCGTTTGGCGAGGCGCTGACGTTCCAGACGAAGATCGGCCGCGCGCAGATCGAGAAGCGATCGCGCGAGTTGACGCAGGCGCTGATGGCAGGGCTGAAGAAGATCGACGATGTGAAGATCTGGACCAGCCCGAACCCGTCACTCGGCGTCGCCATCGTCTCGTTCCTGCCGGGCAGTCTCGATATCCGCAAACTGGCCACCGCGCTCTACCAGAAGGATCACATCGGCTGCGCGACGCGCGGCGGCCAGGATCGCCCCGGTATCCGCCTGTCGCCGCACTTCTACAACACGCACGCCGATATCGACCGTACGATCGCCGCGGTGAAGAAATACATGACGACGGGGGTCTGAGAGGTCGGATAGGTCACGTGGGTCACGTAGGTCAGTTGGTCACGTAGGTCACGTAGGTCGGGTGGGTTGGTGTTGACTGTGTTAACGCCGTTAAGTAAAATCGCACTGTAGTGGGAGTCAAAGACC
>JANYHS010000112.1 GCA_025358945.1 Acidobacteriota bacterium
ACCTACCGTGACCTACCGTGACCTACCGTGACCCACCTGACCTGCGCCCAGGCGCATTACCGTGGTAATCTGAACCGATGGCGATCGCACATTCGAAGCTCACCGCGCAGAGTCAAATCTCGGTGCCGGCCACCGTTCGCCGGAAGCTTGGCATCGGCCCCGGGTCGGTCCTGGCGTGGGACGACCACGGTGATCGTGTCATCGTCCGTCGCGTCGGCCGTTTCACGTCTGAGGATGTGCACCGGGCGCTGTTTCCCACGCCGCCGAAACCCCGGACGCTGGCGGAGTTGAAGGGCGGCGTCGCCCGGTACATCAAGAAACACCATGCGAACCGTTGACACGAATGTGCTGGTGCGACTGACAACGCGGGATGATGCCAGACAGGTCGAGATCGCCGAAGCCTTTGTGGCGCGCGGAGCATGGGTCCCCCATCTCGTTCTCGCCGAAACGATGGGAGTGCTGACGTCCGTCTATCAGCGCAGTCCGGCAGAAATCGCGAACGCGGTCGAAATGCTCCTCAATCACCAACATCTGACGCTGCAGGATTCGGAAGCTGTTGCGGCAGCCGTGGCCAGCCTGCGCAAACGGCCGGCGCGGGGATTCTCGGACTGTCTGGTGCTGGAGGTTGCGCGGAAGGCCGGACACCTGCCCGTCGGCACGTTCGATCGCAATTTCAGCAAGCTCGCCGGCGTCGAACGACTGTGACGCCGTCCCCCACCTGACCCACCTGACCTACTTGACCCACCTGACCTACTTGACCCACCTGACCTACTTGACCTACTTGACCCACCTGACCTCTTCAGAACGCCAGCATGTGCGTGTACTTGACGATCAGTCCGCGCCCGGTGTTGATCGGCGTGGGCTGATCGGTCAATCGCTGTTCGTTGTAGACGATGAACAGATCGCTCAGCGGACGATGGATCAGGTCGAAGCGGACGTTGGCGCTCAGCTGCTTCAGGTCGGTGTTGTACTGCAGCAGCGTGTCGAGGAACCGTTGCGTGCTGAAGGCGTAGCCGATGCGTGAGGTGACGAGGTTGGTCACGAACGCGTGCATCGGAACCGGCAGGTCGATGTCGTTGCGCTGCAGCGCCAGGTCGAACGACAGGTGATACGACGGCCGCACGACCACGCCGAGTTTCGTTGACCGCTGCGTCCCGTTCCAGAACCCGCCGGTCGTCAAATCCAGCGACAGCGACGCCATCTTGCTGTGGTTCGTCTCGATCAGCAACTGGTACTCCGTCCAACCGTACTGCCCCACCTGAAACGACTGATCCGGCCGGATCTTGAACGGCGCGACGATACGTTCGAATCGCGGATTGATCGCGAACTCGATGATCCCGCCGTTGTCGAGGAATGCACTCATCGCGATGTGATTGGTGTGCGTCAGCTTGACGTTCGACTGGTCGGTGTAAATGTTGTAGCGCGTGTGCGGGTGCAGCTCGCGGATGCCGTACTTGCGCAGCGCCTCCGGCCGCGGCCGAACGCCGAAATCGAGGAAGTGCTTGCGGATGCCGGTTCGTTTCACGAACCCGATGTCGTCGCGGAAGTTGTCGCCGACCGACAGCATCGAATACTGCGTGTGCAGGAAGTTGTCGTTCCAGACGATCGAGCCTTTGCCGGACATCTGGCCGCTGGCGACGCCGGGTGTCTCCGATTTGGCGAGAAATCCGTTGATGCTCAGTGCGCGCCGGAACCGGAAGTTCGCGTCCGCGCCGTAGACGCGGTTGTAGTCGCCGCTGTTGGTCGACTGGCGCGAAAGAAAAATCGCGCCGACATCCGACGTCTTCAGCACATCGCGACGAGCGCGGAGCACGGTGTAGTTGTCGCCGGGCGCAGCGCTATCCGGATCGGTCTGGATGGTCATCAGGCCGACGCCGTAGCCGCCCGCGCGTCCCGTCAGGCGCGCGCCGGCATCAATCGGAATCGCTTCGCCGAGGCTGGTCAACCCGATCCGTCGGCTGAAGAACAGCAGCATCTCTTCTTCTGGCGCCGAGAAGCGGTTGTTCCCGAGCCGCGACTCGCGCGGGATGTCGCCGAAATAGAACGTCCCGGTGTTCTCGAGGAAGAACTCGCGCTTCTCCGGGTAGTAGAGGCTGAACTGCGTCAGGTTCACCTGCTGCTCGTCGGCTTCCGCCTGCGCGAAGTCGGGCTTGGCGGTGACGTCGAGGGTCAGCGACGGCGTGACGCCGTACTTCACGTCGAGGCCGGCGTGCGCACCCGAGGCGAATGACGCGCCGGCAACCGGACGCGTGGAGTCGGCGGCGATCCACGGCTTGATGCGCAGGTTGCGCCCCTGGCTCGCGTCGGACAAGCCGGTCAGCGTGCCGGCAAGGCCGGCGCGATACAGGTTGTAGACGCGCGGCACCGCGGACCAGTAGTCGATCTCGTTCTTGCGACGGATGCGGCGGCTGAAGTTCACGCCCCAGACGCGGTCCTCGCCGCGCTCGAAGCGCAGCGTCTTGAACGGAATCCGGATCTCCGCCGACCACCCATCCGCATCACGTTTCGTGACCACGGTCCAGACCGCATCCCAGCTGGTGTTAACGTCGCGCCCTTCGTTCGCAATCTGCGTGTCGGACTTCGCGCCCGCCGCGTTGATCACGAACACGAACCCGTTGCGCCGGTCGGCGAACGTGTCGAGGATCACCTCGAAGGTGTCCTGCTCGCCCGCCACAAAATCTTTCCGGATGTCGTTGACGATGATGCCGGCGGGATCGGTGTCGTGGCAGATGACGCCGATGTAGAGCGCGTCGCGATCGAACAGGAGTCGAACGTCAGTCCGCTCGGTGGCCGGCTGTCCCTCGTGCGGTTCGGCCTGAACAAAGTCCGACGCGGGTGTCGCCGTGCGCCAGGCGTCTTCGTCCAGCACGCCATCGAGCACGATCGGCGCGTGCGACTCCACCGCGCCGACGGTTCGCCGGCCATCCGGGGACTGCCGAGGGAGATCAGCCGCGGAGACCAGCGCGCTGAACAACAGACAGCAAATAAAAAGCCCCGGCCAACGGCCGAGGCTGTAACCAAGAGGATAAGTTCGGGTCACGCTATGTGTATGGTAGCGGTACGGGGAATCGAACCCCGATTTAATGGTTGAGAACCATCCGTCCTAACCGTTAGACGATACCGCCACTCGCCATTACGAACCTCGCATTTTATCAAACTTGTATGATGGAGTCCATGTTCCGCTGGTTCATCGCCCTCCTGCTCCTCGTCGGTCTCGCCTGCGCGGGCGCGTATGTGGCCGCCGGCCGTGGCGCGCCGCCGCTGCTGACGATCAACAAGCCTGACCGCGTTGTTGGCCAGACCGGTGCCGTGGACGTCGTCGCCGAAGCGCCGAACGGACGCTTCACCGCGCTGACCATCGCGCTCGAACAGAACGGCAAGAGCATCCCGCTGTACTCGCTGGATCACGCGCAGGCGGCCAACGTCACGCAGGTGGACCGCAATCAGCTCCGCATCGCGCGTAGCGTCGGCAAGCAGAGCGTGCCGCAGCTGCAGGCGGGCGCCGCACGGATCGTCGTCTCCGCGACGCGGCCGTCGTTCCTCAACCTGCGGCAGCTGACCAGCACGGCGAGTAAGGATTTCCAGGTGCGGCTCGACCCGCCGCGCATCGCGGTCCTCTCGACGCATCACTACGTGAACCACGGTGGCGCCGAGATGGTCGTCTACAAGGCGACGCCGGCCGACATCACGTCGGGCGTCCGCGTCGGCGACCTTGAATATCCCGGTTTCCCCGCGGCGGGCGCGGGCGTGGACGGCGCGGACCCCTCGCTGAGAGTCGCCTTCTTCGCACTGCTTTACGATCAGCCGCTGAATACGCCGATCTCCGCGTTCGTGCGCGACGAGGCGGGCAACCAGGCCAAGGCGACGTTTGTCGACAACGTGTTCGAGAAGCCGTTCAAGCAAAGCCGCATCGAGATCGACGACACGTTCATCAACCGCGTCGTGCCGGACATCCTCGAGCACTCGCCTGAGTTGAAGATGACCGCGCCGGCCGCCAGCACGCCCGAGATGCTCGCTGCGTTTCTGCGCGTCAACGGTGAGCTGCGCAAGATCAACGCGGACCAGATTGCCGCGTTGGCGTTGAAGACGTCGCAGAAGAAGCTGTGGCAGGCGCCGTTCATGCAGCTCGGCAATTCAAAGGTCGAAGCCAGCTTCGCCGACCACCGCACCTACATCTACAAGGGCAAGGAGGTCGATCAGCAGACCCACCTCGGCTTCGATCTGGCGGTGACGGCGCATGTGCCCGTGGCCTCGGCCAACGCCGGCATCGTCGTCAATGCGAGCTGGCTTGGCATCTACGGTAACTGCGTGATCGTCGACCACGGCCTGGGCGTGCAGTCGCTGTACGGCCACCTGATGTCGTTCGACGTCAAGGTCGGGGACGCCGTCACCCGGGGTCAGATCGTCGGGCTCAGCGACTCGACCGGCCTGGCCGGGGGCGATCACCTGCACTTCACGTTGCTGGTCGGCGGGCGGATGGTCAACCCCGTGGAATGGTGGGACCCCCACTGGATGGCCGATCGGGTGGACCGAAAGCTGCGGGAAGCCCGGTAGACGGGATAGAATAGACAGCTGTTTTGACTTCAGTCATTTTTGTTCAGGAGAGCTCAATGCGCTTACGAAACACCTGGGTTGGTCTGCTCGGAATCGCGCTCGTCGGCACGCTGGCGTGCGGCGGAGGAAGTTCGGAAACGAAGCCGGCCGCATCGGCGGCAACGACGGCCGCAGCTGGCGGCGGGTCGAAGGTCGACGCCGCGACGGCGGGCGACGTGAAAGGCATGGCGGTCATCGACGGCGCCGCGCCGACGAACACAGCCATCAAGATGAACGCCGATCCGGTCTGCATGAAGGCGAACGGGACGCCCCAGTCGCAGGAGACCTACATGGTCGCCGCCGACGGCAAGGGCCTCGGCAACGTCTTCGTGTATGTGAAGGACGGCCTCGACAAGTTCACATTCGACACGCCGACCGAGTCGGCCAAGATCGACCAGAAGGATTGCCGCTACCACCCGCACGTGTTCGGCATGCGCGTCGGCCAGCCCCTCGAAATCCTCAACAGCGATCCGACGCTGCACAACATTCACGCGCTCCCGAAGGACAACGCCGAATTCAACAACGGCCAGCCGATTCAGGGCATGAAGATGAGCCACACCTTCGACAAGCCCGAAGTGATGGTCCCCTTCAAGTGCGACGTGCACGGCTGGATGAACGCCTACGTGGCGGTGCTGAACCACCCGTACTTCATGGTGACCGACAAGGACGGCAAGTTTGACCTGCCGAACCTGCCCCCGGGCACCTACACGCTCGAAGCGTGGCACGAGAAGCTCGGCACGCAGGTCGCCACGGTCACGATCGGCGCGAAGGAATCGAAGGACGTCACGTTCACGTTCAAGCCGGTTGCCACGGCCACGAACTAAGAGGCGGACTCGTCGGGTAGGCCAAGTGGGTCACGTGAGTCGGGTGGGTAGGCCAGATCGGTCGCCCACCAGACTTATCTGACCGACCAGACCTACCTGACCTACGCGACCTACCTGCCCTACCTGACCATGCTGCACCGCTTCGCCAAGTTCCTCGTCGCCTGCACGGTCCTCCTGATTCTGGCGGGCAGCCTCGTCACGAGTCATGACGCGGGCCTGTCGGTGCCCGACTGGCCCACCAGTTATGGCTGGAACATGTTCACGTTCCCGCCGTCGATGTGGGTCGCCAACATCCTCTACGAGCACGGCCACCGGCTGATCGCAAGTGGTGTCGGATTTCTCACGATCATCATGACCGTCTGGCTGTGGATGGCAGAGCCACGCCGCTGGCTGCGCTGGTTCGGCGTCGCCACGCTCGGCTCGGTCGTTGCGCAAGGATTGCTCGGCGGCCTGACGGTGCTGTTCTTCCTGCCCGCGGCGATCTCCACTGCGCACGCGGGCCTCGCCGAAATCTTCTTCTGCATGACGGTGGCGATCGCCATCTTCACGTCGCCTGGATGGATCGCCGGTTACCATGATGCGAGCGAAGACATCGGTCCGCCGCTGCGCCGGCTGGCGACCTTCGCCACGCTCCTCATCTACACACAAATTCTCGTCGGCGCGACGATGCGGCATACCGGCGCGGGATTGGCGATTCCGGATTTCCCGCTGATGTTCGGCCACGTGATCCCAGACCACTGGAGCCAGGCGATCGCGATCCACTTCACGCATCGCGTCGGCGCGTTGCTCGTGACGCTGACGATCCTCACGTTGTTCGCGCACGTCTGGTCGCGCTATCGCCATCGCCCCGAGCTGACGCGCCCGGCTGCGTTCATCGTGGCGCTGGTGGCGGTGCAGGTGACCCTCGGCGCGCTGACCGTCCTCAGCAAACGCGATCCGCTGATCAATAGCGTCCACGTCGTCTGCGGAGCGATGGTGCTGACGACGTCGCTGGTGCTGACGCTCCGCGCGTGGCGCGGCAGTATTGCGGATCGTGGATTGCGGAATGCGGACTCGCACGACGGGGTTCAGTCCGCAATCCCAATCTACAATCCAATCCGCAATCCGCAATCCACAATCCGCAATGAAGGGGCGCGCGCGTGAAGTCCACGCCCGCCGCCGCCACGGCCATTCCGGCGCCAGAAGCCCGTCGCGCCACCGGCGCCGCCGACTACTTCGCGCTCACCAAACCGCGCTTGAACGTTCTCGTGGTGGCGACCAGCGCGGCCGGCTACTACCTGGGCGTCTCGGGCGGTGTGGACGCGCGGTCGATGATCGAAGCGGTCGCCGGCACGGCGCTGGTCGCCGGCGGCGCGGCCGTGTTGAATCAGGTGTACGAGCGCGACACCGACGCGCTGATGCGGCGCACACGGATGCGTCCGCTGCCCGCCGGACGCGTGACCGCCGCTGATGCGCGCATCTTCGGCCTCGCGCTGTCCCTTGCCGGGCTCGCGCTGCTCGCGGCGCGCGCCAACTGGCTGTCGGCCGGGCTCGCGCTCGCAACGCTGGTGATCTACCTGGTGGTCTACACGCCGATGAAGCTGCGCACCCCGCTGGCCACGCTGGTCGGCGCGGTTCCAGGCGCGTTGCCGGCGCTGATCGGCTGGACCGCGTCGCATGGCAGCATCGCGTACGGCGGCGCGGCGCTGTTCGCGATCGTCTTCCTGTGGCAGATGCCGCACTTCATGGCGATCGCCTGGCTGTATCGTGAGGACTACGGCAAGGCGGGTTTTCCGATGTTGCCGGTGATCGATCCGGAAGGACGGCGCGCAGGACGCCAGGCGGTGTGGTATTCGATCGCCCTGGTGCCGGTCAGCCTGTTACCGACCTGCGTCGGCATCGCCGGGTCGATCTATTTCGCGGCGGCATTCGTGCTGAGCATCACACTCCTGGTCCTCGCCGTGCGCTTCTCGTCCACGCGCAAGGATGCCGAGGCGCGGGCGCTGTTCTTCGGGTCGATCACTTATCTCCCGCTGATCTGGATCATCATGATTGCGAACAAGCTATGACCGTCCACGATCTGCCGGCTGTCAATGCCAGCCTCAACGCCCTGTCGGGCATTCTCCTGGTATGCGGCTACACGATGATGCGGCTGAAGCGCATCCAGCTGCACCGCCGGTTCATGATCGCGGCGTTCGCGACATCAGCGCTCTTCCTCGTCTGCTACGTCGTCTACCACGCGCAGGTGGGATCGGTACGCTTCACGCGCCAGGGTTTCGTGCGAACGCTGTACTACACGATCCTCATTACCCACGTGACGCTGGCCTTCAGCGTTGTGCCGCTGTCGATTGTTACGCTGTCGCGCGGCCTGAAAGGGCGCATCCCGCAGCACCGCCGGATCGCGCGCTGGACGTTCCCGATCTGGCTCTACGTGTCGGTGACCGGCGTCCTCGTCTACGTCCTGCTCTACCAGCCGACGTGGCTTCTCTAATCTGGTAATTGAGTAATGGGGTAATCGGGTAATCGGATAATCGACCTGGCCATCGCGCAATTCGATTATCCGGTTCCCGATTCCTCAACTACCCGATTCAGTTAATACAGCAGGTACTTCGCCCGCCTAAGGCGCCACGTTTCTTCGTTGGCCGCCCACGACGCGGCGATCGCGGCGGGAGCCTCGCCCGCGCGAATCCTCGCCAGCATCGCCTTCGGCGCGAACAACGCCGCCGCATCTTCCAGTGTGAACTGCTGACCGTACAACTTCGATAGCGTCGATGCGACCTGCAGGCCCACCCGCACCGGCTGGAGCCGATCGCGATCGGTGACGATCAGGAACACGCCATGGCACGCCTGACCGCCAAGCTTGGCGCCGACGACGGGGGTGAACGTCACCGGATAGAAGCGAATACCCGGCATGCCGCTCGCGTTGAGCGCCGCCGCCAGCGCCGGACCGTCAATCCACGGCGCGCCGATCTGCTCGAACGGCGTATCGGTGCCGCGCCCCACCGAGATATTCGTGCCCTCAATCGCGCCGATCCCGGGGTAGACGGTGGCCGCGGTCATGGTGCGCATGTTCGGCGATGGGTTCACCCATGCGAGGCCGGTGTCATCGAACCAGTCGTCGCGCCGCCAGTTTTTCATCGGCACCACCGTCACGTCCGCGCCGATGTGTCCCTCGGCATTGAACAACCGAACGAGCTCACCGATGGTCAGGCCATGGCGAATCGGCATCGGCAGGTAGCCGACGTACTGGTTTCCGCCCGCGTCCTGCGCTGGCCCTTCGACAGCGAAGCCGTCGATCGGGTTCGGGCGATCGAGGACGATGACCGGCAGCTTGCGCTTT
>JANYHS010000330.1 GCA_025358945.1 Acidobacteriota bacterium
AAGCCCGACTCGACAGCCCGGCCGGCGAGGTCGAAGGCGGCCCGCGCATTCTCCTCCGCCACGGCCTCGAGCGCCTCGAACAGCAGCTCGCGGCCGACCAGTCCGAGCACCGTCGACACGTCGTCCACGGTCAGGGTATTCCCCGTGAACGCGATGATCTGATCGAGCTTGCTTTGCGCGTCGCGCATGCTGCCGTCGGCATCTCTCGCCACAAGCTGCAGCGCCTCGTCTGGGGCGACAATCTGCTCGGCGTCGATGATGCGGCGGAGCTGATCCGCGATCATCTTCATACTGATCGTGCGGAACTCGTGGACCTGAGAGCGCGAGAGCACGGTGTCGGGAATCTTCTCGAGCTCGGTGGTCGCCATCATGAAGACGACGTGCGCGGGCGGCTCCTCGACCGATTTCAGCAGCGCGTTGAACGACGAAGCCGAGAGCTGGTGGACCTCGTCGATGATGAAAATCTTGTAGCGATCGCGGACCGGCATGATGCCGAGGCCGGCGATGATCACCTCGCGGACGTTGTCGATGCCGGTGTGCGTCGCGGCGTCAATCTCGAGTACGTCCATGTTGCGGCCCTGGGCGATCTCCTTGCACGCGTCGCACGCATTGTTCACCTCGCCGTCCAGCACCGGGATGTCGCAGGGATCCGCCGTGGGTCCCTTGATGCAGTTGAGCGCCCGCGCGAGGATTCGTGCCGTCGTCGTCTTGCCGACGCCGCGCGGGCCGGCGAACACGAACGCCTGCGCGAGCCGCCCGCTCGCGAGCGCGTTCTTCAGCGTTCGCGTCACCGCCTGCTGTCCGACGACATCGTCGAACTTCTGCGGACGCCACTTGCGGGCGATCACCTGATAGGACATGAAGTTTGATTCTTGCGGACTGAACCGCGGCCCGGAGTTGCCTGCGGCACATTTCAGGATCCGGTGAGCGCTGCTGCCTTCCGGCTCTGACGCGGTTCGCGGACTGAAATTGCACAGGTTCCGGACCGCGGTGCAATCCGCAAACCTTGACTGTACTACACCGGCACGTGGGTCGCGAGAACGATGTACTTCGCCAGCACCTCGCCCACGACGACGGTGAAGAAATCGACGTAGAGGATGCCGGTGGCCGATTGCGTGGCGCGGATCTTGGCCGTTTCCCAGGTCAGATACGAGAGAACCGCCGGCCCGGCCAGGCCGAACAGCACGCGCTGCCAGAAGAAGATGCCGTCGACCGAGAAGATGTAGTGGTGGAAGCTCGGATCGCCAGACTCCAGCTGCCAGGTGGCCATCGCGAACCAGACCGACGCGCCGACCGACACCACCCGCAGCGCCGTGGACGCGATATGCACCTTGACGATCGACTGCAGGTGCGTCACCTGCATCGACGGGATCACCAGGTACCAGTGACCGAGCGTCATCGAGGTGCACGCGCCGCCGAGCAGCGCGACCGAGGTCACGAAGCTCACGACCGTCAGCAGTTGCATCGCCGGCACGCGGCCGGCCGAGACGTCGAGTCCCTGCAGGACGACGGCGGCGAGGCCGCCGAGAATCGCCACCGCGATGATCGCCGGACGGACCCGAGCGAGCACCCGGCCGACCGTAGCCCAGTACACGACCAGCGCGGCCTCGGCCACGTAGAGCGCGGCGACGGCCAGCCTCGCGAGCGACGACTCGGCCGGCGCGCCGTCGAGCGACGCGATGCGGAACGCGAGCGCAAACGCGACGAGAATCGCGGCCAGCCCGGCGTTGAACCGGAAGAACTTGACGCCCGCCTCCTTCGACACGAAGACGAGCGACCACGCGATGCCGACGCCGAGATGCGCGAGGAAGAAGAAGAGGACAGTAGAGAGTGACATGTGGTCGGGTGGGTCAAGTGGGTCAGGTGGGTCGAACCTACCTGACCTACCTGCCCCTAGCGCAGTCTCTTGTTGATCTCGGCCCAGTTGACGACGTTCCACCAGGCATCGAGGTAGTCGGGACGACGATTCTGGTACTTCAGGTAGTACGCGTGTTCCCACACGTCCACGCCGAAGACCACCTTCTTGCCTTCCATCAGCGGGCTGTCCTGATTCGGCGAACTCTCGATCACGAGCTTGCCGCCCTGATCGATCACCCAGGCCCAACCACTGCCGAAGCGACCGACGCCGGCCTTCTTCAGTTCTTCCTTAAACGTGTCGAAGCCGCCGAACGATCCGGTGATCGCATCGGCAATCGCGCCGGTCGGCGCACCGCCCGCGTTCGGGCCCATGACCTGCCAGAACATCGAGTGGTTGGCGTGGCCACCGCCGTTGTTGCGGACTGCCGT
Organism: Acidobacteriota bacterium; assembly: GCA_025358945.1. Taxonomy (GTDB): domain Bacteria; phylum Acidobacteriota; class Vicinamibacteria; order Vicinamibacterales; family CAVVIG01; genus CAVQFC01. The sequence continues at coordinate 2,287 of JANYHS010000330.1, forward strand.
GCGAATGTCCTCGGGCACGGTGTTGATGCTCTTGAGCAGATCCTCAATGCTCTTGGCGTGCAGTTCAGGATGCTTGTCGAGCGCGGCGTTCAGATTCGTGACGTAGGCGTTGTGATGCTTCCCGTGATGAATCTCCATCGTCATCTTGTCGATGTGCGGTTCGAGCGCATCGGTCGGGTAAGGCAGAGGCGGCAGTGTGTGAGCCATCAGGCGTTCCTCCTTGAGCGACGAAACAGGGATCGTACTTCCATGCAGGGATACCAAGCAAGGAAAGGGCCGCAGGGACTACGCGGGAATCTCGTGGACGACGTTGTAGAGCGTGTCGCGTTCGACCGGCTCGCGCCCGGCGGCGCGCACCAGATGGCCGAGCTGGCGGGTCGTCATGATCTCGGGCGTGCGCGCGCCGGCCATGTGGTAAATCTTTTCTTCCTGCACGGTGCCGTCGAGGTCGTCGACGCCGAACCACAGCGCGGTCTGCGCCACTTCCACGCCGGTGGCGATCCAGAACGCCTTGATGTGCGGAATGTTGTCGCACATCAGCCGCGCGACGGCGTGCACGCGCAGCGTGTCGGACGCGGTCGGCGCCGGCAGCTTGCGCATCTGGTTGTTGTCGGGGTGAAACGCCAGCGGGATGAACGCCTGGAAGCCACCGGTGTCGTCCTGCAGCGCGCGCGCCCGCATCATGTGATCGACGCGCTCTTGGTTGGTCTCGATGTGGCCGTACAGCATCGTGACGTTGGTGCGCATGCCGAGGCGATGCGCGGTGCGATGAATCTCCAGGTAGCGGTCGCTGCCGCATTTGTCGTGCGCGATCTTTTTCCGCACGCGCTCGGCGAAAATCTCGGCGCCGCCGCCGGGCAGCGAGTCGAGCCCCGCGTCCATCAGCTCACGCAGCACCTGCTCGTCGGTTTTTCCGTAGAGATCCGCGAAGAACGCGATCTCCACCGCGGTGAAACACTTCAGGTGGATGTCGGGGCGGATGCGCTTGAAGCCGCGCAGCAGCTGCGTGTAGTACTCGAACGGCAGATCCGGATGCAGGCCGTTGACGACGTGGATCTCGGTGAGCGGCTGGTGGGCGCGCTTGCGCAGCTTGTCCCACACCTCGTCGAGCGTCATCGTGTACGCGCCATCGTCGCCCGGCTTGAGGCGCGCGAAGG
>JANYHS010000356.1 GCA_025358945.1 Acidobacteriota bacterium
AGTCGCGACTGAGCGACGCGATCCGGCAGGAACTCGGGGGGACCTACAGCATCACCGCGACGCCGGACTCGGGCAAATTCCCTCGACCGGAATTCAGCGTGCGGATCGACTGGACCTGCGACCCGGCGCGCACCGCGGCGCTGGTGCAACGCGTCTTCGAGGAGATCGAGTTCGTCAAGACGACGCGGCTGTCCCCGGACCAGATGACGCTGCTGCGCGGCGCGCTCCTGCGGGAATTCGAGACCAATAGCCAGGATAACGGTTTCCTGCTCGACGAGATCGTGCGCCGCTACGAGGACGGTGACCTCGCGTCCGGGGCGGCGGTGGTCAGCGTGCCGGAGCACATCGCCGCGCTGACCGCGACGGCGATTCAGCGGGCGGCGCGGACTTACCTGGATACGGACAACTACGTGAAGGTCACGCTGATGCCGGAGTCTCGGCATTGAACGCGCAGACACCACGTCCTCTGCTCGATCGCATCCTCGGCACGCCGCAGCTGGCGCGCGTGGTGCCTCGACTGCCGGCCGACGTGCTGCACCGAATCATTCAACGCGTCGGACTCGAGGACTCCGGAGAGCTGCTGGCGCTGACGACGCCGGAGCAGACGGCGCGGGTGTTCGATCTGGACCTGTGGCACTCCGCCCAACCGGGTCGGGATGAGCAGTTCGACGCGGATCGCTTCGGACTCTGGCTCGAAGTGCTGATGGAATCGGGCGCCACCGTCGCGGCGCACAAGCTCGCCGATGTCGAGGTCGATCTGGCGACGGTCGCGTTCGCACAGCACGTGCTCGTCTTCGATCCCGCGGCGGTTTCGCCGGCTGCGCAGTCAGACGACGAGGCGCCCGACGTCGGCACGCCGAACGCCGGACTCAGTTGCGACATCGGCGGGTACCTGGTGGTGGGCGCGCGCGCCGACTCGTGGGACGCCGTTGTGGGAGTGCTGTCCTCCCTCTCCGCGGATCATCACGACTACTTCGATCGCGTGATGCGCGGCTGCCGGAATCTCTCGAACTCCGGACGCGAACTCGATGGCCTGGACGATCTGCTCGCCGGCAAAGAACAGGGGATGTTCGACCTGGCGTTCAGCCGCGAGCGGCGCCGGGAGCAACAGGGGTACGTGACGCCTGCGCACGCTCGCGCGTTTCTCCAGATGGCGCGACAGCTTCCACTCGGGAAGAACGCGACACCGCCAGGCAATCCCGTCGCACGCGCGTATTTCCGATCGATCGAATGGGCGCCGGATTCGGACACAGACAGCGAATCACTACGCGTGCCCGCAGCATCAGACGGAGCGCCCGCTCCGGAGGACTCCGCCGCCGCAGTCGCCGCCATCGTCGGTCTGCTGCAGGATGCCGGAATTCTCCCGCAGCAATCGCGCGCGCTGCTCGACGGACCGCAGGGTTCCGCGCCCCGCCTGGCGCGCATCCAGACACTCATGCAGTTCGCCGGCGACCGCGACCCCGCCGCCTTCTCGATGCGCGGTCAGGAACTCGCCTTTCTCGCGAACACGATGGTGGCGGGATGCTCGATTCAGGCACGGCCGATCACGGCGCAGGAAGCCTCGGATGCCGCCGTCGCCACCTGCAACCTTGGTCTGGAGCACTGGCCGGCTCACTGGATCCCGGCGAAGGCCGGCACGCCGCTGCCCGACGACTTTCTCGTCGATCACGATCTGGTCAGCGTGTTCCAGGTCGGGTGGACGGTCCTCTACAACGACGTGTGCATGTACGCGGCAAAGGAGCTGATTGGCATCTTGAAGTACGTGCAGTGCGCCGATCGCGAGACTCGAGCGGCGCTCCACGCGCTGCGCATGGAGATGACGAAGCAGTGGAAGGCCGGCGCGCCGTGGCATGCGAGAGACGCGCTGGATGTGATGACGATCCTGGATATGCCGGCGTGGGCGACGCTGCTCGGACTGATCGACGAGTGTCCAGTGTTACACGCGGGTATCGGCGCCTCGCAGGGTTCCCGCACGCGCGCGGTCAGCGCCTCGGCGTTCGAGTTCATTTCTGAGAGCAGCCAGATCGCGTCCGTCCGCGCGTTCATGGAGTCGCTGCCGGACACGCTGCGCCCCTGACGAGAGGCCCCCTTGGTCGCCGGGATCAGCGCCTTGCCGAGACGACACTGGTGCGGGCGCGGCAAAGCCGCACCACTCACCGCTCGCTGGCGCGGTATCCGCGCAGCAGGTTGTGCAACGAGTAGTTGCCTTCGTGGCAGGCGTATTCGTAGATCGGTCCAGGCGACCGCGCCATCGTCAGTTCACCCGTCCAGGGTTGCGTGAACGCCGTAGGGTCGTCGATCTCGAACCGGTACAGCAGCGTGTCGGCATCGAGCAGACTGAAGCGCTCGACCACATGAAGATTCCGGTCCCAGCCGAAATTGCCGCCGGCTTCCCCGTAGAAACCGCCGGCGTCGTTGAAGTTCGTCGTGTCCACCACCAGCGTGGCGCCCACCCAGTGCCCGACCGCATTGCCCAGCCACAACCTGATATCCGGTTGAAGATGCGGGCGGCCGTCCAGATGAATGATTCTGGCGTCGTGGATCATCTCGGCGTGCACGACGAACGCATCCTTGGTCTGCACGATCTGGTAATTGCTGTTGTAGGAATACGGCAGCATCGGCGGCCCAGCGGTGAGAAACGCCAGACACTGATCCTGTAGACCCGTATCCTCGGCGCTCGCAGCGTTCTTCATCGCGTCGACACGGCGGCGCTTGAGGTCGGCGGCCGCGGGCGTGAGTGCGGGAATGCGGCCATCGGCGGGGTCAATGACGATCGAGGTGCGGAGCGTCTTGACGCTGCGTGTACCGAACTCGCGGTAGACCGTGTTGTAGGTGCCGGTGCCCGTGCTCGTCGACGCGGCGGCTGGTGACGGTTCCTGATTTCGGTCAGCGACCTGACGCTCCCACTCCGCAGCTTCCTGTGGCGTGAAGAAGGCCTTGTCCTTCAGCGCCAGCGGGCGCTCGAGTGGCGTCGCGGTGGCGGAGTTCCAGATGCCGTCGAACCCGGGATGGCTGACCGGAGGCTGCGGACCAGCGCTCCAAACCATGAACAGCACAGTTGAGTTCGCAGCGGCCGTAACTCGAGCCGGCATCTGGGATGCCCCGAACGCGAGAACGGCAACAACAGCCACGAGCAGTCCACTCTTCATGTTCGTGATCATACGGGCGGAATTCGATAGGGCGCAAAGTCCTTCCAGATCCGTTCGATCACTTGCGGATCGACCACCCGGGTATCTGGCTTCGCTGGTTCTTTCTCCGAGTACAGCACGAGCGTGACGGACCTGCAGTGCGGCCCGAGCGCCTGTGGATCGAAAACGTAGAGGCCTTCGTGAACGGCGTCGGTCTCGGACACACGCTGTTCGAGCGTGAACGGATGGATGGGGGTCACCTCGACATCCCCACACAAGGCGCGCAGCCGCGAAAACCCCGGCTTGAAATGCTTGATCGGCGGCAGGGCCATGCCCTGCGTGTACGCCGCGCCGCGGGCGACCGTCGTCCAGAAACTTTCGGCAAACTTCGGCGTGACGCGAATCACGAGGACCGGCGGCACGTCCGCAAAATAGTTCGACCAGTCGCCGAAATCCGTGGGCACGATCTGCCGGCCCTGCGGCATCTCCGCACCACGAGTGTTCACCTGGCGTGTGTTGTGCTGCGCGCCGTAGACCAACACAGGAGTGAGAAAGACGATGTCGAAGTCGGATGAGGACATCTGATACGAACTGAGACTGACCTTGCCGCGCTGAACTGCCGCGGCGAGCGTCTCGGCGGGAATTTTCTGCAGAGGCTCCACGGGAAGACGCGTCGCAACCGGGGGCTGCGTGGTCTGCATCACCTGCTCCGCAGACCGGACCACCGCGCACACATCATCGACGGAGACGACGGCTTCAAGTGATGCGTCCCTCTGCCCTGGAAAGGGCCCGCCGACGGCGACCACGTTCTGTCCATCTGCGACGTGCGGCTTCGACGCGTCGGAGCAGTTCAGCGGAATCGGTGTCACCGATCCGATGGTCCCCGGATCGATCCAGAGGACGGCGATATCCCGCACACGATCGGCCACCAGCACGCGCGCCGCCACTTTCACCAACGGCGTGAGCTGCACCTCGACCGCTGATGCGCTGCCGATGACGCGTTGGCTCGTGACGACGAGGCCCGCGGCATCGACGAGGAATCCCGACGCGCGCGACCCCGGCGTCCAGACGGAGACGATGCTGTCCTTCCAGCGCGGCAGGATCGGCGACGGTGCCTTCGCCCCCGTCGCGGGAGACGCGGAGGGCGCCGGCGCGGATCCGACCACTGCGTTGGCAGAGGTCAGTTCAAGGATCACATCGCGTCCGGCGGTGATCTCCACTGTCTGCGTCCATTGATAGCCCTTGCCCTCGAATGCGACAGCCTCATCCGACTCCACGGTGTAGTTGCCCGGGCCAAGACTGACGTTCGCGGCGCCGTCCGACGCCGTGACGACGCGCCTGGGAGTACTGGTGGCGGGATTATCGCTGATGAGCAGCGCGTGACTGGGGACAGGCATCGACGCCCGGGCGGCGTCGGTCAACGTGACCTTGATGTGCAGAACGACGAGGGTCTGGCCCGGCGCGGCGCCAGGTATGAACCTCGCCACTTCGCGACTGTCCTTCTCGCCAAACCGCGCACCACGCAGAATGCCCGGCATCGAGTAGTTCCCTTCGTGGCACGCGTACTCGTAAATGCGATCCGTGGTTCTGCGCATCCACAGCCGGCCAGACCACGGACGCGCGAACGCGGCCGGGTCGTCGACCGTGAAGTCGTAGCGCAGCAGATCGCGGTCGCCGAGCGTGAACCGTTCGACGACGTGCAGGCCCGTGCCGGATCCCTGAAATCTCGTGCTGTCGGTGTAGTTGGTGGTGTCGACCACCAGCGTGTCACCGTCCCAGTGTCCGCGCGAATCGCCCTTCCATTGGTGGATCCCCGCCGGGAGATGCGGGCGGCCATCGAGCGGGATCACGCGCGCGTCATGCACCATCTCGGTGAGAATCATCACGTGATCCCGCGTCTGGATGATCTGGAGATTGTTGTTGTAGGACACCGGGACCAGCGGCGGGTCGGCGCCCCATAAGAGGCAGCGTTCGGACAGCGGCAGATCTTCGGGATTGTCGGCGTGATGTTCTTTTCGGCTTCTCGTCAACGCGTCAAGCCGAGCCCGCGCCTGGGACGTGAGCGGAGGCACTCGGCCGTCGGCGGGGTCCACGACCAGCGAGGTCCGTCTATCCGGCAGCTTCTCGAAGTCGGCGGTCCGACCGCGGGCTTTCTGCCCAGCAACCGCCACCACCACACAGACGCTCAGTGTGAGGACCAGCGCCAGCGTGGATGTCTTCATCGTTCAGATCTCCTGCATGGCGCCATACCCAATGCGCCAATCAGAGCGGCGACTGCGTTCATGCCAGTGCGATGCTCGGCGTGAGGGCCACACCGTGGTGGATTATACGGCTTGGACGTGGGCGACCCCTGTTCGATTCGCGGGCTTGGTTACGCCGCCTTCACGGTCTAAGCGTTGAAGCCGGCCTTCAACCGGTGTCTCACCGCGCCAAAAATGGCAGCCAGGTGTGCTGGTTCACTACGGCGCCTCCATTCGCTACACGCATGGAATCGGTCACGCTCCCGTCATCGTGGGCGTGATTGCGTACAACGGCGGCAAAGATCCGCTCGGTATGACACTCAGGGTCAGGCGTGAACCGGTGATGACGCCAGAGAAGTGGGCGGGCGGTGCGGGCTCGATTGAGATCGGCCCAACTTCGATGCGGTACGTGCCGTCGACGGTGAACGTGCCGTCGGCGCCGATGATC
>JANYHS010000358.1 GCA_025358945.1 Acidobacteriota bacterium
CGTGTCACAAGGGCTCGTTTTCCATCAGTGACGGCCGGCCGCTCGCCGGACCGCCGACGCGCCGCCTGCCGCGCATCGTCATCGAGCAGCGCGGCGCCGAGATCGTCGCCACCGGCATCGAGGTGTGAGCATGGAGTCGCACCGCCAAGGCCTGCCCCTGTTCTCCGCGGTGCTCATTCTGATCGCGCTGCTCCTCGTGATTCAGTTGTGGCTCGTGGCGACAGCAGTCGACGCCGTCATGGCGCGGCAGACCGGCGTCCTCGTACCGACGGCGATCGCGTCGATCGGATTGTTCGCGTTGAGCGGCGGCCTGCTGTGGTACGTCGTGTCGTTCGACGCGCGGTTGCGTCACTGGAGCCGGCGTGGCTGCGCGGCCCCTCGTCGTCCAGGAGCCCGAGATCACGCGTCGTCTCGCAGCGCGGTTCCAGGTGGCGCATCTGCTGCGGCGCTATCCGGAGCGCCACGTCTGGGCGCTCTTCATGTTCCTGAACGGCTTCGCCACGATCGCGCTCCTGGCCGCGGTGGCGATGATGTCGCGGACGCCGTTCGTGTTTCCGTCGCTGGGCCCGACCGCGTTTCTCTTCTTCTTCACGCCGCGCGCGCCTGCCGCGAGTCCCCGCAGCACGATCTACGGTCACGCGATCGGCATCCTGTGCGGCTACGGCGCGCTCTGGCTGTTCGGCCTCGAGCATGCACCGCCAGCCATGGCGACCGGCGTGTCGGCCGCGCGTGTCGGCGCCGCGGCCCTGTCGCTCGCGGCAACCGGCGCGTTGATGATCCTGGCAAAGGCGGCGCACCCGCCCGCCGGCGCGACGACGCTGATCATCTCGCTCGGGATCGTGATAAAGCCGCTTCACCTGCTCGTCATTGAAGTGGCCGTGGCCATGCTCACCCTGCAGGCCATCGCGATCAACCGGCTTGCCGGAATCGACTATCCGCTCTGGGCGCTTCGGGAAGGTCCGCGCTGACGTGACGGCCTCGCCGGCACCGACGGCGTTCCGCATCGGTCGGCCGGAGCCGGCCGCGCACGTACCCACGGAGGATACGGTTTTCTTCTCTCAGGTACGCCACGGCCGCCTGCTGTCTCTGGTCGCACCAGCCGACCAGCGTGGCCAGCAGCAGGCGGAGCGACAATGCGTCGGGCAGAGCGGGAGAGTCTATACCAGTAACCGAATCTCAGGCCGGAGACCTTCGGCCGAGCAATGGGACACTACGCCGTCCGAAGCCGCTACCTTCCTCTAGTTTCGACTGCGGGCGTTTTCGGGGGAGACGTCAGTTTCGGCATTCTTAACTCGAACTGACGCGACCCAAATCCCACATGAGCCTGCCACCACCGATTTAGCGCCGTGATTGGTCTCGACGCATAGGCGGATGGCCGGACGGCTAGCTGAGAGCGGCAAGCACCTGATGTGGCCAGCTACGCGACCCGAAATAGTTTGGTCCTTCCCAATTTGGCGACGTGAGCGCCGAGTTTGGGTACGGCGTCCATTCTCTCGGTGCGATAGTCGAATCGATCGTAAACCGCGTCGACTGATCCGTCAGAGTGGTTCTGCACCCGTTCGGCGATGGACTTTGGAACTCCAAGCTTCGCCATCAGGGTCCGCGCCGTCCGCCGGAGGTCATGTGGAGTCCAATCACTGACGCCCATCAATTTGTGCGCGCGCCCGTACGTCTGAGGAATCTTATTCGTCCACATCGGCGCATCGATTCGCTGGCCCGGAAAGACGAAACGAGAGAGCGCACGCCCTTGGCGCGCGGCATCGGCGACAGACCACACGCGGAGCGCAGCCAACACTTTGATCGCCTGTGGCGACAACGCCGCGTTGACAGGATCGCCGTTCTTCGACGTTCGCAGGTTCAGCCAACCCACTCGACCGTCGTATTCGATCTGATCCCATTTCATGCCGATGATTTCGCCGGGGCGCTGCGCCGTGAGAAGGATCAGCACCAGCCACTCGGCGACCTTGCGATGGCCGGTGGCACGTAATGTCGACACGGCCGACAGCAGAGCGGCAATTTCCACATCCAGGAGATAGCGTTTCCGGCGACTATTCTTCGCCGGAGGCTTCGTGCCTTGGACCGGGCTATATTCGATCCCGAAATCGCGAGCGAGAGCCCAACTGAACATCCGCGACAACATGCGACGCAGGTTCACCGCCGCCTGCGGTGTGTTCCGTCCCTCGGGATCCGCCACATCGTCAATCAGTCGCTGCACGTCCTGGCGTTTGACGTCCCGAACGAGCCGATGGCGCCATGCCGGCAGCACGAACCGATCGATCCGACCCTGATCTTTTTTCCAAGACTTCTTATTCGGTCGCGCGTGCAGGCGGATGTAATCCGCAGCAAGGTCGGCGACCGTAGCACTGACCCGTGCCTCGATCTTCGCGACGCGCGGATCGAAAGATGGAGCTGCCGCCATCTTTCCAATCGCGACGCGAGCTATGTCGCGGGCATCAGCCAAGGAGAGCGCCGGATACCTGCCGATGGTCCATCGAGCGGGCGAACGCCCGTTCAACCGAAACCACAAGAACCACGTCTTGATGCCGGCCGTGGTCACCCGCAGACCGAAGCCGGTGAGATGCACGTCCCAATAGTCCACACGACGGGCGGTGGGCTTGATCGCCGCTACGGACGCTGCTGTGAAATTGATCCGAGGCATGTCTTCCCGCCCTCCCGCGCATTCCCGGGGTGGCACTGGGGTGGCAAAATCGAGAAACTCCCCGCCCAGCGCTGAAACCCCACGATACGACGAAAACGCAAATATCACTGGAGAAATCGCGATTAACTCGAGTATTTGGTCACGCGTGAAACACGCGTGAATAAGGGTAGGACGGAAATTGTTGCTATTCTAGTCACATGCGCCCACGCCTGATCGCTCTCGTCGGCGGCAGTCTGCTCATGGTCGCCCTGGCGGCCGGTCTTGCGGCGCAGCAGCCAGGGGTCCACCCGGTCAGCGGACGCCGGTACGCGCCGGTGATGGGCTATCAAGGAGCGCCGTGGCTCGAGCGGAGCGAGCGTGAGGACGAGGAAGCGCCGGACATCGCGCTGAACGTGCTGAAGATTGCCAAGGGTTCGTCGGTCGCGGACATCGGCGCCGGATCCGGCTACATCACCGTGCGCCTCGCGGCGCGCGTCGGGCCCACGGGCCGCGTGTATGCCACCGACGTGCAGCCGCAGATGCTCAACATCCTCGGCCGCCGGCTCCTCGACAGGAAGATCACCAACGTCACGCTGATCGAAGGCACGTTTGACGATCCGAAGCTGCCACCGGCGGCGATGGATCTGATCCTGATGGTTGACGTGTATCACGAGCTGTCCGAGCCGCAGACCATGTTGCGGCATTTGCGCGCGGCGCTGAAACCCGGCGGACGGCTGGTGCTGCTGGAGTACCGCAAGGAAGATCCGATGGTGCCGATCAAGCCCGAACACAAGATGAGCGTCGCGGAAGCGAAGATGGAAGTGGAAGCCGAAGGGTTCACGCTGTCGAAAGTCGACGAGGCGCTCCCCCGCCAGCACATTCTGATCTTCGTCGCGAAGCCCTAAGCGTCAGCCCTGAGCCCTCGTCCGCCGTGCTGTTTACCGAACCAACGTTCCTCTTCCTGTTCCTCCCTGTGCTCCTGGGGCTCTACTTCCTCCGGGGCTCGCGGGAGCACGCCGCGTACGCCAACTGGTTACTGCTCGTCGCAAGCGTCATTTTTTACGCGGCCGGTGGTGGCGCATTCACCTACCTGATGCTCGGATCGATCGCGTTCAACTATTGGATGGCGATCGGCGTGGATCGGGTGCATGGCACGCCCGCCGCCTCTCGACGCCTCGTGTTCGCCGTCACCGTCAACCTCGTGGTGCTCGGCATCTTCAAGTACGCCAACTTCTTTGCCGACAACCTCAACGCCCTGCTGACGATCGCACACGCGGCGCCGATCACTATCCCGCGCGTGCTGTTGCCCATCGGCATCTCGTTTTTCACGTTTCACGCGATTTCCTACGTCATCGACGTCTCGCGTCGCGATGCGACCGCGCAAAAGAGCCCCGTGCATGCTGCGCTCTACCTGCTGCTCTTTCCGCAGCTGATTGCCGGACCGATCATTCGCTACCGCGACATCGCCGATCAGCTCGCACGGCGCACCGTGTCGATCGACGACGTCGCGTACGGCGTACGCCGGTTCGTCATTGGCCTTGCGAAGAAAGTCCTGATCGCGAACATCGTCGCCGGGCCGGCCGACAAGATCTTCGCGCTGCCGGCTGCGGAACTCTCCACGGCCCACGCCTGGCTCGGCATCGTCTGCTACACGCTGCAGATCTATTTTGATTTCTCCGGCTACTCCGACATGGCGATCGGCCTCGGGCGCATGTTCGGATTCCGCTTCCCCGAAAACTTTCGCTGGCCGTATGTGGCCGCCAGCGTGACGGATTTCTGGCGGCGCTGGCACATTTCGCTGTCGACGTGGTTTCGCGATTACCTCTACATCCCGCTCGGCGGCAACCGCGTGAGTCCGGGACGCCGCTACGGCAATCTCGTGACGGTGTTTTTCCTGTGCGGCCTCTGGCACGGTGCGAGCTGGAACTTCGTCATCTGGGGCCTGTGGCACGGATCGTTTCTCGTCATCGAGCGCGTCCACTCAGGAATCCGCAATCCCATCCCCAGCCCCATCCGCAATCCGCAATCCACAATCCGCAATGACGAGGGCGTCCTCGCCTGGCCGATTTGGCCGCACGTCTACACGCTGATCGTCGTGATGACCGGCTGGGTCTTTTTCCGGGCCGAGACGCTGCCCGAAGCCATCACCTTCCTGAAGGCGATCGCTGGCCTCACGACTGCGGCGCCGACGACCTACACCGTGGCGTGGTATCTCACGCCGGAACTCTGGCTCGCGCTGGCCGCCGGCACGATCGGTTCATCGCCCTGGGTGCCGACACTCGCCGCGCGTCTCGAGAAGGCGAACGCGTGGGGCCTGCCGTTGCTGAACACGGCCGCGCTGATGGCGCTGCTCGTGCTCTCGGTGATGAGCATGGCGGCTCGCACGTATAGCCCCTTCATCTATTTCCGGTTCTGATGAAAGTCATCCTCGTCGGCCTGTTCATCGCGGTCATTTCGCTGCCGCTGGCGGCGAATCTCGCCGGCATCGACGGCGCCGATCCTGGCGCGGAGAACCGGGAGCTCGCGGTGTTTCCGCATATCGACCGATCGCTGACATCCCTCGCGGCGTTGCCCGCAGGATTCAGCGTCTGGTTCGACGACCATTTCGGGTTCCGATCCCGACTGGTGCGCTGGTACGGCGAGAGCCGCCTGTTCGTGCTGGGCGTGTCGCCGTCGGCGGCGGTCGTCAAGGGCGAGCGCGGCTGGTTCTTTTACGGCGACGACAAAGCGATCGACGACTACGCCAACGTCGAGCCGATGACCGACGCGGCGCTCTCCAACTGGCGCGCCGCCAGCGTCCGGGCGCGCGACTGGCTCCAGGCGCGCGACATCGCGTATGTGTTTGTGATCGCGCCGGACAAACATGTGATCTACGCGGACGAGATGCCGCCCACGCTCGCGCGCATCGGCGAGCTGTCGCGCACCGACCAGCTGTTCACGGCCTTGCAGGACACCGGGCTGGCCGTCGACGTGCGGCGGGAGCTGTTCGAAGCCAAGGCGCACGAGCGCATCTACCAGCAGACCGATACGCACTGGAACGAGCGCGGCGCGCTGCCGGCGTATCAGCGGATCATCGCCGCGGTCCGCGCGCGCGTGCCGAGTACTCCTCCGGCCTGGAGGCGCGACGATTTCACCGATGCGGAACGCACCATCGAAGGCCTGGACCTGGCCGGGATGATGGGGCTGACGCGCGTCATGCGGGAGGTCGATCTGCTGCTCGTTCCGAAGCGCGCGCGGCGAGCGCGGGTGATCGAGCCGGCAGGCGCCGCACCGACCGATGAACTCGGACGTCTCGTCACCGAGATCAACGATCGATCGCTTCCACGCGCGGTGATTTTCCGGGACTCATTTACGTCGCAGCTCGCGCCGTTCCTGTCGGAACATTTCAGCCGCGCGGTCTATCTCTGGCAGAACGATTTCGACGCCGAAGAAGTCACGCGGGAACACCCCGACGTGGTGATCCAGGAAATCGTCGGCCGGCACCTCTATAACTTCATCCCATCGCCGGAACTGGTGCCCGACCCCAGGCCCCAGCCTCAGCGGTGACGCTGACCGAGAGGAGCAGGGCGAGCGCAAGGGTGGGAAGAGTTGTGCAGGCGAGGCGGATCAACAGGCGATAGACGCTGGCGGCGCCGGCGACTGATTTGTCCGCCATGTCTCTGCCAGCATCTGCGCGCTCCCTCTGGCGTAGAGGCGATTCTGCCGCAGGACTTCTTCGCCACGGACGACGCAGATTTCGTAGCGGGGGGCGGATTCGAGTTCGACCAGCAGGCAGATGGTGCCGTCGTGCATCGACCACAGGCGTTCGACGTTGAGGTGTGGGGAAGCCATGCGACCGTGACTGCAAACACAGATCCCGTTTACGCCGACGGTTTTGTCGAATGAAATCACGAAACCGTAGTTGGTACGTGCGCTTTGCGCGCGCACTCGCGCGCAAAGCGCACACGTCACGTCATTGCGGGTCCGTCGCCCGCGTGCCAGCCGTGGTCGACGTCGCGCTGCCGTAGTAAATGCCGTTGAACAGCAGTTTGAACGTACCGTGCGGCTGTCCGCGCCAGTTCACCTCGTTGCCGAACAGGACGACGTGGCCCTTGCCGACCGGGGCGTCGATGATCGAGACCGCTTGGTCCAGGTACTGCTGCCCCCAGGCCCAGCCGCTGCGCAGCGGCGCGGGGCTGTCATACCAGGCAATCGGCTTCACGCCCTTCATCCCCGCCTCCGGCTGCAGCCGGAACGCCGGGCTCTCGTCGTAGAACACCATGGCGCGATCGCCCATGCCGAAGGCCAGCGGCTGCGTGTTGTCGATCCGCGCTTCGAGGAGCGACCCGGGAATGTAGTACTTCTCGCGCGGCAGCTGGCGCTCGACGCCGCCGGCAATGCGCTCAACGAGTGCGTCGCGAATCGGCAGCCCGAGGTGATAGCCGAGCGCCGTCGACGATCCGATCGTCAGAATCGTGCCGCCGTTCTCGGCGAACTTCTTCAGCTCCGGCACCGTCTTCGACACGGTGACGCGGCCAAGCGTGCCGCGGAACTCCGCCGGGATGCTTTCGGCCGGTGGCTGACCGCCGAATCCACCGCCTCCGCCCGCCCCGCCGTCACGAAGCGGGATGCCGGCATCGACGAACACCAGCACGTCGAACTTCGCGTTCAGGTTGCCGGCGTCGAGCGTTCCCGGGAACACGACCTCGAAGGGAAACTCGTACTGCTCGAAGAGCCAGCGCGTCCAGCCGGACGGCATCGATCCGCCGTACTGATCCCACAAGCCGATGCGCACCGGCTTCAGCTTCATCGAATCGCCACCGGGTCTGGCCGCGACGGCATCGAACACGAGGCCTTTGTCCACCGCCAGCTTCTGCAGAATCGGCAATGTCGTCGCTTTCCCCGGCACGAACATCGTCCCCACGGGGAAGGTCTTGCCGTTCGCGCTCGCGGTGGTTTTCAGCCAGAACACCTCTTCGTTCGCCTTCAGCAGACGGTTGACGGCGACGAACGCGTCGTTCACCTCGTGGCTCAGCAAGTAGCCGCCGCCGCTCGGCGCCTGCGTGACCCTTCCAGATGGCGCCGGCGCGAGATCCGGAATCTTCTCGAACGGGCCGTCGAACGCGTCGAGGATACGGTCGTACTTGATTCCCATCGAATAGGCGATGTTGTAGCCGGTGACGTCGTAGGGTGGCCGCGGCGCGCCGCCGGGGTACGGAATGTCGTCCGGATGATCCTGTGGCTCGAACATATCCAGCACGTGGGCGCGGAACGGTTGCGCCGACTTCACCACGTATGAGCCCGCGGGATACGGCTTGCCCGCGACCGTGAACGGCGCGGTCGCGCGGTGCACGAAGACGCCCGCCTTGATCAACGTGTTGACGAACTTGGTCGCGGTCAGGAAGTCGGGTTGGTCCGACGGCAGGATGAAACCGCGGGGGTCGCGCATCCTGGGATCGTGCAGGACGTTGTTGTAGACAGCGACGGGCGCGCCGCCCCGACCCGGACCGCCGCCTCGCCCGCCGCGAGGGCCGATGTTCTCGGCGCCGCGTGACGCGCCAGTCTGCGTCGCCTCGATCGCTTCACGCGCCGCTTCGATGCGCTTGGGATGGATGGTCCAGCTATCGCGGTTGCCTTTGTCGATGGCGTTCTTCGCCATCTTGTACATGTTGTAGAGAAAATCCTCGTGCCGCTTCGACGCCAGGTCGAGAATGGCGTAGTTCATGGTGATCGAGTACTCGATCGCGGTGCGGAACGGAAACACACCGGGCGCGATCGGATTCGGCACGTCGGCGCGCGGCAGCTGCATGTCGAGCACGAACGGAATCTCGACCGGGGTCGGATTGCCGATGCTCTCCGTGAGAATGCCAATCTGGTTGTGGAAGTACGACGTCGTTCGGAGGCCGCCGTTGAACCATGTGGAATACGGCGCACCGGTCCGCATCACCGCGCCCGGTTTGTTCTCGGCGGCCAGCCGCGTGTGAATCGCGGCGCCAACCATGTCGATACCGAGCGGGATCAGCGGATCGAAGTTGTAGTTGAACGGATCGCGGAACGGCGGCGCAAACAACACCGCGCCCGCCGGACCCGTCTGGTGGTGGTTGTACATGATCGCCGGGAACCACTCGCGGTACATCTGCTTGTTCGCGTTGACGCTCTCCGACATGTTCATCATGTAGAAGTCGCGATTGTCATCGTGGCCGATGTATTTCTGGTACAGCCGCGGGATGCCGTTCGTCGACCGGCGCTTCTCGTCCGCGTCGCGCATGTACCAGTTCGAGACCAGCTCCATGCCGTCGGGGTTCACCAACGTACAGAGAATGATGGTGTCGTTGAGGATGCGCAGCGTCTCGGGATCGGTCTTCGTGTTGAGACGGTAGATCGTCTCGATCAGCTGCTGTGCGCCCAGCACTTCGGTGGCATGGAGGCCGCCGTCGATCCAGACCACGGTCTTGCCCTCGCGCGCCAGCACGCGCGCCTGG
>JANYHS010000070.1 GCA_025358945.1 Acidobacteriota bacterium
GTCCCGCCGCCGACGGGAACGTCCTCGGAAGTCGCGACCGCAGCGGCAAGATGCAGGTGAAATGCCGCTACAATCGTGGTGACGAAGCAGGAAAGCAGCGAGCGTTTCAGAAGGCGGACATTATATACATGGCATCCGCGAACTACACCGCCAAAGACATCACCGTTCTCGAAGGGCTTGATCCGGTTCGCAAACGGCCCGGGATGTACATCGGGGGCGTCGGCTCAGCTGGTCTTCACCATCTCGTCTGGGAAACGCTCGACAACTGCGTCGACGAGGCGATGAACGGCTTCGCTTCAAATATTTGGGTCACGCTTCACGCTGATGGATCCTCGATCACCATCGCCGACGATGGCCGCGGGATTCCGGTCGACAAGCACGACGCCAAGCGCAGCGCGCTTGAAGTGATCTTCACCGTGCTGCACGCGGGTGGCAAATTCGAACACGGCAGCTACAAGACCGCCGGCGGCCTGCACGGCGTCGGCGCCAGTGTCGTCAACGCGCTGTCGAAAGATCTGGTGGCCACGGTCAAGCGCGACGGCGCGCAGTGGGAGATGCGCTTCAAGCAGGGCAAGCCAGTCGGCCCGCTGAAGAAGATCGGCCCCGCCCGCGGCACCGGCACCACGGTCTACTTCCATCCCGATGCCGCGATCTTTCCGAAAATCGAGTTCGACGCTGCGATTATCAAGGACCGCCTCGAGATTGCCAGCTACCTGCACAAGGGGCTGAAGGTCACCTTCGAAGACGAAGGGACGAAAGAAAAGCTCGTCTACGAGCACAGCGAAGGCATCGTCGACTATCTGAAAAAGATCGTCGTCGAGCGCGGCGCCAAGCCGGTGCACGAGGCGCCGTTCACGCTGACCAAGGACGAAGGGCTGCGCCTCGACCTCGTGCTGCAGTGGACGGAAGCGACCGACGAGCACGTGCGGTCGTACGTCAACGGCATCCCGACGGGATCGGGCGGCACGCACGAAGGCGGTCTGCGCGCGGGCATCGGCAAGGCCGTGCGTAACTTCATCGAGACCCACAACCTCTCGCCGAAAGGCGTGACGCTGACCGCCGAGGACATCCGCGAGGGACTGACCGGCGTCGTCAGCGTATTCATCGCGGAGCCGCAGTTCCAGGGACAGACCAAGGATCGGCTGAACAATCCGGAACTGGTGTCCGCCGTCGATGGCGTTGTGCGGCCTGGACTCGAACACTGGCTGAACTCCAACAGCAGCGTGGCCGAGTCGATCGTCGCGCGGATCATCCTGTCGGCGCGCGCCCGCGAAGCGAGCCGCGCGGCAAAGGACGAAGTCTCGCGCAAGAGCGCGACCTCCACGCGCCTCAACCTGCCCGGCAAGCTGAGCGACTGCACCAACTCCAGCGCCGAAAACAGCGAGCTGTTCATCGTCGAAGGTGATTCGGCCGGTGGATCGGCGAAGCAGGGACGTGACCGCGCCCGTCAGGCGATTCTTCCCCTGCGCGGCAAGGTGCTGAACACGGAAAGTGCATCGCTGGCGAAAGTGCTCGAGAACAAAGAGCTGTCGGATCTGGTGACCGCGATCGGCTGCGGCCTGGGCAACAACTTCGAGCTGTCGAAGCTGCGCTACGGCAAGATCATCATCCTCGCCGACGCCGACTCCGACGGCAACCACATCGCCACGCTGCTGCTCACCTTCATCTACCGGCACCTGCCCAAGCTGATCGCACACGGCCACGTGTACCTGGCGCAGCCGCCGCTGTACCGCATCGACATCGGCAAGGAAACATTCTGGGCGCTCGACGATGCGCACCGGGATACGATCCTGAAGCAGCACCAGAGCAAGGGCGGGCGCGGCACGCCGGACATCACCCGCTTCAAGGGACTCGGCGAGATGATGCCGAAGGTCCTGTGGGAAACCACGCTGAATCCGCGGACGCGGCGTCTGCAGCGCGTCGAGGTCAACGATCAGATCGTCACCGACCGCGTCATCAACGAACTGATGGGCAAGGACGCGTCGGCCCGCTTCCGCTTCATCATGGAACGCGCGGATGAGGCCGAGGAACTTGACGTTTAGGGCGCGCCACCGCGGATCGCTGTTCGCCTTGTCCCTTTCTCTCTTCCTTCTCAGTTCTCAGTTCTCTGTTCGCAGTTCGGCGCAAGCGGCGCAGACACAGCCGCAGTTGAGCGCGAACGGGGCTGTGCCTTCGCCGCCATCGGTTCCGATCAGTCCGCGGCGCAGCGCCGCGTTCGGCGCAGCGATCGTCTCCGGCCTGCTGCTGCTTCAGTACGCGCATCGACGCAAGACGTTCATCCTGTTGTGGGCGTCGGGGTGGCTGCTGATCGCGCCGGCCATGCTGTTGATCGCGCGCGGCTACGACTCCGGGCTGGCGGCGCGGTTCGCCGTCGGCCTGTCGCAGTTTCTGGGCATCTGCACGGCGACGTTGTTTTTCTGGAGCGCCGATCTCTACCGGCAGACGCGTTTCGTCCGGCCGGTGCGACTCCGCGTGCTGATCGCGATCGGCGCCTGGTTCCTGATCGCACCGCTCGCCCTCGGTCCCGCCAGCGTGCTGACGCCTGGCTATCTGATCGCGGCGGTGATTCTCGCGGCTGCCGGTTCGATGTACGCGGCCGTCCTCATCGAACGCCGAATGATTGGCGCCGGACTCGTCGCGTTCGTGCTGCTCGGACTCGCCGTCTCCAACCTTACGACCGCCGTCGTCGTGCCGCGGATGCTGGCGACCGGTCAGTTCACGTTCGAGATCCTCGTCGTGAATGCGGTGCTGTACACGTTCGGCGCGCTGGGCATTCATCAGCTCGTGTTCGAGGACATGACGTACGAGTTACGGGTGACCAACCGGCGGCTCGAAGCCGCCCGGGAAGAGCTGCTGCAGGCGGCGATCACGGATCCGCTGACCGGGTGCCACAACCGGCGGTTCCTCGATCAGGTGATGGACCGCGAGCTGCAGCGCCACGCGCGGTTCAACCTGCCGCTGTCGCTGCTCTTTATCGACATCGATCGGTTCAAGCAGATCAACGACACGCTGGGACACGAAGCCGGCGATCGCGTCCTGCAGTACGTCGCGCGATTCCTGAAGCGCCACATCCGCGAAGCCGACTACGTGTTTCGCTGGGGCGGCGACGAATTCCTGGTGCTGATCACGTGCCGGGCCGATGAAGCGGCGCGGAAGGCGGCGG
>JANYHS010000083.1 GCA_025358945.1 Acidobacteriota bacterium
CTGATCCAGGCGCTCATCGCGGCGGCGATCATTCTGGGCGTCGCTTCGGCGGTGCTGCGGGAGAAGAAGATCCTTGGGCTCACCGGCATGTTGCTCGCGCTGGTCGCGACCTTGCTGGGCGGGGCCAGCGTCCAGATCAACGAGCCGCTGCACGCCGGTCCGGCCATCGGTCTCGATTGGTTTTTGCTCGACATGCTGCTCATGACGCTGATCTTCTCGCCCTTCGAGGTGCTCTGGCCCGCGTATCCGAAGCAGGGAATCTTTCGCAGCGAATGGCTGCTGGACGTGGTGTATTTCCTGTCCACGCACCTGCCGATCCAGGTGACCTCTTTCCTGATCCTGCTCCCCGCCACACAACTCACGACCGTTCTGGGCAGTCCGGAGCTGCTGGCGGCGATGGCTCGTCTGCCGTGGTTGGCGCAGTTCCTCCTTGCCGTTGTGGTCGCCGACCTGGCCGAGTACTTCATCCACCGCGCCTTTCACTCGGTACCGTTCCTTTGGCGCTTTCACGCCATTCACCACTCTTCCAAGGCACTCGACTGGCTCGCCGGATCGCGCTCTCACCTCGTCGACGACGTCGTGGTCCGGGCATTCATCCTCGTGCCCATGATGTTCGCGTTCCCGCACGACATCATCGTGGCCTACCTGTTCTTCGTCACCCTCCACGCGACGTGGACGCATTCGAATTTCAGGCCGAGCATCAAGTGGCTCGAACCGTTCCTGATCTGTCCGAGATTCCATCATTGGCATCACACGTCGCAAAGGGAGGCGATCGACAAGAACTTCGCCATCCACTTTCCATGGATCGACAAGTTGTTCGGGACGCACTATTACCCCAGGGACCAGTGGCCGCACAGCTACGGTCTGGACAACGAGAAGATCCCGGCCGGCTTCTGGGGACAGGCCTTCTATCCGTTCGGCCGGATTGCCTCTTCAGAGGGGGTTCGCCACTACCGTGTCGGTGGGCGGCCTCGCTACAGTGAACCCAGTCACCAGCACAAAGGAAACGACATGAAGGGAAGATTGCAACGTCCGACCGGCGCGTTCATCGGCGCATCCTGGCTCGCCTTGTTGGTGGGCGTGATCACCTACCTCGCCGGTGTGTGGAACGCCCGCATGTTGCTGAACGAGAAGGGCTACTACTTCACCGTCCTGATGCTCGGGCTCTTTGCCGCGGTGTCTCTGCAAAAGTCGGTTCGCGACCGAATGGAAGGCATTCCCGTCACCTCGATCTATTTCGGACTCTGTTGGCTGTTCCTCGGCATGTCGCTGGTGCTGGTCGCAGTGGGGCTGTGGAACGCCGAGCTGGCGTTGAGCGAGAAAGGTTTCTACGCGATGGCGTTCGTGCTCAGTTTGTTTGCCGCCGTTGCGGTGCAGAAGAACGTCCGCGACGTCGCCCTGTTCGTCGACGAGCCGCCCGACACCATCAGCCCGATCGGCCCGAAATGAGCTGCCACGGTCGGGCGACCGACCTGTCTGGCTAAGCGCATCCGACCGCCGGCGGTCGCCGGCAGCATGCCGGACCGCTGCGCCGCTCGGGCTTGTTACTCAGGCGTGCTCACGCGGGTGGCATGGGCGAGGGCGATCACGCCGCCGGCCAGCGCGCGCAGCGTTGCCGCGAGTTCGGGCTCGAGGGCGTCGACGAAGTGGGCGAGGAAGCGGGCCTGCCGCGCCTGCCGCTCGACGTCGGACTCGAGCCCGGCGATGACGCGCTCGACCCACACCGACGGAGGATCGCCAAGGTCGATGCGCGGAATCACGACCTCCTCGATCAACTCGCGCGCAAGAACCGACTTCAGATGCATGCAACTAGCCAGGTCGCTCTGGAATCGTTCGTCCATCACCCTGGCGCGGCCGGCGAGGGTGATGGCCCGCTCGTCCGAACGCGCAGAGTGGTAGCCGGCAGGAAGGACTTTCTCCTTGACCCTGCAGATCACCTCAAAGTCACCGGGAGGTTCGCCGACCTGCGATTCGAGCACGAGCACGTTGCCAGACGCCGCGACCTTCGCGGTCGCGGTTCCCGGCGCCACGACGGTGATCAGCGACAACGGATCGAGCACCGTGTCGGCAGGCGTAGAGATTGGCTGCGTCACGGGACCCGCCCCGTCGGGGATTCCGATGCCGTTGACCTTCCATTCGAATTCCGGCTCCACGTAGCCGGTCCCGGCCGCGGTCAGGGTGACGCGCCGCTGCTGGCCGATCAGCGTCCACTCGTAGGTGCCGGTGAAACAGATCGAGTGCCGCGTGGTCGCGGTGCGGCCGATCAGCTGCACGTGAAACGGGCCCAGCGATTCCTCCTTGACGCTGACCGAGATGCCGAACTGCTGCGGGAAACTGGGCACCACGCAGGCCTTGAGCCGCTCGGAGTAGTAGGCCGACACCAGAAAGCCCGAGACGATCCCGGTCTCCTCGCCGCAGAGGTCGACGATTTCGTTGTGCGCCTCGCTCAGGCCGAACCCCTCGGCCGTCCATCCGCTGTAGGGCTGCGGATCGGTCAGGATCTCGACCAGCTCGTGCGTGAAGAACTCGGTGATCCCGTCGAGATTGTCATGATTGATCCAGCCGACCCAGGCATGGTCGGTATCGAACGGAAAGTCGTAGTCGGTCGCATCGTTGTGCGCGCCGCCAGCGTCGCTGTCGTCGTATCGCGATCCATCCGGCGCGAACACCATGTAGACGATCCGACCTCCGTCGTCGTCGGGCTCCGGGAAACGGTCGTCGTCGATCAGGTCCCAGACCATGTTCTTCGCGTCTTCGCCCGAGAATTTTGGCGACGGCGGCCCGGGCGCGATGACGATCATCGCCGGGTCCAGCGACAGCGACTGAAATCCGTACTGCATCAGCTCCGACAGGTACGGGGAAGCCAGGATGGCGGCGATCGCCGCGTGCACGTCGCCCACCGATGGATTGACGGCGCTCTGCCAGAAACCACCCCAGAACACCGGCACGAGCCGGGCCGTCGTGACGACCGGGCCCAGGCCGCGGTGCAGCTGCACACGCGGCGCCGTGAACTTCCAG
>JANYHS010000087.1 GCA_025358945.1 Acidobacteriota bacterium
TCGGCGGCATCGTCGGCGCCAGCGTGATCGCCACCTCCAGCTTCCCTCGCTCGCAGCTCATCGTCCACGATCCGCGCAGCGCGTTCTCGATCGTGTCGAAGCCGCTGCCCGGCGCGCATGCGCCGACCGTTGCGCGTAGCCGTTCGATCTCCGCACGCCGGCGATCCTTCGACGTGTCCAGAAACAGATTCTCCGCGGCGATGCTGTCCGCGAGCCGATCGTCCCACGCGGCGACCAGCTTCGACACCTTGTCGCGGGCATCCGTCAGCGCGGGTGACGGCACCGGCATCCGCGGATGCAGGTCCGCCTTCTTCACCAGCGCCTCCAGCGCGTTGGTCGCCACGCCGCCCCACCCGGTATACGTCAGGTTGCCGAACGCGACGATGCCGACGCCGTAGTCGGGAAGCCAGGTCATCACCGATCCGAATCCGGGCAGACCGCCGGTGTGCGAGACGATCGTCTTGAACGTGCAGTTCTGCGCCACGCGCAAGCCGTAGCCATAACCGCCCGAGGTGAGTTGCACCGCTCCTGTCGCGCGATCGCGGGTCACCGCCGACGGCGCCGGCGACCATAGATGCTGCATCTCGCGCAGCGACGACCGCTTGATCGGCGACGTCTCGGGACCGTCGTGCGACGGCCATGCGGACAGGAACACGCCGACGTACTTGCTAAGATCGCGGACCGACGTCAGCATCCCGCCCATCGATCCGAACGAGCCGTTCGAGAGCGGCGGCTCGTTCTTCCACTGCTCGTCTTCCCACCGGTATCCGTGCACCAGGCGATTGGCCGCCACCTCCGCCGGCTCCAGCGTCGTCGACGTCATCCCGAGCGGACGCAGAATGTTCGTGGCCACGTAATCCTGATACCGCGTCTTCGACACGTTGGTGACGATGCGGCCGAGGATGGCGAAGCCGAGGTTGGAGTATTCGTAATTCAGACCCGGCGCATTCGAGAACGGAATGCCGCCGCGCAGCATCTGCGACAACTGCTCGTCGGTGTCGGCAAGCTGGCGATCGCCCCACGGGTTGTCCTCCGGGAATCCTTCCGCGTGCGAGAGCAAATGGCGAATGGTGATCCTGGGCGCGTCGCTCGCGGGGTATGTCATCCCTGCCATTTCCGGCACGTAGCGCTCGGCCGGGTCATCGAGCGACAGCTTCCCTTCGTCGCGCAATTTGAGGATCGAGATCGCGGTAAAGCTCTTGGTCATCGACGCGATCCGGAACACGCTGTCCGCATCCACGCTCGCCTTCGCCGCGACGTCGCGGACGCCGGCGAGGCCCACATGTGTCAACTGACCGTCAACGATCACGCCCCACGCCGCACCCGGCACGTGACGCACCGTCATGAAGTCCTTGAACAGCGTGTCGACGTCCGCATATCCGGCGGTCAGCGCCGAGGCGGCCGGCGGTTGTGCTCGAGGCGAGGCGGCGAGAAGCATGGATGCGCCAGCCAGTCCGGCGACGAAGATGCGATTCATGATGCGTAGTATGCGCTAACATTTGCGGAACATGACGATGATGACGCGACGGACGTTTCTGGCCGCGAGCGGAGCCGCCGCGGCCCTCGGATACAGTGCGCCAGTGTGGTCGGCCGATGCGGTACGAATCGGCCAGCAGCCGCTAAAGCTCGGCTCCGATCGCGACGGTGTGCTCTTCGTCCCGAAGGGGTACACGCCCGACGTGCCCATGCCGATGGTGTTGATGTTTCACGGCGCCGGCGGCACGGGCCTGGGCGTCAGCTACACGTTCGAGGTCGCCGACGCACTCGGCATCATCGTGCTCGCGCCGGACTCGCGCGACGAGGCCACCTGGGATTTCCTGGTGCACGGGTACGGCGAGGACGTGGAGTTCATCGGCATCGCGTTGAAGGACACGTACGCGCGCTGCAATATCGACCGCAAACGGATGGCGATCGCCGGGCACTCCGACGGCGCGTCGTACGCGTTGTCGCTGGGGCTTGGGACGGGCGACACGTTCGGGAAGATCATCGCGTTCTCACCCGGCGTGATGCAGCCGGCGGAAGTGCACGGCAAGCCGAAGATCTTCATCTCGCATGGGCTCAGCGACCCGATCATGCCGATCGAGGTGACGAGCCGGAAGTTCGTGCCGCGCCTCAAGGGATTGGGCTACGACGTGACGTACCGGGAGTACGAAGGGCGCCACGGCGTCACGCCCGCCGTCGTGCGCGAAGGCTTCGAGTGGTTTCTGGCGTGAAGGCGTCTCCCCGCCCACTCCTGACCCTTGCGGGCATGCCGCTCGTCAGTCACCTGGCGCGCGCGCACTGGAAAGCGCTGACGCTGGCGTTCCTGGCGGTGGTCGGCGAAACGCTGGCCGACGTGCTCGAACCGTGGCCGATTAAGGTCGTGGTCGACAACGTCCTGCAAGACAAGAAGCTGCCGGCGCGGCTCGAGGCAATCGTGGCGCTGCTGCCGCACAACGCGTTTGCGACGCTGAACTTCGCGCTGGGCGGCGTGCTGCTGATCGCCGCGGTTGGCGCCATCAGTTCCTACAGCGAGAAGTTCCTGACGACCAGCGTGGCGCAATGGGTCGCGCACGACCTGCGCCGCATGGTCTACCAGCGGATCCAGCGCCTCTCGCTCGCCGAGCACGGCGAATCACGCACGGGCGACCTGCTCACGCGTGTCACCAGCGACATCGACGCGGTCCAGGACTTCATCACATCGGCCCTGCTCGGCATCGTCATCAACATCCTGACGCTGGCCGGCATGCTCGGCGTCATGTTCTACATGAACTGGCGCTTCACGCTGATCGGCCTGTCGGTCGCGCCCATCATGTTCATCGTCGTGTACTTCTACACGAAGCGGATCAAGAAGGCCTCGCGGCTCGTCAAGAAACAGGAAACCGAGCTGATGTCTGGCGTCGCGGAGCGGCTGACGTCGATCCAGGTCGTGCAGGCGTTCGCGCGTGAGGATTACGAAGACCGGAAGTTCGACTACGAGAGCCAGCAGAGCGTGTCGGCGGGTCTGCGCGCGCGCAGCATCAAAGCCAAGCTGTCGCCGATAGTCGATCTTCTCGTGGCCGTCGGTACGTGCGTGGTGCTCGGGTACGGCGCGCGGCTGGTCCTGAACGGCGGGTTCACCACCGGCCAGCTGATCATCTTCATCTTCTATCTCGGCAAGACCTATAAGCCGATGAAAGATCTTTCGAAGATGAGCAATACGTTCTCCAAGGCGTCGATCAGCTTCGAACGCATTCAGGAACTGCTGGACATCGAGAGCCGCATACGTGACATGCCGGGAGCGCGGACCGCGCCGCGTTTCAAGGGGCGGATCGAGTTCGACCACGTCACGTTCAGCTACGACGGCACGAATCCGATTCTGAACAACGTCAGCATGCGGATCGAGCCTGGCCAGGTCGCGGCGATCGTCGGGCCATCGGGCACGGGCAAGACGACGATCGCCGGACTGATCCCGCGCTTCTTCGATCCCCAGCAGGGCCGGATCACGATCGACGGCATCGACGTTCGCGAATACACGCTGAAGTCACTGCGCGATCAGGTGAGCTTCGTCCTGCAGGACACACTGCTGTTCCGCGGCACGATCTGGGAGAACATCGCCTACGGCAAGCCCGACGCCGAGATCGAAGACACCGTCCGCGCCGCCGAACAGGCGAACGCGCACGAGTTCATCGTGAAGATGCCGATGAGCTATGCCACGACCGTGGGTGAACGCGGCGCGACGCTCTCCGGTGGACAGCGGCGCCGCATCGCCATCGCCAGGGCGATCGTGCGCGACACGCCGATCCTGATTCTCGACGAACCGACCGCTGGCCTCGATGCCGCGTCAGAGCGGTTCGTGACGGATGCGCTGGAGCGTCTGATGAAGGGGCGGACGTCGATCGTGATCGCGCATCACCTGGACACGATCCGGAACGCCGACGTGATTTTCGTGGTGAAGGACGCCGAGGTCGTCGAACGAGGCACCTACGACGAGCTGCTCGCCAATGGTGGGGTATTCGCCGAGCTGCACGCCATCCAGGCGAGCGGAACGGACCGGCACACGGTTGTGCCGGCCCCCTGATTCCTTACTTCTTCAGCGCAGGGTTCACGTAACCCGCTTCGAGTACGCGAGCGGACGGCCGGAAGCTGAGATAGTCCACGTGCTCCAGGATCTCCGACCAGCCGTGCGGCACACCGGCCGGGATGATGATGATGTCACCCGTCTTCACGAGCTTCTTCACTACATCTCCCACAGTGGTTCCGCTACACGACGGTCCGTTCAGGATCTTCGTCACTTCGCCGTCCGGCGGTGACCGCCGGCCGTTGACGATCTTGCCGCCGGTGACAAGCGTGCCGCTGCCCGACACAATCAGATAGCCTTCGGTCTGCTGATCGTGCGCAATCGCGCCAGGCGTCCCGCCGGTGACCGGCGCCGTCGACTGCTCGCCGCACGGTTCTGCGGCGGCCGCCGCCCCGCGACCGGCGCCCGCTGCCGCACCCGCAGGAGCTGCGCCGCGCGCCGCGCCTGCTGCCGCACCCGCCGGCGCTGCGCCGCGTCCGGGCACACCGGTGATACCGCGGTGAATGATGCCGACCGAGAAATTCTCGGGACCGATGTCGACCACGCGAATCGTGCGGTCGACGCCAGGCAGCGCGTTGACCGTCTTGACTTCTTCGTCGGTGATGTAGGTGGCGCCTTTGGACGCCACGCTCTGCGCGAGCATGACCGCCGGCGCAAGGATGAACGGAACCGCAAACACACTCAGGATTACCTTCTTCATCAGGTCTCCCCTTTCGCCGCATACTATAGCGCCAGTTTGAGGAACCGGATATGACATCACGACTTTTAGGCGGAATCCTGCTCGCATCCGCGGTGGCCGTCGGCGCCCAGCCCGCGGGCCGCGCACCCCGAGACGCGGCTGAGTTCGACACCCTGTTCCAGCAGGTCAAGAATTGGGGCCGCTGGGGGCCTGACGACCAGCTCGGCTCGGTGAACCTGGTCACGCCGGCCAAACGGAAGCAGGCAGCGGCGCTTGTGAAAACCGGCGACATCGTGTCGCTCGCGCACACCCTGCTGACCGAAAAGGCCGACGACAACAGCAGCCCGTTCGAGCACACCATGCTGCGCGGCAACAACATGGACCGCTACGCCATCCAGTATCACGGCTACGCACACAGCCACATCGACGCGCTCTGCCACATCCTCTACAAGGAACAGACCTACAACGGCTACGCGCGCGCCGACGTCAACACCGACAAGGGCTGCACCAAGCTCGGCATCCAGAATCTGAAGTCCGGCATCGTCACGCGCGGCGTGCTGATCGACATCCCGCGGCTGCGTAACCTGCCGTACCTCGAGCCGGGCACGGCGATCTACGTCGAGGATCTCGAGGCGTGGGAAAAGAAGTCGGGCGTGAAGATCGGGCCCGGCGACGCCGTGCTGCTGCGCACGGGACGCTGGGCGCGGCGCGAAAAGCTGGGGCCGTGGAATGTCGGCCAGAGCGCGGCCGGACTCCACGCGTCGGTGGCGCCGTGGATCAAGGCGCGCGGCGTGTCGTTTCTCGGCAGCGATGCGGCCGAAGACGTCACGCCGTCGATGGTCGAGGGCGTGGCGCTGCCGATTCACACACTGATGATCACCGCGCTCGGCATCAATTTGCTGGACAATCAGGATCTCGAAGCGCTCGGCGAAACCGCCGCGCGGCTGAATCGCTGGGAATTCATGCTGACGATCAACCCGATGCCGGTTGCCGGGGGCACAGGGTTTCCGCTGAACGCCATCGCAATGTTTTAGCTTTTCGGTTTTATGTTTTAGGTTTTAGGTTTTAGCTTCAGGAGACGTCAATGATCATGACTCGCCGAGACGCCGTTGCCGCCTTCGCCCTGTTTGCCAGTGTGCTCGAACTTGACCAGAACGTCGCCGCGCAGGTGCCTGCCGCGCCGCGGCCGCCGGTGTTCGTCCACGATCTTCCGAACCTGTCGATGGACGGCTGGGAAGTGACGGTGAGCCACGTCGACTACCCGCCCGGACGCGTCGGCACCGAGCACCACCACGCCGGGTTCGTACTGGCCTACGTTCTCGAAGGCAGCATCTACACGAAGATTTCCGGGCAGGGCGAAAGAAAGACCTACAACGCCGGCCAGATGTTCTACGAGCAACCGGGCGCCACGCACGAAGAGTCCGGCAACGCGAGCCAGACCGTGCCCGCGAAACTGCTGGCGATGATCTTCGCCAAGAAGGGCGCGACGCTGACGACACCGGGACGAGGCGTCGGCGGCTAGCAGCTAGGCTGCACCCCGTTTGCCGACCCCATGAAGCGCGGCCACCACGGCCTTCGGATTCTGCGCCGTAACACGGAGCAAGGCCAGCGCCGGGCCGTCCGGGCTTCGACGTCCTTGCTCCCAGTTACGCAAGGTCGCGACACTCACGCCGATGAGCCGCGCAAACTCGGGCTGCGACGCACCAAGCTTGTCCCGTACCGCACGCACATCGGTTGGGCGGAACACTGTGACGCGCGACGGTTTGCGTGTGCCCCGCCGAATCCGGCCGGTCTGGCGAACACTCGTCATGAGTTCTTCGAATGCGGCTGCCTTCACTTGAATTCCTCCCGAACGAGGCGGCCCCCCGCGACCACCTCCGCAGAAGTCCTGCACGCGCGACCGTTTGAAGCATTAACCGTTTCCGAACGGCTACTAGTTGCCGCGTTCCACCGTCACGGTGATGTCGGCGGGCGTGCGCAGCAGGCCGTCGGAGGCGAACGCGCGCAGCGTGTAGGTGCCGGGGCGAGTGAACGTCGCCTTCACGACGACCTTGCCGTCAGCCACCTTGGCATAGCCATCAGGATCGAAGGCGACGGCGGCCGGACCGCGATAGACCATCCAGAGCACCGACAATCCCTGTGGCATGCGCGGACGTGACGGCAGCGGCACGTTGATCGGCGAAGGCGGCGCGCCGCGCAGCGTCGGTTCCAGCGGACGCGGCGGACGCGGCTTGCTCGGCGCCGGCAGCCCATCGTCTGTCACGGTCGCGTTGAGCGTGACCGCGATTCCCGCCTTGGGACGGCTCACAGGCGCGATGGTGATCACCGGCGGCTGATCCCGCATGATCAGGTCGTTGGTGATCTGCACGCCGCCGTTGTTGGAGACTTCCACCTTGCGATCGATCTCCCAGACGTCGAGCAAGGTCGCGCGTGCCGTGTCGGTCCTGCCGTTGGCGGTGATTGTCCAGACGACTTCCTTCTTCCGGTCCCAGTCCTTCGGGACGTTCACCCTGAAGAGAAAATGGTTTTCGCGCGGATAGAAGTACGTCGGCTGGCCGCGATCCGCCGGGCCAGGATCGAAACCGTTCTGCGCGCCGACGGGAACGCTGAGCTCTTCGACGTGGTTCCGGTTCAGGTAGCCGAACACCATGTTGAAGCTGCCATCGGCGACCCGCTCCCACCCTTCGTACACGGGAACGATGCCCTGCCCCGACGTGAACTTCGTGTGAAGCTCGGTCGACTGCGACTGGGCCAGAGCGATCGCAACCCTAAAGGGCTGCGCCACGAAGAGCGAAGCTGTCGCGAGCGCGAGCGCCGCAATCCGCAATCCAATCCGCAGTCCGCAATGCCCATTCCGCAATTTCACTGCGGCTGGCCCTGCGCCGTCGTCGTTCTCCTCACGCCTTTGCGCGCGTCGAACTCCGCCTTGTATTGCTCTTCGGTGAAGTCGTGCCAGGTGATCCAGGCGAATCCCATCTCGTCGATGGTGCGCTGGCCGCTGCCCACCCAGTTGCGCGGGTCGGGATTGGCTTTGCTCGCCGAGTTGTCGTGCCACGAGATCACGTGCAGCACCGTCCCCGCGGGATAGATCGGCGCCACATCATCGGCATAGACCGAGACGATGTGCCAGTTGAAGCTCCAGTCGGCGCAGTTCAGCTGCTCGGTCTTGTTGTCCGGATAGATCAGCTCGATGCACTGGCGTTTGCCGCGCGTGTGCATGTGCGGCTGGAACGCGGTGATCTTGCCCGCCTGGTTGAAGCGCGTGTAGCCGTCGCTCCGGACGTAGGTCGAGCCGCCGGGAATGTCGAGCGGCTCGGTCGGCTGTCCCAGCTGCTTCGAGTAGACGACGTGCTTCGGCGTGTAGCCTTTCGGATAGAGCACGATGCCGAGCTGCGACTGGTCGGTGATTTCCTGACCGACCGAGTGGTAATGAAAGTCGAACTTGATCTTCGTGCCGGCGCGCAGCAGGCGCCCGGTCCCTTCCGGAAACAAATCGCCGTTCTTGCCGACCGCGAACTCGTTCAGGAACTCGCCGGACGTCTCGGCGTTGCTGTCGTCACCATTGCTGTCGCCGGTCATGTCCGCATCCACGGCATACGTCAGCAGATGATGGACGACGGCGGTCTTGCCGGGCTTGCTCTCGATCGCCTTGATGTAGCGATCCTCGGTGAGGCCGGTGTCCACGTAGTAGCTGCCCCACCAGTCGGCGGCTTCGGCCGGGACGACGTGCTTGGGCGAGGTGACGATCACGTCCGGCTTGCCGATGTGCCAGCTGGCCGAGTCGTCGAACTCGCGCGGCTTCGGCATATCGGCGGCGTTGCCCATCGGCGCGCCGGCGTCGACCCACTTCGCGATCAGCCTGACCTCGTCGTCGCGCAGCGACGGATCGTTCTTGAAGCTCTGGATGCCGACGTGCGGATCGATCCCCCACGGCGGCATCTGTCGCTCGGTCACGCGCTGCTTGATCGACCGCGCCCACGGCCGGACGTCCTGATACGTCATCAGCGACATCGGCGCCATCTGTCCGGGCCGGTGGCAGCTCTGGCAGGATTTCTGGAGAATCGGCGCGACGTCCTTCGTGAACGTCTGGGCGCCGGCGGCGCCGGCGAGTGCGAGGGTGAGGGCGAGAACGACGCCGGACGTGACGGCCAGTGTTTTCATCATCTGCAGCCTCCGCAGTAATATCTGGCCGGAATGATGCGCCGTTTCACGGGAATTTGGAAGTCGGAATTTGGAATGACGAATGCCTGCCTGCTGGCCCTGATTCTGCTCTCCGGCTGCCGTGAGAAGCCGCCACCCGCCACCCAGGCGGTCGTCGTGTGGAAGCCGATTGGAACCTGGTCGGGACACGGCGATAAGCAGACCGAAACCTTCACCAGCGACACCGGTGGCTTCCGCGTGCATTGGGAAACGACCAATGAAAAGCCGGCTGGCGCGGGGCGGCTGCGCGTCGTGTTCCGCAGCGGCGACAGCGGACGCGAGATCATCGAAGCCATCGACGCCCACGGCGCGGGCAGCGGTCTCGAGGAAGTCGCCGCCGATCGCCCACGCTGGTTCTACATCACAATCGAATCGGCGAGCGTCGACTGGACCGTTACAGTCGACGAACACATCGATGGCACGAGGCCGCAAGGCTAAAGCCCCGCGCCATAAAAGCCACGCGTCACCGGTGCGCTTTGATGAACGCCTGATACACCAGGAACGCGGGACGGTTTGACCAGTCCGCCCGCGTGATCGCCGTGCCGCAGTTCTGCGGTGTGGGCGGCTCATAGAGATCGTAGAAATTCACGCCGGTCCACCAACTCCGCCGCGCCTGAAATGCGCTGAGCACGCGCTGATAGAACAAGGCCTGCCCGACCTCGCCGAAGAACGACGCGCACGGCGTCATCCCGACCTCCGTCAGCCACACGTTCTTGCCGAGCGACACGGGCCGCACGAGCTGATCCATCATGAACGCCAGATCGGGACCGTCCGCGTACCAGTGAACGGTGACGATGTCGAAGAGGTCGCCGAAGTCGTTCATCACGGCGGCAAACCATCCGTCCTTCACGCCGTGGAAGCTCACCTCGGGGCCGAGAACCATCGCCGACGGATCCGCCGCGCGAATCGCCGCGCGCGCCATGATCACCAGCGAGCGATACACCTTGGGATCGGCGCCCTGCAGATACTCGTCCAGATTCGGTTCGTTCCATACACCCCACAGATGGATGTCGTTTTTGTAGCGCGACACGGTCGCGAACACGAAGTCGTACCAGTCCTGATAGTTCACCGGCGGGTAGCGATACGGATGTCCACCGTTTGCCCACGCGGGCGCGTAGGCGAGCGACGCGAAGATCGTCCGGTGCGTGCGCTTCGCCTCGTCGCGCCACGCATCCGTCGCCTCCCAGTTGAAGCAGCCCTTGCAGTTCGGCTCGATCACGTCCCACCCGTACGCCAGGCGGACGACCCCGGCGCCGAGTTCGGTCATCTTGTCGGCCATCGGCGCGGTGAGGACGCGCGTGTTCATGCCGAAGTGATCGTCCTGCGCCTCCGCACGGTCCACGCCGCACAACGCCAGGCCGATGACGAGCAGGAGGCATCGATGCACGGCGTGCCATGATATCCGCGATGGTCCGCCTGCTGCCGATGCTCCTGCTGCTCAGCCTGCTGCCTCGCCCGGCGATGGCGCAGCCGCCGATCGAAGTGTCCGGCGGTTTCGCGCTCGCGCGGGATCCGCGCGACGACATCACGCTACCGACCGGCTGGATGGGCGGAGTGGCAGTGGACCTCACGCATGCGCTCTCGGCCGTGGCGGACGTCAGTGGGCAATACAAGACGGTCGCGCTGGTGGGATCGGACGCACAGCTCAACGTTCACACGGTGATGGGCGGCGTACGCGCGTCGACGCGACTGGGACGAATCACGGAATTCGCGCAGGTGCTGGTCGGGGTCGTGCGAACCGCGGGCTCGGCATTCGGATCCGCAACCGTGAACCGCTCGCTCGGTATCCAGCCGGGAGTGGGCCTCGATGTCCCACTGGCGCGGGCGCTTTCGGTGCGGGCGCAGCTCGACCTTCGGCTGATCCGCAGTCAGCCGGACACCACGAACTCTGGCTACGAGTATCGATTTGTCGCGGGCCTCGTCTATCGCGCGAGCAGGTAGTTCATCTTGACGACGAACTGGCGATCGGTGGGCACGAGCGTCCCTGCCGGCAGCCCGGTCTGCTGCAGGTCGTGGTAGACGATGTAGAGATCGCTGCCGGGCCGATAGATGAAGTTGAGCCGCACGCTGTTGGTCACTTCGTTGGTCAGCGAGTTGTACTGCGTCAGGCTGCGGATCGTCGCGCGCGGCGTCAGCGCGAAGTCGACCCGCACGATCGCCAGATTCGCCAGGAACTCGCCGTAGGGCAACTTCACGTCGTTGCGGCTGAACTGCAGTTCGCTCGACAGATGGCTCGTGGCGCGCACGCCCACGGCGCCGGTCATCGTCTGCCGCGTGCCGCCATAGAACTGCATCGGCTGCCAGGTGAAGCGCTCGTAGACGCGCCTCGCGGGGTTCGTGTTGTACGCAAGTCGAGTTCGTCGAACTCGTACGTCCCCACGGGAATCGTGACGTTCGACTGGATTTTGAACGGCGTGTCCAGCACGTCGAGATTCCGCTGGTAGATGACGTTCAGGAACGATCCGTCCTGCATGTAGAAGCCGTTCATGAAGTGCTCCGTGCGCGTCACCAGGCGGTTCTGCTGATCGGTGACGTAGCTGAACACCGCCATCGGCTCGAGCATGCGGATCCCCAGTCGCCCCGGCCGCGGCGTCGGGCTGAAGAACGCCTTCGTCGTCTTCACGCCGCGACGCTGGACGAAGCCGACCTCGTCGTTGAAGTTGTCCTGGACGTCGAGGTAGTTGATCCAGACGCTCCAGGAGGGATCGCGATAGGCGACGCGGCCGAAGAACGCCAGATCGTTCCCCTGCAGCCCCGGCGTGTCGGTCTTCGCCACGTACGAGGTGATTTGCAGTCCCTTGCCGAGCACCAGGTTCGCATCGGCGCCGACGGTCCGGTTGTAGTGCGGATCGCCACCCGTCGTTTCCTTGTTCACGAAGATCGCGCCCACGCGCGAGCGCTTCAGGATGTCACTGCTGTAGCGGCCGATCAGAAAATTATCGCCAGGCCGGCCGAACGCGCTGTCCGTCTGGATGTCGAGAATGCCGATGTTGTGGCGGCCCGACTTCCCCGCCAGCCGTCCGCCGCCGATGATGGGAATCGGCTGGCCGCTGTCGGACAAACCGATCCGGCGGCTGAAGAAGAGATCGGTCTCGACGGTCGTGGACGTGAACGTACCGCCGGTCCCCATCTTGAACAGGCCGGCATTCTCCAGGAAGAAGTCGCGCTTCTCGGGAAAGAAGAGGCCGAAGCGCGTCAGGTTGACCTGCTGCCCCAGGTCTGTTCGCCGGCGTCCGCGAAGCGCACGGTCGTCAGCGGAATCGCGATCTCGGCGGTCCACCCGTCGTCCGTGATCCGCGCCGCGACTCCCCAGATGCCATCCCAGTTACGGTTGACGTTCGTGTTGAGCAGCCCGGCGCGCGTGTTGCCTTCGCCTTCCTCCGAGATCTGCTGCTCGAGCTTCGCGCCAAGCGGCGTCGTGACGAACATGTACCCGTTGCGCGAGTCGTTGAAGGTGTCGAGGATGATCTGGACGTTGTCTTCGTCGAGCAACCGGTCGGCATCGCGCCGCATCTCGGTGGCGACGATGGCAGAGGGCTGCGCGTCATACGCATGGACCGCGATCAGCAGGTTGTGGCTGTCTTACATCACGCGCACTTCGGTGCGCTCGGTGGCCGCGGCGCCCTCGCGCGGTTCCTGCTGGGTGAACGTGTCGACAAGCGCCGCCTTCTGCCAGACCGCATCGTCGAGAACGCCGTCGATCTTCGGCGATTGATCGACGCGGACGGCTGGGATGGAATAGCGTTCGCGCGCGCCGCTGGCCGACGCTGGGTGGACGTGCGCCTGCGCGTGGGCGAGCGGCGGCGAGCACAGCGCCGCCGCGCACGCCAGGGCCGCTGCGAGTAATGTCTTGGCTCTTTGTGGTGAAGGCAAACCGTACGAGTATACACTCAGGGTTGCCTGCTCTAATTTGGGAGACTGAGACGTTGATGAAGCGAGCGATTCTACTGATGGTGGTGCTGGCCGCGGCCGGCTGCGGAAGTGCAAATTCGACCGCGGCGACCGGCGGCACGTCGGTCGGCGTGTTCACGTCGACGGAACTGGTGGTCGGGACCGGCGCGACGGCAGCCGGTGGCAGCCGCGCCACCGTCACCTATACCGGCTGGCTCTACGACACCGGCAAGGCCAACGGCAAGGGCACGCAGTTCGACACCGGGAGCTTTTCGTTTGTCGTCGGCGCCGGCACTGTGGTCAAGGGATTCGATCAGGGCGTCGTCGGGATGAAGGTCGGCGGCCAGCGGCGGCTGATCATTCCGCCTGAACTCGCGTACGGCGCCACCAGCCCGAGCGCCAACATCCCTGCGAACGCGACGCTGGTGTTCGAGATCACGCTGACCTCCATCGCGTAGCGACATGCGCCGTCACCGGATCCTGACGGCGCTTCGTCGCGGCGTCTCCAAACGCTGTCCGCACTGCGGTGAGGGCGCGCTGTTCCAGGGCTGGTCGCATCACCTCGAACGATGCTCGGTCTGCGGCTTGGTGTACGAGCGCAATCCGGGCGACACGTGGGCGTTCACCGTCATCGGCGACCGGATCCCAATCGGCGCGATGGTCGTGCTGGTCTACTTCGGATTCGGGCGCACGCATCGTGCGCTCGGGTTTCTGGCGTTATTCGTTCTCGGCGCGCTGGTCGTCTGGACGTCCCCGAACCGCTGGGGCGTCGGCATCGCCATCCACTATCTGACCCGCGTCTTCTGGCCCGATCCTGCTGATCCTGTGCCTGACGCGCGCACCTGACTTGAACGGGCCACAGAGCCACCGAGACACAGAGCTGAACGCGTCGCACGCCGCCTTGCGGCGGCACCGCGCCCCGAAGGCCGATGGGAACACAAGTATCCCAGTCGCACCTCTTGTGTTCCCATCGGCCTTCGGAACGCGGTCGGGGGGGGGGGGGGGGG
>JANYHS010000106.1 GCA_025358945.1 Acidobacteriota bacterium
TCGAGCGCCGAATCCGCTCGCGCCGTCGCCATGTCCGTGAGCTGCGAGACGAGCGACAGCGGATAGAGCGCGAGCCGCGCATCGAGCAGCAGCGTCTTGTCTCCCGTCTCTCGCGCGTTGAATGCGCCGTAGATGCCGATCGTCGGCGTCAACGTGACGCCGGACTTGGTCAGCAGATCGATGACGTCCTTGTAGGCGCGGCGCGTTGCGCTCAGTTTCGGTGAGTAGCCGCGCCGGCTCGTGCTGCTGAGATGCTCGACGCCGTCGATCCCGAAGGCGATCGCCGGATAAATCTCGTGTGACGTGACCGGCTTGTTCAGCGCGTGCGCGAAATCGACGACGCCCTTCTGGAAGCGGTCGGGCAGCCGCACGTAGGTCTTGAAGAAATCCACGTCGAGCGTCGACGCGCGATCGAGTTCCTGCGCGAGTTGCTGTGCCGACGTGATGGCTACGCCGCCGGGATAATACATGCGGGCGCCGTCGAACGGATCGCCGGCGACGAACACGCGCGGTCCCGGGCGCCGGCCGGCGTCGAAGGCCTCGCGCTGCTCAAGCCCCGCGTACGGATTGATCGACGGAATCCGCAGGCTGGTGACCCCGTATGCCAGCCACACGCTGCCGAAGTTCTGCCCGTACCCATCGTCGAGATGCGCGTGCATGTCGACCAGCCCTGGCATGACGAACTCGTTGGACGCGTCGACCACGGCGCCGACGTGGAGATCGTTGCGATGCGCCTCGATGCTGCGGATCACGCCCGATTCGATCACGATGTCCGACTCGCCACGCATCGCCTCGAGGACGCCGTCCAGCACATGACCCGCGTGGACGACGATGTGGACGGGTGTGGCGCCGTTGCGCCAGGTGAGATCGAGCGGGATCGGCTCCGGCGGGCTGCCGTCGGTCAGGATGCGGCGCAGTCCCTTCGGCGTCTGATAGACGATGTGCTTCGAGTCGCTTTCCCAACTCGGTGATTCGGGCTGATCGGTGGCGACGGCCTGCGGCGGGCCCGTGGCGCCGCCGCGTTCGTTCACGGGCACGACCCACAACGTGCCTTCGGTGACGAAGGCCATGTGGAATCCGTCGGGCGACCACACGGGGCCCGTGTCCTGACGGTTACCTGCGGAATGTTCGAGGTAGATCGCGGAGGAGGACGCGCCGCTTGTGCTCGAGCTGAACAACAGAATCTGGTTGAGCCCTTCGCGATACCGGTCGGAGTATGGCAACAACGCACCGACAGCGATCGAGCTGCTGTCGCCCGACCACATGGGCCGGCCCAGCTCGCTTGACCACGTCGACACGAAGTTGAAGTTGTGCTGATCGCGCTGCAGTGTGATGGTGGCCAGTCGGCGGTGATCGACGAGATACGCGATGTGATTGCCGTCAGGAGACCACGCGGGTCCGGACACGGCGCCGTGTTCTTCAGTCAGCTGCGCATCCGCGTTCGTCCTGAAATCGTGGACCCACAGATCCATTCGACCGCCGCGGTCGCTGGCAAACGCCAGCCGCGTGCTGTCGGGTGACCACGCCGGATCGATGTCCGTTGCCGGATCGTTGGTGATCGCCACCGGCTGACCCCCGAGCGGCAGGACCCAAAGATCGCCCATCGCGGTGAACGCGATCGCCTGACCGTTGGGCGAGACGGCGGGGTTGACGATACCGGCGACCTTCTGCGGATCTTTCGGCTCGAGCTCGCGGTGCGCGATTGTGTAGGTGCTGCGCAGGAGGGAAACCTTCGCGGTGAACGGGATGATCGAGGTGTCGCCGGTGAGCGAGCGGCGCTTGATGTGACCGTCGGCGGTGTAGATAAACGCCGTTGGCGACACCCAACTGGGCCTGAACGGAAATACGTCTTCGGTCGCGCTGCTCATCGCGCGTCCGCTCAGGCCGAGATGACCTGTTGCGGTGGTGTAGGCGACCTGGGTGCCCTCGGGATTCCATGCGGATCCAGTCGGCATGCCGTTGTCCCTGGCGTCCCAGATCATCCGTTCGCCGCCGCCGGCCGACACGGCCCATAGTCCCGGCGTTTCATTGCGTCGGTCGATCGGGCTGCCGCTCTCGCGATCGCGTGACGCAAACGTGATCTCCTGATCGTTGGGCGACCAGGTCGGCATGACGCCATCGCGAGTGCTCACGCGCCGCGTGTCGCCGGTGGCGAGCGTCACGTCCCAGATTGTGTAGATCCCGCCGAATCGATCGGACGAGAAGGCGATGCGTGATCCGTCGTGTGACCATGCGGGCTCGCGATCATCGAACACACCGTGCGTGATCGCCTTGGCCTCGCCGCCCTCGCGCGGGATCACGAAGATGTGCCACGCGCCGTCGTCGCCGTAGCCTTGAAACGCGATCGAGTGACCGTCGGGCGACCACGTCGGTTGGCGCGCTTCGAGGAGCTCGGGTGTGATGCGCTTCGCGTCACCGCCGCGCATCGTCAGCACCCAGATGCCGCCGAGGAGATCGATCGCGATCGACCGCCCGTCAGGTGACGCCGCGGCCGCCATTGAGGTGCCTTCGGTGAGCGTGAGATCGACCTGGCGGGTAGTCGGCACCTCCTGAGCGCTGGCGATGGCTGCGGTCAGCGTGGCACAGATAAGAAGGCGATCAACGCAGAACCCGCTGAACACGCCGAGCTATCTCTTTTTCTTCGTCTGCGGTTTTAACGATTTCTGCGTTGTTCGTCGTGGCGTCGCCTTTGTGTCCTTGGTTTCATTGGCATGGCCGCGGGCGGCTTTTAACTGCGCGGCCTTTTCTATGATTGTCGTGAACAGCTTGCCCGTGTCGCCGCCCTTGACGGGCCGGTTGGTGTGCCAGATCGCCGGGTTGTCTTCCGCGAGGATGTCCTCGAAGTCGCCGTCGCTCTTGACGCTGCGCGGCGCGAACTCGGCGATGTCGAGTTCGCCGGCCCAGTCGTCGCGATGCTTGATCAGCAGCCAGCTGCGATCGCCGCTGCCTTCGCGCGCGCCAGAGAAGCGGCCGCTGGTTTTCACCAGCACCCACGATCCCTTCAGCTTGTAGCCGTCGAGCGCGAACTTCAGGTCGCCCTTTTTCAGCGCCGCATCCACATCGTCCTGCTCGGGCGTCCAGGTGCCCTTGTCCCAGAGCATCACGATGCCGGCGCCGTAGCCCTCGGGGATGACGCCTTCGAACTCACCGTACGCGAATGGGTGATCCTCGGTGTGCATCGCCAGCCGTTTCGTTTTCGGATCGAGCGATGGTCCCTTCGGCACAGCCCACGACATCAGCACACCGTTGTGCTCGAGGCGCAGGTCGTAGTGCAGGTGACTGGCGAGGTGTTTCTGCACGCAGAAGAAGCGCTCGGTGCGCTTGGGCGCCACCGTGCCTTCCGGCTCAGGGGTTTTCTTGAAGTCGCGTTTGCGTTTGTATTCTTCGAGCGCCACTACCGCACGCCGTCCATCAGCCGCTGAACGGGCTTCACGAGCGCGAACACGATCGCGGAGGTCACGAACAGGATGATCGCCACTTCGCTGAACAGCTGGTGCAGCGGCATGGTGCTGAAGAATCCGGCCGCCCATCCGGCCAGCTTGTTGCCGAATGCGTTCGAGAGCAGCCACACGCCCATCATCAGGCCGACGATGCGCGGTGGCGACAGCTTGGTGACGGCGCTGAGCCCGACGGGATACAGGCACAGCTCGCCGAGTTCCGAGATGCCGTACGACACGATCAGCCACCAGGGGCTTACGCGCACGCCCGCAGCGCTCTGGGCGCTCGAACCGGCCGGCACCAGCACGAGAAAGGCGAGGCCCATGAACAGCACGCCGATCGCCAGCTTGGCCGGCACCGACGGCTCGTGCTTGCCGAGCCGCATCCAGAGCCACGCGAATACCGGCGCGAGCAGGATCACGAACACCGGTTGCACCGACTGGAACCAGGAAGACGGAAAGGAGACGCCGAACAGTTCGTTGCGCGTGTAGCGATCGGCAAACAGGTTGAGCGTCGAGCCGGCCTGTTCGTAGGCGCCCCAGAACAGGATCGCCACCAGGAAAAAGATCACGATCGCGCCCATCCGTTTCCACTCGGCGGCCGTGAAACCCCGCGTCGGCGATGCGGCGGCCAGCGCGGCGCCGGCTTTCTGGCGTTGCGTGGCGGCGGCGAGATGTTTTCGGCCGACGACGTACTGGATGAGGCCCGCGGTCATGCCGACGCCAGCGCAGGCGAAGCCAAGATGCCAGTCAACGCGCTGAGCCAGGTAGCCGGCGATGAGCGGCCCGAACAGCGCGCCGAGGTTGATGCCCATGTAGAAGATCGAGAAGCCCGCGTCGCGGCGGGCGTCGCCCGGCTCGTACAGCGACCCGACCATGGTGCTCGCGTTCGGTTTGAGCAGGCCGGTGCCGACGACAATCAGCGCCAGGCCGGCGTAGAAGAAGGGCAACGCTTTGAACGCGAGCGCGAAGTGGCCGATCGCGATGATGATGCCGCCGATGAGCACGCTGTTGTACTGCCCGAGGAAGCGATCGGCGACGATGCCGCCGAGGATGGCTGCGCCCCAGACGCTGCCGGTGTACGTGCCGTAGATCGACGCGGCGTCCGCGTCGGCCAATCC
The DNA here is from genome assembly GCA_025358945.1 of Acidobacteriota bacterium. Taxonomy (GTDB): domain Bacteria; phylum Acidobacteriota; class Vicinamibacteria; order Vicinamibacterales; family CAVVIG01; genus CAVQFC01. Next base: position 4,559 of record JANYHS010000106.1, read on the forward strand.
CAGCCCGCCCGCCGATGCCGGAGCGACCATGTACAGCATGAGGAACGCGCGCATGCCGTAGTAGCTGAAGCGCTCCCACATCTCGGTGAAGAAGAGGGTGGAGAGTCCGCGCGGGTGACCGAAAAACGCGTGATCCAAGGGGCGCGCCTCCGCGGCAATAGACATGGCACGAAGAATACAATGATTGTGTCGACATGCGCAGCGCGCTTCTGATCAGCACGTACGAGATGGGGCGGCAGCCGTTCGGGCTGGCGTCGGCGGCGGCATGGCTGCGTGCGGACGGCTGGACGGTCGACTGTCTGGACGCGGCGAAGGAGAAATTGCGCGTCGAACGCCTGCACGGGCCGGATCTCATCGCGTTTCACCTGCCGATGCACACCGCCACGCGCCTGGCGGGACCGGTGATTGTCGCCGCGCGTCGCGTCAATCGGTCCGCGCGCATCTGCGCGTTCGGGTTGTATGCGCCGCTCAACGCGGACTGGCTGCGATCGCTCGGGGTGGACGAAGTCTTCGGCGGCGAGTTCGAAGAGGACCTGGCGGCCTGGGCCAACGGTACTAGCCAGAAAAAGCCGCCGGGCGCGCAAAGATCGCAGAGTCAAGAATTATCCGCGGCCTCTGCGGCCTCTGCGGTCTCCCCGGTGTTTTCTGGTGATCGCCCGCTGCCACGGATTCACTTCCTCGTTCCCGATCGGACCGGGCTGCCGCCGCTGTCGAAGTACGCGACGTTGCAGATGCCGGACGGCGAGCGCCGGCTCGTCGGTTACACGGAGGCCAGCCGCGGCTGCCGGCATCTGTGCCGGCACTGTCCGGTCGTGCCGATCTACAAGGGGCAGTTCCGCGTCGTGCAATCGGATGTCGTGCTGGCCGACGTGGCGGCGCAAGTGGCCGCCGGCGCGCAGCACATCACGTTTGGTGACCCCGATTTCTTCAACGGTCCCACCCACGCGATGCGCATCGTCTCGGCGCTGCACGCGGCGCATCCGGGCGTCAGCTACGACGTGACGATCAAGGTCGAGCATCTGCTGAAGCAGCGCGAGCTGATCCCGCAGCTGGCGGCGACCGGCTGCGCATTCGTGACCAGCGCGATCGAGTCGGTGGACGATCAGGTGCTCGCGCTGTTCGATAAAGGGCACACGCGGGCTGATTTTCTGGAGGCGGTCACGCTCTGTCGGGACGCCGGCGTCACGCTGGCGCCGACGTTCGTCGCGTTTCATCCGTGGCTGACGCTCGCGGCGTACTGCGACCTGCTCGACACGATTGAGGCGCTCGATCTGGTGGACCATGTGTCGCCGATCCAGCTCGCGATCCGACTGCTCGTGCCCCAGGGATCGCTCCTGCTCGAGCGTGATGAAATGCGCGCGCACATCGGCGCGTTCGATCCGGACACGCTGACGTATCGCTGGGCGCATCCCGATCCGCGCGTTGATGAACTGCAACGCGACGTGATGGCGCTGGTCGGCACGCGGCTGACCTCGGATCGCCCGCCGCTCTTCGACGAGGTCCGCCGCATCGCGCACGAGCGTGCCGGCTTGACGGACCCCTCGCGTCAACCTGGATCAGGGCACGCAGATACACGTCCCGCGCGGGCTCGCGCGACGGTGCCGTATCTGAATGAGCCCTGGTATTGCTGAGCGGAGCCCAATGCAGAGCAGGTGGCTCTGGTGTGACGAAGGTCAGGTGGGTCACGTGGGTCAGGTAGGTCAGGTGGGTCAGGTAGGTCAGGTAGGTCAGGTGGGTCAGGTGGGTCAGGTAGGTCACGTAGGTCAGGTGGGTCAGGTGGGTCAAGTAGGGCGGGTGGGTCGGGGCTGATGGCTCGGATACTGATCCTGGCGACGACGACGGGGTATCAGACGCGCGCGTTTGGTGACGCGGCGGCGCGGCTTGGGGCGGAGCTTGTCTTTGCGACGGATCGCTGTCATCTGATCGACGATCCATGGCAGGACCAGGCGATTCCGATCCGTTTCTATGACGAGGACGCGTCCGTCGCGGCGATCCTCGAGTCGGCGGCCGCGCGTCCCCTCGACGGCCTGATCGTGCTCGGCGATCGACCGACGGTGATCGGCGCGCGTGTCGCGGAGGCGCTCGGTCTGCCGTGGCATCCGCCTGCCGCAGCGATCGCGGCAGGGCACAAGCAACTCACACGCGAGCGCCTGCGTGACGCCGGCCTGCCAGTTCCCTGGTGGATGCCGATAACTCTCAGGTCTCAGGTCTCGAGTCTTGGTGAGCCCCCAGCCCCCAGGCCCCAGCCTCTGTCGTATCCCTGCGTGGTGAAGCCCGTGGCACTGTCTGGCAGCCGCGGCGTGATGCGCGCCGACGATGACGCGTCGTTCGAGG
>JANYHS010000137.1 GCA_025358945.1 Acidobacteriota bacterium
CGGATCATCTGGGGCTTCGGCGACGGATCGACGATGCCGGTGTTCGACACCGCGATCGGCAAACTCGGCGCGGTGATCTGCTGGGAAAACTACATGCCGCTGATGCGCATGGCGATGTACGCGAAGGGCATCGAACTCTACTGCGCCCCGACCGCCGACGATCGCGAGACCTGGCTGCCGTCGATGCGGCACGTCGCGCTCGAAGGGCGTTGTTTCGTGCTGACCGCGTGCCAGTATCTTCGCCGCGGCGACTGCCCCGCCGACTACGCAGCAGCGCAGGGCAACGATCCGCAGACCGTGATCATGCGCGGCGGCAGCGCGATCGTCGGCCCGCTGGGCCAGGTGCTCGCTGGTCCCCTCTTCGATCAGGCCGGCATCCTCACGGCCGAAATCGACCTCGGCGAAATCCCGGGCGCCAAGTACGACCTCGATGTCGTCGGCCACTACGCGCGGCCAGACATTTTTCAGCTCCATGTCAACGAAAAGGCAGCGCGGCCGGTCGTCACCGACTAACCCGGACATCCATGCTGCAGGATCTTCGCTACGCGCTCCGGATGCTCCGCCTCAATCCCGGATTTGCGTGCGTCGCCATCTTTTCGCTGGCGCTCGGCGCAGGAGCCAACACCGCCATCTTCCAGCTCCTCGATGCGATTCGCCTCCGCAGTCTTCCCGTGCGGGCGCCAGAAGAACTTGTCGAAATCCGCATCGACGACATGACCCACGCCAGAGGCACGTGGATGCGCGACGCCGCGCTGACCAATCCTCTCTGGGAACAGATTAGAAACGAACGACAGGCATTCTCCGGACTCTTCGCCTGGGCTGATGAGTCACTCGAGATCTCACCACACGGCGAGTCGCGGAAAGTGGCCGGGCTCTGGGTGAGCGGAGATTTTTTCCACGTGCTCGGAGTCCAGCCGCTCCTCGGCCGGGTATTCACCGAGGACGACGACCGTCGCGGTTGCGGACAAAGCGCGGGCGCCGTCATCAGCTACGGATTCTGGCAGCGGGAGTTCGGCGCCGATCCGTCCAGCGTCGGCAGGCAGGTATCGATCGGCAACTACCGGACCGCGATCATCGGTGTCACGCCGCAAGCGTTCTCCGGCGTTGAAGTCGGCAGGACCTTCGATATCGCCATGCCGATCTGCGCGGAGCCTGCGTGGCACGGCGCGAATGCTCGACTCGATTCCGGCAACTTCTGGTGGCTGACCGTGATGGGCCGGCGAAAGCCCGGCGTCTCGATCGAGCAGGCGGCCGCGGTGATGCGGACACGGTCTGCCGCAATCTTCGAAGCGACGCTCCCCTCGGCCTATCCCGTGGCGAGCGTCCAGCCATACCTTGCAATGAAGCTCCTGACGAGCCCGGCCGGTAGCGGCCTGTCCCGGCTGAGAGAGCAATATTCACAGCCGCTCGTCCTGCTGCTGGCGATCTCCGGACTCGTGCTGCTGCTGGCATGCACCAACATCGCGCACTTGATGCTGGCGCGGGCCAACGCGCGCCAGCGCGAGATGGCGGTACGCGCGGCCATCGGCGCGTCGGGTTTCCGGCTCGCACGGCAACTGATCACCGAGAGCCTGCTGCTGGCGATCGCTGGCGTCGCGGCCGGCCTGGTTGTCGCGCAGGCGCTGAGCCAGATGCTGGTGTCGTTCCTCACGACGAGCGGCGCGCCGGTGTTTCTCGACGTCTCGCTGGGTGCCCGCGCCTTTGGATTCGCTGCCGCGTTGTCAATTCTCACGTGCCTGTTGTTCGCATCAATACCCGTGTTGCGCTCGTCCCGAACACCGCCGGGAACCGTCTTGATCTCGGGCGGCCGCGGGATGACTTCAGGCCGCGAGCGATCCGATGTCCGCCGCGCGCTGCTAGCATCTCAGATCGCGTTGTCGCTGACGTTGCTGATGGGAACACTGCTGTTCGCGCGAAGTCTCCGGAGTCTTGAGACGCTCGATGCCGGATTTCAGCAGCACGGCACGGTGATCGCCTCGGTGAGCTTGTCGAACCTGCAGCTTCCGCCAGACCAGACCACAGTGTTCCGACGAAACGTCCTCGAACGCGTGCGCGCCACTCCAGGCGTCGACGGCGCCGCAGAGGTCGTGATCGTTCCTCTGAGCGGCGGCAACTGGAGCAATCGCGTCTGGATGGAGGGCTCAGACCCCGCGCACGCTCACGTCGCTCTCCGGAACATGGTCGGCACCCAGTACTTTCACACGTCGCAGACGATGGTGATTGCCGGGCGCGAATTCAGCGAGCACGATATGGCAAGCGCTTCGTCGAAGGTGGCCATCGTGAACGAAGCTTTTGCGCACGCATTCGGGCTCGGCTCGAACGTACTCGGCGAGCACCTCTGGCTCGAGGCGACGCCATCGGAACCGAGCGCGTCGTACGAGATCGTCGGCTTCGTCAAGAATGCCAAATACCGAGATCTGCGCGAAGAGTTCCAATCTCTCCTGTATGTGCCCCTGTCCCAAGCCGCACTCAGATCGTCCGCGGATCAGCTTGTGATTCGATCAAAGGCCCGTCCGGAGCGTCCCGAGGTGCTGATCTCGTCGGTGAGGAGCACGCTCGAAGACCTGGGCCCGTCCCTGCGCTATTCGTTTCGGATTCTTGATACCGTGGTCCAGGAATCCCTGCTGAAGGAACGGCTGATGGCCGCACTCGCCGGCCCCTTCGGTGCGCTCGCGGTCATCCTGACGGCGCTCGGGTTGTATGGCGTCACCTCATACACCGTCGCGCAACGCACTCAAGAGATCGGCATCCGGATGGCGCTGGGTGCGGATCGTCGAGGCGTCATGACCTTGATCCTGGGCGAGGCAGCGACAGTGCTCATCTACGGTTTGTGCGCCGGAGTCCTGCTGACGTTGGCCGCCGGCCGGGCCGCCACGTCGCTGCTATTCGGCCTGCAGCCGTACGACCCTCTGTCGCTGATCATTGCGGGGTGCTCGCTGGCGCTGGTCGCCGCTGGCGCGAGCTACTTACCCGCGCGACGCGCCGCCGGCATCGACCCGGTGATCGCGCTGCGGCAGGACTAACAACATATGCTGATGGCGATCATGATCACCATCGTCGCGCTCGGGGATTCGACCACCGCGGGCACACCCGCGTTCAAGTCGCCGATCGAAGCGCCGCCCAACGGCTCGGGCAACGTGCAGAGTCAGTATTCCTACTGGCTGACGCAGACGCATCCTGACTGGCAGGTGTTGAACCGCGGCGTCAACGGCGAGCGCACGGATCAGATCCGCGCGCGGTTTGCGCGCGACGTCACACCCGCCAAGCCCACCGTCGTCGTGATCATCGGCGGCGTCAACGACGTGTATCAGGGCCGCAGCGTGGAGTCTGCCGAGCGCGAACTCGAAGCGATGTACGACGCGGCCCGCGCCGCGAAGATCATCGTCGTCGCCGGGACGATCATCCCGTTCAACGTGGCGACCGCTGAGCAGAACGCGCGCATGCACGCCGTCAACGACTGGATCCGCGCGTACGCGGCGCGCCACGAGGGCCAGATGGTGTTCTGCGACACGCGCGCGGCCGTCTCCGCGCCCGGCCAACCCGATCGACTGGTGTCCTCTCCAGACGACCTGCACCCGACGCCTGATGGCTACAAACGCATGGCCGCGGCGCTCGACCCGGCCATCCAGCGCGCGCTGACGCTGGGACAATAGGCTGGACTCCTCGGCGCGTTTGGGGCGCCGGCTGGACCCGCCGTTGCAGTAAGCTGAAACCATGACGTCTTGGAAGAGGTTTGCAGGAGCCGTGACGATCGCCACCGCGATGTCGATGGCACTCGCGGCACAACAGGCGCCCACCTTCAAGTCGGGCACCCAGATCGTGTCGCTGTTCGTCACGGTGCAGGACGCACAGAAGCGCCTCGTCCCCGAACTCGTGCAGACCGACTTCGACGTCCTGGACAACGACAAGCCGCAGCCGCTGGTCTACTTCGACAACAGCATTCACCCGATCAACGTCGTCGTCATGCTGGATACGAGCGGCAGCATGAC
>JANYHS010000125.1 GCA_025358945.1 Acidobacteriota bacterium
CGACGAGATACGCGCCGCGCTTCAGGGGGTCGGCTTTCGCCTGCGCGTCGAGCCGCGCGTAGAGCTGCGTCACCTCGTCAGCGGTCATCGACCACACCGGTTTGCGCCCGAGCGACACGACGTAGTTCGCGAGATCCCACATCTCGTTGTCGGACGCCGCGTCGGCAAACGACGGCATCGGCGTGCCGGTCATGCCGGTGCGGAAGCGGAAATAGATATCGCGCGAGGTCGCGCCGCCGTGAAACGTCCACGGCTCGGTGAGATCCGCTGACCGCAGCGGCTGCCGCCAGTCGTCCTCGAACGTCGTCGCCACCGCGCCGGCGCCGCGGCCGTCCGTGCCGTGGCACTTGCCGCACTGGAGTTTCTGATACGCCTGCTCTCCACGCGCGATGCTGGTCGGCGAGCTTGCCACGCCAGGCCCGAGGGTCACGGCTTTCGGTGGTGTGGCGAACGCTGGCGACAGCGATTTCACGTACTGCACGACGTCGGTGATCTCGTTGTCCGGCAGGATGCGATCCCATCCCGGCATCGCGGTGCCGTACAGCCCGCGGCGCACCGAGCCGATCAGATCCTCGTCGCTCGGCGGGTTCGTGACGAGGGAAAATCGTTGACGGTTGCGCCAGGCATGGGGCCGGTGTTGCCGCTGCCGTCGGCGGAGGCCCAGAACGGCGAACTGAACCGCCTGGACACGACGCGGCTCCCGTCGGCGCTTCACGTGGAGAAGGTCGTGCTCAGCGCGCCGGCCGTGAGCCGTGCGCGCGTGCCCCGTTCGAGGTCGAGCGCCTCAATGACGTTGCCGCCGATCTCGACCAGAAGCCGGCGGCCGTCTGGCGAGATCCGGGGGTTCCTGTACCGATCCGATGGCAGCAGACTGAGGCCCACCGCCGCGCCGTCGCGACCCACCGAAACCACGCGCGTGTCCGTGAAGCCCGCCGGCCTGGACAGCAACGTCCCTGTGGACGACACGTTGAATGCCAGACCTCCGGATTCGACCGCTTCCAGGATGCCGGCAGGCATCACCGTCACGGCGGTACCCTGCAGCGTCATCGTCCGCGAGTCGAACGCTGCAGCCATGACCGCGCCATCCCTGGCGAAGAGCAGGTGACCCGTGGCGGACCAGACGGGAGTCATCGCGCGTTCGACGACCACTGTCCGCGTGCCTCCGTCGATCGGCACGGCTTCGATGCGCTCCGCGCCTGGCTCGGTGGTCTGGCTCGCGAACAGCACGACGCGCTGCCCGGGCACCACGATCGGGTGGTCGTGAAGCACTTCGTGCCGCGCGGCATCGAGCACCGTGAGCGCGCGTGGTGTGCCGCCGTCAGGCGAGACGATCCACAGGACGCCACCGCGGACGAAGACGATGCCTGCCGGGCTCCACGAGAGCCCGCCGGTGACGTCCACTCCGAACGTCACGCGCTTCCGTTGCTGATCGGCCAAGGTCACGCGCGTCAGCAATCCCCCGCCGTAAATGAACGCCACGCTGCCGCTGTCGGGCGAGAACTCAGCGATGCTGACGCCATTGGCGTCTGGTACCTCACTCGCCTCCGGGTGATCGAGCCGGCGAACGAACAAGCGACGCACCCCGTCCTTCACGCCGACCATCGCGATGGTCCGGCCGTCGGGAGCGATCGCAGTCTCGTGGTTCTGGGTATAGGGTTCGACGTCGCGTGGGAACCCGATGTCGACCTGCGTCACGTCACGCGCGGTCGTGGCGATACCTGTCCGGCCCCACAGCGTCCATCCGGCCAGCAGTACTGCGGCCGCCGCAACTCCCCACGGCAACGCGCGCCAGATCGAGCGCGCCTGCAGCGGCGCGGCAGCTGCGGGTGTGTCGCGCGCGTCTTCCAGATCCAGCCGCGCATCACCGATGTCACGCAGGCGCTGACGAGGATCTTTGACGAGGCAGCGTGCGACGAGCGTTCGGACACGTGCGGGTGTCGCGGCAGGCAACGTCGCAAGATCGGGTTCGCGCGAGAAGATCAGCCCCAGCGTTTCAGCCACCGACTCGCTCGCGAACAGGCGCGTGCCCGTCAGCATTTCGAACAACACGACGCCGAACGCCCAGATGTCCGCGCGCTTGTCGACAGCGCTGCCCTTGGCCTGCTCGGGCGACATGTATGCCGCCGTGCCGAGAATCATCCCCGCCATCGTGCCCATCGGCGTCGTCAACGTCGGAGAGTTTTCAAACCCACCTGTCCCACCTGCCCCACCCGACCTGCCTGCCCCAACGTCCATGGCCTTCGCCAACCCAAAGTCGAGCACCTTCACTTTGCCGTCTGGCGTGATCTTGATGTTCGCGGGTTTGAGGTCGCGGTGGATGACGCCCCGCTCGTGCGCCGCTTCGAGGGCATCCGCGATCTGACGCGCAATCGGCAGGGCTTCGTCAAGCGGCAACGCTCGGCTAAAGCCTTCGCGCTCGTTGCGGAGGCGAGCGTCCAGCGTCTCGCCTTCCACCAGTTCCATCACGATGGCGATGACGGCGCCCTGCCCTGAGCCTGTCGAAGGGTCGGCCTTCTCAAGACCGTACACGGCCGCGATGTTCGGATGATTCAGTGTGGCGAGGAGCTCGGCTTCGCGTTGGAAGCGCGCGAGCCGGTCGGAGTCCTGCGCGACTCCCTCCGGCAGCACCTTGAGCGCGACCTCGCGCTTGAGGTTCGTATCGCGCGCACGATAGACCTCACCCATGCCACCGGCCCCGAGCGGGCCCAGGATCTCGTACGGTCCGAGGCGAGTTCCGACGCTCAGCACCGCGTCACACCACTCTGCATTTCACCCTGCACTCTCAGGAGACGAGCACAATCTTTCCGAGGGCGCCCGGTTCCATCACGGCTTCGTGCGCGCGCGGCGCGTCAGCGAGCGGGAATTCACGGCCGACGACCGGGTTCAGTGTGCCGTTGCTCAGGCCGGCGATTAGCCCGGCATGGATCTCGACGAACTCCGCCTCGGTGACGTTGAACAGCGTCATGCCCAGAATCGACGCGTCGCGACCCATCGCCGCGCGCGCGTCGATTTCCGTCTTCCCTCGATTGCCGACCACGACCACGCGGCCGTACTTCGCGAGCAGCCCGAGGTCGCGCTCGAGGTTCACATGCGCCGCCATCTCGATGATCAGGTCGACGCCCCGGCCGCCGGTGGCCTTCATGATCTCGTCCGCGTACGCCGGCGTCTTGTGATTCACCACGAAGTCGGCGCCGTGTTCGCGGACGACGGTGAGGCCGGACTCGGTGCCGCCGCTGCCGATCACGATGAGTCCGCGCGCGTGCGCGAGCTCGACGCAGGCGATGCCGACGCCGCCGGTCGCGCCGTGGACGAGCACCGTCTCGCCCGGTCTCGCGTTCGTGCGCTGGAAGAGCGCGCGATACGCGGTGCAGTACGGCACGCCGAGCGCCGCGCCCTGGCCGAACGACGTCCGCGCCGGCAGTGGGTGCAGCTGCGACGGGATGCAGAGCGCCTTCTCCGCGTACGTGCCAGCGCCTGCCACGGTATTTCCGACGCCGCAGATGTAGACGCGATCGCCTGCCTTCACTTCGGTGACGCCCGCGCCCACCGACTCGACCTCACCGGCGCCGTCCTGTCCTGGCGTGTACGGCAGCGGCGGCTTCCGCGGATACGTGCCACTCAAGATGTACGCGTCCACGGGATTGATGCCGGCCGCGCGCACGCGCACGACGACTTCGCCCGGTCCGGCTTTCGGATCCGGAACGTCTTCGATCTTCATGACTGCCGGTCCGCCGTACTCGTGCGCGCGTATCGCTTTCATAGTTATCTCTCCCGCTCGGCTCAAGCCTTCGCGCTACCGCGTTAGCCGAGCGGCGAATGCTATCATGGGAACTTCCATGCAGTTACTGAAGCGCCACCGGACAGTGGGCGTGAAGGTCGGTCACGTCCAGGTCGGCGGCGGTGCGCCCATCGTCGTCCAGTCGATGACGATGACCGATACGGCCGACGCGCGGTCCACGGCTCAGCAGTGCATCGAGCTCGCTGAAGCCGGGTCGGAGATGGTGCGCATCACGGTGAACGTGATGGAAGCGGCCGCAGCCGTGCCGGAGATCAAGCAGCGCATGCTCGACGCCGGCTGCACGGCGCCCCTCATCGGCGACTTCCACTACAACGGCCACCTGCTGCTCACGAAGTACCCGGATTGTGCGCGCGCGCTCGACAAGTATCGGATCAATCCCGGAAACGTCGGCACCGGCAAACGCCGCGACGAACAGTTCTCCACGATCTGCAAGGTCGCCGTCGATCACGCGAAGCCGGTGCGCATCGGCGTCAACGGCGGCTCCCTGAATCAGGAACTGGTCGTCGCGAAGATGCAGGAGAACACCGACGGCGATCTCGGCAAGTCGTCCGAGGACATCATCAACGAGTGCATGGTGCTGTCGGCGATTGAATCGACGGCGCTGGCGATCGAGAGCGGCCTGCGCACGGATCAGATCATCATCTCGTGCAAGACGTCGCGCCCGCGCGATCTGATCGCGGTCTATCGCGCGCTTGCCAGGCAGACCGAGCAACCGCTGCATCTCGGACTCACCGAAGCCGGCATGGGCACGAAGGGGCTGGTGTGGTCGTCGGCGGCGATGGGCGTACTGTTGAGTGAAGGCATCGGCGACACGATTCGCGTCTCGCTGACGCCGCGCCCGAACGGCGACCGGCGCGAAGAGGTCTACGCCGCCTGCGAGCTGCTGCAGTCGCTTGCGCTGCGGGCGTTTTCACCGAGTGTCACCGCGTGTCCAGGTTGTGGCCGCACGACGAGCAGCACGTTCCAGGAACTCGCCGAACGGATCCAGGACTACATCCGCGAGATGATGCCGACCTGGAAGACCACGCACCAGGGCGTCGAGACCATGACGCTCGCCGTCATGGGCTGCATCGTCAACGGCCCGGGTGAGTCGAAGGCGGCGAACATCGGGATCAGCCTGCCGGGCACCGGCGAAGAGCCGAGCTGTCCGGTGTTCATCGACGGCAAGCATGCCATGACCCTGCACGGCACCTACGACGAGCTCGCGGCGGAATTTCAGCGTCTCGTTGATGACTACGTCGAGCACAACTACGCCCGACGCTGATCGGCCTCCGCTCGACGCCCGATCGCCGAGCTTCGGCGAGACAGGTCTGCCGTCCACCGCGGACGCGTTGCTGCGTGATGCGCTGCATCGCGTCTGGGGCTTTTCCGGATTCCGCCCGCTCCAACGCGAGGCGATGCACGCGATTCTGCAGTCGCGCGACAGCATCGTCGTGCTGCCGACCGGCGGCGGCAAGTCGCTGTGCTTCCAGGCGCCGGCGGTGGCGACCGACGGCCTCGGCCTCGTGGTGTCGCCGCTGATCTCGCTGATGAAGGATCAGGTCGACGGATTGCGCGTTGACGGCGTGGCGGCGTCGTTCCTGAACAGCACGCTGCAGCCGCACGAGCGCGACGAGGTGATTGCGAGCGTGCGCGACGGCCGATGCCGGCTGCTCTACGTGTCGCCGGAGCGGCTCGTTGGCGAGGGCGGTCCGTCGTTGTGGCGATTGCTGAAACACGCCAACCTGAAATTCATCGCGATCGACGAGGCGCACTGCATCAGCCAGTGGGGCCACGATTTCCGTCCGGAGTATCGGCAGCTCGGCCGGCTGCGCGACGATTTCCCCGGCGTCTCGTTCCATGCCTTCACGGCAACCGCGACCGAGCGCGTTCAGCGCGACATCGTCACCGAACTGCGGCTGCAGGCGCCGCTCGTACTCGTCGGATCGTTCGATCGCCCGAACCTGGTGTACCGCGTCATCCGCCGCGGGCACCTGCACACGCAGTTGATCAGCATCCTCGATCGGCATGACGGCGAATCGGGCATCGTCTACTGCTCGTCGAGGAAGGAAGTGGAGGCGCTCGCCGAGTGGTTGAAAGGTGAAGGCCATTCCGCGGTGCCGTACCACGCCGGCCTGTCCGACGATGTGCGGAGCCGGAACCAGGAGATGTTTCTCGACGAACGCGTCGACATCGTCGTCGCGACGGTGGCGTTCGGGATGGGCATCGATCGATCGAACGTGCGGTTCGTCGTGCATGCGGGCGCGCCGCGATCGCCCGAGCACTATCAGCAGGAATCAGGTCGCGCAGGCCGCGACGGTCTGCCGGCGGAGTGCGTGCTGATCTATTCCGGCGGCGACTTCGTCCGCTGGAAGCAGATGCTCGAAAACAACGGCGAGTGGAGCGAGAGCGCGCGCTCGTTGCTGCGCGACATGGAGAAGTACGCCGCCGGCACGCGGTGCCGCCATCGCACGCTGGTGGAGTATTTCGGTCAGCGGTACGAGCGCGCTGAGTGCGGCGCGTGCGACTGGTGCCTGAAGGAGCTCGACGCAGTCGCCGGCTCGCTGACCATCGCGCAGAAGATTCTGTCGTGCGTGGCGCGCGTGAAGCAGACGTGGGGCACGGCGCACGTCACCGACGTGCTGACCGGGAAGGCGACCGAGAAAGTGGTGGCGTCGCACCACCACGAGCTGTCGACGTTCGGGCTGCTGAAAGACGAAGCGCCGGTCGCGATCCGCGGATTCATCGAGCAGCTCGTCGGCGACGGCCTGCTGGCGCGCGAAGGCGATCCGTACCCCGTGCTGCGGCTGACGGCCGCGGGCGCGTCGCTGATGCGCGGCGAGGGTGACTGTCAGCTCTATCGAGAAGTGAAGCCGCCTTCGTCCAGAAAACGCAGCCGGTCAGGCGTGAAGGACACGTTCACCGTGCCGGTCGATGCGGATCTCTTCGACGTGCTGCGTGAGGTGCGCACCCGCCTGGCGCGAGCGCGCGGCGTGCCGCCGTACGTGATCTTCCACGACACGACGCTGCGCGACATGGTCGAGCGCCGGCCCAGGACGGTCGACGATCTGCACGAGGTGTACGGTGTTGGCGCGAAGAAAGCCGCGGACTTCGGCGATGCGTTCCTCGACGCGATCCGCACGTTCCGGCGCCCGGAGTAGAACAACGCTCCACCACCGAGGACGCGGTGGACACAGGGGGGCAAGCCTGGAAGAAATAAGTTTCCCCTCCGCGGCCCAGGTGTCCTCTGTCGTGAAGAGCTCTTAGTGAACGGTGTAGGGTTCGTGGAGGGCGAATGGCGCGATCTCGACATCGAAGGGGTCGCCATCTTCCGTGACCATCTGGTACGAGCCGCGCATCACGCCGGTCGAGGTCTCCAAGTTACAGCCCGACGTGTACTCGAACGACTCGCCCGGGCGCAGCACCGGCTGCTTGCCGACCACGCCCTTGTCTTTCACGACCTCGGTGTGGCCCGTCGCATCGATGATGATCCAGTGGCGCGCGAGGAGCTGGACCGTGTCGGGGCCTTCGTTGGAAATGCGCACCGTGTAGTGGAAGAACCACTTGTGCTGAAACGGGTGTGAGTGCTCGGGTGCGTATTGCGACTCGACCTCGACCCGCACGCTGTTGGTGACGGCTGCCGAGGTGTTGGCGTGAAGCGGCTGGTCTTTGAGTTCCATGCGACTACTCATGATACCAACGTTTCGGCGCCGGCGTCCCACCGCCAGGGACTGTCGTGCGCGTGGGCCAGATGCGAACCGCCCAGCCAGCAGTCGATGCCGTTCAGTCGAACATGGTCTGCGCGGCACGCCAGCACGTCGCGCCCCGACTCGGTGATCGTCACCTGACACGCGCCTGGATCGTTTCCGCCGACGTGGCCCGCGTCGATCGCCATAAGAGGGACGCGCGCCTCGGCCAGGCTGCGCAGGACTCGATAGAAGGTCGCATCCCCCATGAACGGCGCCGCCTCGCGCGCCTGGCTCGCGGCAAACAGCGCGCCGGCGGTGGTCTCGCCGTCGAGAAGTCCGTCGAGCGCCTGCGCTTCGGTCTGCGACAGTCCGTTGGTGACAGACGGGAACTCCGCGAGAAAACGGAGCAGCGCAGGGCCGAGGAATCGCAGCACCGGCCCGCCTTCGCTCACGGGCGATTGCGATGCGGACAGCTGTCGCGCGAGGTAGGCCAACTCCGTCGGATCGGCGGATCGGAACGCGTGCCAGGCCTCCGTCGCGAGCGAGAAATGTCCGGCCGTCACCGGCATGGCCGTGCCGGCCAGCGTCGCGAGCTGATCCGCGGTGAGCTGGCCGAGACCGATGAAGCGATCGACACCGGGAAACGCGCCGATGCAGATCAGCGAGACGCTCTTCGGCGCGCGAGAGGTCGGATGTGGGGCGGGGCCCGTGGATCTGCCGACGAGATCCAGCGTCCGGATCAGCAGCAGTTGATCGTAGAGGTCGTGCTCGAACCACAACACGATGTCGGTGCGCCCGGCGGAAGCCTTGGCGCTACCTATGCACGCATCGAGGATGGTCCGATCGCCGGCCGCCAGCGACGCCTTGACCTCGTCGGCCGGATGGCCGTAGCCGGCGAGGAACCGCGCGCGGACGTCGTGCCAGGCGTCGCCTTCGACGCGCGGGCACGGACCCTCGTGCAGCACGTCAGCCGTGACCAGGACAGGGCCATCGACGACGCGGCGGAGCGTGCGAGCGGTCGCGTCGCCGTTGGTGACGTGAAGAGTCACGGTAAGCTTAGAACTGAAAACGCAGAACGTAGAACGTCATGCATACCATACAACCCGCCCGACTGAAGCCCGGCGTGTCCCGCGAATCGGTGGCGTCGGCCGCCGCGTCCGTCGAAAAAGCCACGTCCACCTCCGTCATCCGCGGGCGCGCTCTGATTATCTGGGATCTGAAGGTCCCGGGAAAGACGAAGAAGCTCGACGCGATCGATACCGATCAGATCACGCCGGCCGCCGACTGCGTGTCGGAAAGCCTCGACACGCTCGACGAGCGCTGGAAGGCCGGCGCGTTCCGCTACCTGATGCCGGACTTTCGCGCGCGCGTGCATCGCGGCGAGACGTTCGTGATCGCCGGCGATCGGTTTGCGATCGGATCCTCGCGCGAGATGAGCCCTGCCGGGTTGAAGGCGATCGCCGAAGAAGTCGGCCTCGAGATGGTGATCGTCTGCGCTAACAATATGGGCGACATCTT
>JANYHS010000127.1 GCA_025358945.1 Acidobacteriota bacterium
CTGTTATCGGTTCAATCCGAACGGCTAGTTCAAATTTCAACCTGAAGTCTGAAATCTGAACTAGTTGGAGCGGGCGACGGGGATCGAACCCGTATAACCAGCTTGGGAAGCTGGCACACTACCATTGTGTTACGCCCGCATACCGGAGCAAGTCTAAAAGACTTGCCCTAGATTTGCGAAATAATATCACGCGCGAATCAGGGCCAGCACCTCGTCGCGTTTGGCGGCCATCATCTCCCGCGTCGTCGCCTCCAGGTTCAAGCGCAGCAGCGGCTCGGTGTTCGACGGCCGCACGTTGAAGTGCCAGTCGGGGTACTCGACCGAGATGCCGTCCATCTCGTATTGCGTCCCGTCGGCGTATTTCGAAGCGATGGCCCACAGCTTCTCGGGCACCATCGCCATGCTCGCGACCTTGGTGTTGATCTCACCCGAGATGAAATATTTCTCCGACAGCGGCTTCAGCAGCTGATGCAGGCTCAGGCCCTTCTTCGACATCAACTCCAGGATCAGCAGCGCCGGGATGAAGCCGTTGTCCGCGAAGAAATTGTCGCGGAAGTAGTAGTGGCCGGTCACCTCGCCGCCGAAGATGCCGCCGGTTTCCCGCATCCGCTTCTTGAAAAACGAATGGCCGACGCGATTCATCAGCGACGTGCCGCCGAGACGCGCCGCCGTATCTTTCACCGCGTAGCTGGCGCGCAGGTCGTAAATCACCGTCGCGCCGGGATGCTTCAGCAGGAACGCTTCCGCGAGCAGCGCGGTGATGAAGTCGCCGGAGATGAACTCACCCGTGCCGTCGATGAAGAAGCAACGGTCCGCGTCGCCGTCCCACGCGATCGCCATGTCGGCTTTCTCGGCCAGCACGCGCTCGATGATGTGCGCCCGGTTCTCCTCGATGAGCGGGTTCGATTCGTGATTCGGGAACCGGCCGTCGATCTCGAAGCACAGCCGCGTCGTCGTGCAGGGGAGCCGATCGAACAGCTTCGGCGCGACCAGTCCGCCCATACCGCTGCCGGCGTCGAGGACGACGTTGAACGGCTTGATCACCGACGTGTCGATGAACGACATCACGTGGTCCACGTACGGATCGAGCACACGCTTGGTCGTCACCAGACCGCGGCGCGCCGCCGGGGCGGGAAGCTTGCCGTCCGCGATCATCTGGCGGATTTGCGTGAGCCCTTCCTCGCCGCTCAGCGGCCAGGCGTCCTTGCGGACCAGCTTCATGCCGTTGTACTGCTTTGGGTTGTGCGACGCCGTGATCTGGACGCCGCCGTCCAGGCCGTCGGTGGCGACGGCGAAGTACATCATGTCGGTCGCCATCATCCCGTAGTCGATCACGTCAACGCCCTGGGACGTCGCTCCCTCGATGAAGGCCGCCGCCATCGTCGGTGAGGAGAGCCGCATGTCGCGACTGACGGCAATGCGCTTCGCATCGAGGTAGACGACGAAGGCCGCGCCAATCGCGCGCGCGGCGTCCTCGTTCACTTCGCCGGGATACACGCCTCGGATGTCGTAGGCCTTGAAGATGTCTGGGTTCAGCGGAGCAGGCATATAGGGGATTGGGGCTGGGGCCTTGGGGTTCTACAGCCGGCTGTAGTCGGTGACGACGGACTTGTCGCCGAGGACGACGCCGTCCTCGACGAGTGCGTGGCGGCCGATGTGGCAGTGCCGGCCGAGGATCGAGCGGCGGACGACGGCCTCCTGGCTGATACGACTGTTCGCCCACACGATCGCGTTATCGAGGACCGCGTGCTCTTCCACGTAGCACTGCCGCCCGACGACGCTGTAGGGACCGATGTGGGCGCCGGTCTTGACCACCGCGCCTTCGTCGATGAAACAGGGGCCCTCGATGATCGCGCCTGGCTCGACGCGCGCGTCAGGCGACACCCACGCCGCGCCAGGATGTGTGGCGAACGGCATCGACCGGTGACCCACATACTTCGCGTCCATGATGTCGCGGTGCACCTGGATATATTTCTCCGGCGTGCCGATGTCGATCCAGTAGCCGCGGTAGACGTAGGCGACAAACGTATCCTTCCGCTCGATCAGGGACGGGAAGAAGCTGCGCTCAATGGACCACGGCGTATCCTTCGGAATCCGATCGAAGGTCTCGGGCTCGAGGATGTAGATGCCCGCGTTGATGGTGTCGCAGGTGATCTCGTCGGCGTTCGGCTTTTCAAGGAAGCGCGTCACGTTGCCGCGGGCGTCCGTCTCGACCAGGCCGTACGCGCTCGGGTTGTCCACCGGCGTGAGCACGATCGTCGCCTTGGCCTTGCGCTCGCGATGCAGCGCGATCACCGCGCCCAGGTCGATCTGTGTGAGCACGTCGCCATTGAAGACGACCACCGAATCGCGCAGCGATTCACTGGCAAAGCGGATCGCGCCACCCGTGCCGAGGGGCGCGGGCTCGACGACGTAGCGGATGGCAAGGCCGGAGTCGCCGCCGTCGCCGAAGACCTCCTCGATGCGCCGGGGCTGATAGTTGAGACTGAGGATCACCTCGTCGATCTCGGGCACCTGCTTCAGCAGATCCAGCTGGTAGTGGAGGAACGGCCGATCGAAGATCGGCACGATCGGCTTAGGTGTGTGAACCGTCAGGGGACGCAGGCGCGAACCTTTCCCGCCCGCGAGCAGAATCGCTTTCATGGCAACCACCGATGTTATCATGTTGATTGCTGCCGCTGATGAACCTCCCGAACTCGCTGACCGTCACGCGCATCTTCCTTGTGCCGCTGCTGGTGGTGGTGCTGCTGACAAAATTTCAGGGACACAACATCCTCGGTGTGCCGAAAGAGATCGTCGGCGCGCTGATTTTCGGAATCGCTTCGCTCACCGACTGGGCCGACGGGTATCTGGCACGGCGCCGCAAGCAGATCACGCCGTTCGGGCAGGTCATCGATCCCCTCGCCGACAAACTGCTGACATCGGCCGCGCTGATTTCCCTCGTGCAACTGGATCTGGCGCAGTCCTGGATGGTCGCGGTGATCATCGGCCGCGAGTTCGCGGTGACGACGCTGCGCAGCCTGGCCTACGCGCGCGGCGTGGCCATGCCGGCGTCGCCGCTCGGCAAGATCAAGATGGTGGCGCAGGTGGTGGCTATTCTGGCGCTGATTCTGGCGCACGGACAACGCTGGCCGTTCTGGGTGATCGGCCAGACCGCGCTGTGGATCGTCGTGGCGACGGCGCTGTGGTCGGGCGCGGACTACTTCAGGCGCTTCAGTGAAGTCCTCAATCCACGATCGTAGCGATCACGACGACCAACGCAGAACCCACAGAACCCGCTGGAACACTCTATTGGTCTGCGTGTTCCACGAGTTCCAGGTTGATCGTCGTCCCGTTGATCGTCGTTATTTCCGGAGAGCGATGTAGTCGCCGGTGAAGACGGCGTCGCGCGTGCGCGTGATGCGTGCCTGCGCCGTCGCGGCTCCGATCGAGATGACCACGCCCTCGCCGACGCTGGCCAGCGGCATGCCGTTGATGCCGACGTCCCGGTAGATCGCAAAGCGCGCGCCCGCCGTCAAGCCTTGCAGGCTGCCCCAATCGATGAGGACAAAGTCGCCCGCGCCAACCGCGCTGCGGTCCTCGTCGCCGCCAACGATGTGGCCGAGGGTGCTGAAGTCGGGCTCGCCGGTGGCCGCGTCGCGCTCGGCTCCCGGAGGAACCACCGGTGTCGCGAACGCCGCCAGGTAGTCGCTGCTGACGATACCGCCGCAGGCGTGGTCCACGACGGCAATGGCGTTCGCCTCGTTCACCGCGACGACGCGCAGCCAGCCGAGCGTCCTGATGCCGCGGCCGCGGGATCCAAAATGAATCGCGCGGCGGATGAAGTATTGCTGGCCGAGTTGAACGCCGGAGGCCGTGCCGCCGCCGATGACCAGCAGATCGCGCTCGCCGAACAGGCTGCGCGGCATGGGATCCGGAGATCCGATCACCCGCAGCGCGTCGTAGGGCCGCGCGTCGTAGGTGGCCGGTGGGGCGCACGCGGCGGCGGTCTCGATTGCCGACAGCACCGGCGGCGCCGTCTGGGCGCTGGCGGCCCACGCGCCGCAGATCACCAATGACGCTGCGAGCGCGAAGCGAGTCATGGTTTCACCACCTGAGCTTTCAGCTCGATAATCTTTTTCTGCGTGAGCAGGAGGTACTGGCTCGTCTCGAATTCCTGGACGAGCCGTTCAAAGTAAGGGAGCGCTTCCGGTTCCCGCTTGATCTTCACGAGCGAGTCGGCGAGGTAGTAGTAGACGCCGTCGCGGCCGGTGTAGTCGGGGTCGTCTTTGAGCACGGCCTTGAAGCGATCGATCGCGCCCGGATACCACTTCGAGCGGTAATAGAAGAAGCCGACCTGGTAGTCCGCCTCGCTCAGCCGGTCGCGCGCCTCGCGCAGTCTGGCTTTGGCGTCGGGCATCAGGCTGCTGGTCGGATATCGCGCCACGAACGTCTCGAATTCCTTGACGGCGGCGCGCGTCTCGGTCTGATCGCGTTGCGCGAGGCGCATCTGCCGGAAGTGCGCCATGCCGAGCTTGTATTGCGCGTAGTCGGAGCGGCGATTCGTGGGGTAGAACGAAAGGAATTCGGTGAACTCGTTGATCGCCAGCACCAGCGCTTCCGCCGTGCCCTCGCCGAGATACGTGTCGCCGATGCCGAGCTTGGCGTCCGGACGGTACGGGCTGGCTGTGTAGGTTTCGGTCACCTGCTTGAAGAACTCGCGCGCGGTGAGCCACTTCTTGTTGTTCAGCGTATCGGTGCCCTTGTCGAACAGGAACTTGTCGGGTTCGCTGGTGCCGGTGGGTACGAGGCCGCGCGGTGACGAGGAGCAGGCGATCGTCAACGCCAGCGCCGCGACCGATGCGCACAACCGCAGTCTTGTGATCACAGGATTCCAGTCAACCATAGGTGTTCGGCCGCGAGTCCTTCTTCAAGTCCAACCGTGGGCGCATAGCCCAGGTCCGCGTGCGCGAGCGACGTGTCCGCGTAGGTGTGCCGCATGTCGCCCTTCTGCACCGGATCCACGGTGATCGTCGGCTGGCGTCCGGCGATGCGCGCGATCATCGCGAGGACGTCGTTCACCGAGACCCGCGAACCCCCGCCAATATTGTACACGCGCCCGGGGACGCCCCGGAGGGCTGCCGCGACGTTGGCGCTGACCGCGTCCGAGACGAAGGTAAAGTCGCGCGTCTGATCGCCGTCGCCGTACACCGCGATCGGCTCGCCGAGGATGGTCGCCCGCAGGAACTTGTGAAAGCCCATGTCGGGCCGCTGCCGGGGTCCGTATACGGTGAAGTAGCGCAGCGATACGGTCGGCAGGCCGAAGTTGGCGAAATACAGATAGCAGAGCTGCTCGGCCGCCAGCTTGGAGACGCCGTACGGCGAGACGGGCTGGGGCAGCGCGTCCTCGCGCATCGGCATGGCCACCAGATCGCCGTACACCGAGGAACTCGACGAGTACACGAACCGATCGAGCCCGGGCATCCCGCACGCCGCTTCGAGCAGCGCCTGCGTGGCCTCGATATTGTTGACGGTGTAGATCGCGAAGTCGCGCCCCCAGCTCTTGCGCACGCCGGCCTGCGCGGCGAGGTGAAACACATGCGTGCGATCGTTCAAGAGCGCGGGCAGATCGGCGTCCTGGATCCGCGACTCGACGAAGCGGTACTGCGGATGCTTCAGCGCGATACTGATGTTGCGTTCCTTGATCGGCCGCGGGTAGTAGTCGGTGAAGCAGTCGATGCCGACGACCTCCGCACCGTCGGCGAGCAGACGCTCCGCAAGCGTCGATCCGATGAAGCCGGCCGCTCCCGTCACGAACGCCTTCATGACAGCAGCGTCCGCACACGTTCCGGGAGACGGCAGGGGCGTCCGCTGCGATCGACGGTCGCGTGCACGGTGGCGCCGGTGCAAAGCGTCGCCGCGTCTGAGGACCGTACGACCTGGTAGGTGAACTGGACGCGGACAGGCGAGAGCATTTCGCCCGTCGTGCGGACATCGATCTCGTCGTCGTACTTCGCGGACTCGCGATACGTGCAATGCGCTTCGATCACCGGCAACCCGAACCCCTCGCTTTCCATCTCGCGATAATTCCACCCGGACTCGCGCAGCAGATCCGTCCGGCCCACTTCGAACCACACGAAGTAGTTCGCGTAATACACGATCCCCATCTTGTCGGTTTCGGCGTAGCGCACGCGTACGCGGGACGTGGACGTCTGCGCGCTCACCGCGTGACCGGCGCCGCGGCGGCCGCAATCGCCGCGGCCTTGAGTTCGCGCACGGCGCGCTCCGGATCGGGGGTATTGAACACGGCCGATCCGGCGACGATGATGCGGGCGCCGGCGGAGACGACCTGGGCGACGTTGCTCTGATCGACGCCGCCGTCAATTTCCACAGGCGCCGCGTTGCCGGCGCGGTCGAGCAGTGCGCGCACCTCACGGACCTTAGACTCGCTGCGCGGAATGAAAGTCTGTCCGCCGAAGCCCGGGTTCACCGACATCACGACGACATAGTCGAGGTCGGCGGCCACCTCGTCGAGCATCACGATGGGCGTGGCCGGATTGATGGCGACGCCGGCCTTCACGCCGAGTCTCTTGATCGCCTGAATCGTGCGATGCAGGTGGCGCAGCGCTTCGACGTGGACCGAGATCATGGCCGCGCCCGCTTCGGCGAACGCGTCGATGTAGCGATCCGGATCCTCGATCATCAAGTGGACGTCGAGCGGCACCCTGGCGATGCGCCGCAGCGACGTGACGACCGGCACGCCGATGGTGATGTTGGGCACGAAGTGGCCGTCCATGACGTCCACATGAATCAGGTCGGCGCCGCCACGTTCGGCCGCAGCCACCGCCGCGCCGAGCGCTGCGAAGTCCGCGGACAGAATCGACGGGGCGATCTGCACGCTCATCGGCTGACCTCGAGGGAAACCGGTTCGCCCGGCCCAATCTGAAAGCCCGCCTGAGGGCTCTGACGAATGACGATGCCGGCGGCGACGCCAGGATAGGGGTTCGATCCCACCACCGCGACGCGGAAGCCGTGATTGCGCAGGATGTCTGCCGCGCGATCGCCGTTGACGCCGATCAGGTCCGGCATCACGTAGCTGGCGCCGCGCTCGCCGCGGTTGACGAGCAGTGCGACGCGGCCCGCCGGGCTTTTCGCCTGGGGGTTCTGCGCGACGATCACGTCGGGTGCGAAGTCCTGCGAACGTATTTCGGATAGGTCGGACAAGGTCAGGCCGTCCTGCGCGAGTCGCAATTGCGCCGTGCGTTCCGTTTCACCGGTCAAGAGTGGCATCTTCGCCGAACGCTGACCCGCGCTCAGCCAGATCTTGACGCTGCGCTGCCGGCGCGCGATCGAACCGGCGGCGG
>JANYHS010000140.1 GCA_025358945.1 Acidobacteriota bacterium
AGCGGTGAGGGTCGTCGTCAGGGTCGGGTCGACTGAGGGCATCGTAGGACTCCAAGGTATGCGGGGTGATCGTGAGGTCGCGGACACCCGGGCGGTCGGGCAGGATCATCGGCACGGGCGGCGCCTGCCCGCGGTGGCGACGGCGGGTTTCAAGAATGTGGGCGATGGATCCTGCGCCCAGCGCATCACGCGTCAGGGCCAGGGCGACCGCGGTCGCGAGTTCCGCCGGCCCGTAGTCGTCGAGGAGCGCGTGGAGCTGAATCAGGTGGGGCCGCAGCGCATCGCCGCGCGCCGCGAGGCGGGCGAAGAGCGTCGCGGTGATCGGGACGGCGAGGCGTAAACGATCGCGGGTGCTCGACGCATTCGCCTGCTGCGTGGCGGTGAGCAGCCCCTCGAGATGCGCCGGGTCCTCGATGGTGATCCCGCTGTCGTAGCTGCGCGTGTGCCGGGCGATCGCGTCGGCGCCCTCCACGATCCGCACGGTGGTGGCGCTGGCGAGCAGCGTGAGTGGCCGACGGACGTGGGTGTGGGGAATCGAGTAGCTGTTGCGATCGAACCGGACGTACGCCAGTTTGCCGGACACGACGGGCCGCAGCACGTCGGTCTCGAAGGGATGCGCGGGCAACGGCAGCAGCCGGGCCTGCTCCTGGGCCAAGACCTGCGCGACCGTCTGGTCGCGCTGCTCGGGATGCGGACGCTGATGGGCGATGTCGTCCCGCCAGTGCTGAAACTGCGTGTTGAGATCGTCGACGTCGCGAAAGGTCCGCGCGGCGAAGAACGCATCGCGGAGGTAGCGGATCTGACGTTCGACTTTCCCCTTTTGATTGCCGCGCGCGGGCGTACAGGGCCGGACCGAAAAATGATAATGCCCCGCGAGGTCGAGCAGGCGCGGGTGAAAGCGAATGGCGGTGCCCTGGCGTTCGAGCACGGCACTTTTCAAATTGTCGTACACCAAGGTCCTGGCCGATCCCGTGAAGGCGGCAAACGCCTCGACATGGCCGCGCAGGAAACTCTCGAGGGTCTGGTCCAGCGTGAAGTGCGCGAAGAGCGCGCGCGAGTACGACAGGACCATCACGAAGCCAGACAGCGCGCGCGTGCCGTGCCCGATCCGGATCGACCCGAACGCCCCCCCATCGACTTGCGCCTCTTCGGCGGGCAGGACGACGAGGCGGCGGTAGAGCGCGACGGTGACGTGGGGCCGGAGCCCACGGACCACGCGACGCAGCTGATTCGCCGATCCCGCATAGCCGCGCGGCCGCAGCATGGCGTAGAGCCGGGTGGCGCGCAACCGCGGATATTGCGCCAGCGTGTCGCGAATGAACGGCAGATACGGGTCGAGGATCGAGCGGCGATAGGCGCCCCGACGGACGACGCGGGTATCGAGCGCGACCGCGGCCCGCACGGTGTCAGGGTGCACGCCGAGGTGCGTGACGATGGTGCCGACTTTCCAATGCTCGCCGAAATAGAGTCGGCGGATCTCGGCGTGTTGCTCGGGTGTGATCATGGGCTCCCTCTGGGGACACGCGACGGACCGGCCAGGGCGGTGGAAGGAGCCACGCGCTTTCGCGGCCACAGACCATACAGCGCAGCGCGCCCACCAGGGGCGCGGTCGGCAATCGGTCCGTCGACGTGTCGGTCGCCAGTGTGTCGGGCGACACCGGGGCGGGGGAAGTCTGATCCCTCACGCGCGCGCGATACGCGCGTTGATGATCGCGATGATCGAGGCGCCCTTCAGGACTGGACTGATGGCGACGGCGGGCGGCGCAGACCGATCGGTGCCGGGCCGCCGTGCGACACGCCGACGAGCAATACGCGTGGCCGCGATCGCACGCGGCGCAGATCGCGAAGAGGCGGCGGCACTGCCGACACGTTTTCTGCCGAAGCGGCGTGTCCACGACGTCGGAGCGGCGACACACTCCAACTGGACACGCACGTCACACCCGTGGCACAAACAGCGGCGACTGGCTCGGTCCGTCGGAGCATCGAGGCGGTCATCGAGGGTCTGGAGGTTGAAGCTCCAGACCCTCACCTCGGCTGCCACGGACGTCAGCGTACGCGACCGCCCGTCTACGCCCAAGCCCGCAGAGGCCGTGGACGCTGACGGACCTATGGACGCGCAGACGCGCCCACCGCTCCTTGCAAAACCGCGCCGACGCGGTTTCGCACGATCGCCCACCGCCATCATCTTTTTCTTGTTCAGGAGACCGGAACGGAACAACCCGACGACCGCCGGTCCAGATTTCTACGCTTCTACGTGGTCAGCGACAGTCGCCCGACGGCCGGCGCGTGGCGATGCGGCGCGCGGTGCAGGGCAACACCGACATCTGGCTGATGGATCTCGTCCGCAGCGGGATGACGCGCCTGAGCTTCGACACGGCTCTCGACATCGAACCCGTGTGGTCGCC
>JANYHS010000041.1 GCA_025358945.1 Acidobacteriota bacterium
ATCGCGAAGACGATCGTCGCCGATGACCACTCGTAGAAATTCTCGTCGTGGCCCCAGACATAGACGACGCTGCCGGAGATCCGTGAGAACTGCGGTGTGTTGAGCGTGAAGACGTAGTCGTCGTTGCGGATATTCTGCGTGCCGGTGAACGGCAGGACCTGCGGGCTCGCGGCGGCGCCGCCCTGCACCGCGTAGTTCTTGTAAAACGGTTCGTCGAAGGCGAACGACTCAAACAATCCCGCCACGCCAGCCAGCCAACCGCCTTTGAGCTTCACGCTGTTGTTGACGTGGAATTTCTTTTCCAGCCACGGATCGCGCTGGGTGTCCGTGGCGTTGCGATACTGGCTCACGCTGTTCAGCAGGACGCTGGTCGTCCAGCTCTGCAGGAGTGCGTTGTCGGCGCCGAACCAGGTCGCCCGGTGCGTGATGTTGGTGGTGATCACGCCGGTCCGGCTGACGAAGCCGCTGGCCGCTCGAAAGTCCTCGTGGATGCCCGTCACCTGGTAGCGAAGACCGAAGTGCCGGCCGTCGCGGTTGAAGATCGCCTGCCAGATCGGCGCGTCCGTCGCCACGCCGCCGGACACCGTGCGGCTGCCGCCGGCCTGCAGCTGCAGGTTGTAGATCGGCCCGAACAACAGGCGCGCGTCGGCGGCGAACACGCGGTTGGAGCCAGCTCCGTCGATGCGATCCGTGTAGACCAGGCCCACCTTCGATGTTCCCGGCAGATCGTGTTGCAGGCGCACGATGTTGAACACCGGATGATCCACACCGCTTACCGACGTCGCCACATCGTCCACGGCCGAGAGCAGCGCGATGTCCGTGCTCGACGCCTTGCCGGTCAGCTTGACGGCGGTGATCGGCGCGGCAATCCGTCGCGTGTAGATCAGGTTGTTCGGCGCGTTGAACAGCTCCGCGCCGTCGATGAAGAACGGACGCTTTTCGGGGAAGAACAGCGCGGCGCGCGGATCGTAGGTGAACTGGCTGGCGTCGGCCTCCACCTGCGAGAAGTCCGGGTTCACGGTGCCGTTCAGCGTCAGGTTCGGCGTGACGCCCCAGCGGATGTTGCCGCCCAATTCCGGGCGGCTGGTGTCGTAGTTCCAGCGGTCGCCAGACGCGGCGCCATCGGCGTGCGCGGTCACGACCGGATTCAGATCGAGCACGAGGCCGCGGCGAAGATCCGTCAGACCGTCGAGCGTGCCGGACTGCGCGAGAAACGAGCTCTTCGCGCGCTGCGCCGGAACCCAGCTGTCCTCGTGACCGCTGCTCTGGACGCGGCGGACGATGTTCAGCGCCCACGACTGCACGTGGTCGGCTGGAAAGCGCAGTGTCTTGAACGGGATCGCGATCTCGATCTCGTACCCTTCGTCCGTGATGCGGCCCTTCGACTGATAGACGTAGTCCGGCGTCAGGTCGGTGACCTCGCGCCCGCTTTCCAGCGCGCTGAACGCCGCGCCGCCGCGGTTGTTGGTGCCTTCGACGAGCACGCCGTCCGCCTGAATCCCGAGCGGGTTCACGCCGAAGACGAGCGCCTGACGACCGTCGTTGAACGGATTCAGGAAAATCTGAATCGCATCGTCCGCATCGATGCGATCGCGGTTCGCGAGCGTCGCGTGGACTGCGCCGGGCGCCGCGTGCGCCTTGATGCCGAAGTAGATCGTGGTCGGCGTGTAGAACACCAACACGTCTGTGGGATCGTCGGCGGGGCGGCCGTCCACCGGCGAGTACTGCGAGAAGCCGGTCAGCCGCGCGGCCTGCTGCCAGACGGCTTCGTCGAGGACGCCGTCCACCGTGATCGCCGCCGCCGGCGCATCGACGCGCGGGATGACGACATGTACCTGATTGTCCCGACCGCTGAAAACGGCTGCGGCCAGAGAAAGGATGAGCGCCGCAATCATCGGTTCAAGGTTCTCGGAGTAAGGTTTGATCTGCGCCGGTGGGCGCAGCAAGATTACACGAAACAGACAGCAAGTTCAGGATCCCACACCATCCCGACTGACCGGCCCGAGGTGAGCTTGACATGACGATTCTCAGCCTCTATCTTCGTTTCAGCACACCCGCCAAGCCTCTGGTCGCAAGATCACGCTCAAATCGGCGGGTTTTTCATTTTCCAGAGAATTCTTGAAGTTCACGAAACCTCCTCTGTCGTATCAACAGCAGGCCGAGCTCCTGCTTGCCCGCGGCATGGTGATTCCGGATCACGATGAGTTGATGCTGGCATCCTTTCAAGCAGGCCGACAGCTCGCTTATCCCAGACACATCATTTCAAACAGTCTGGAAGCACTACGTATTTGACCGTCAACTTCGACTCGCCGTCATGGATGCCATTGAACGGGTTGAGGCTCAACGCAGCCGAGAACAGTTCGTCGAACATTTCTACATCCGCAACATCTGCGCCCATCACGCACGGTTGTGGAATCGCGTGCTCGCGATCAAGCCTGTAATTCCCTACGCCAGTAATTCACCTGACTGGCACAACCCGCGGACAGTGGCAAACGATCGAGCCTTCGTCTTGACCCTACTCAACTACGTGCTCGGTCGAATCGCTCCACAAAGTGCCTGGCGAGCGCGGCTCTACTCGCTTTTCGATCGATTCCCAGAGATTCCGTTGGCGTCAATGGACATCGCGCCAGCTTGGCGCGACCACGTGCTCTGGAAGTAGTTACTGATACAATTTCTGGCGATGCAATTCGATGAGGCGCGAGGCCTCGCGTCCCGTCTGCGCGACGAACTTGGTCACGCGATCATCGGCCAGCAGGCCGTCGTTCAGGAAATCCTCACCGCGTTCTTTGCCGGCGGTCACGTGCTGCTGCGCGGCGTGCCCGGGCTCGCCAAAACGCTGCTGATCAAGACGCTGGCGCAGGCGGTGCATCTGAAGTTCAACCGCATCCAGTTCACGCCGGATCTGATGCCGTCAGACATCATCGGCACCGAGGTGATCGAGGAGGATCGTGCCACGGGCCGCCGCGAGATCCGCTTCATTCCTGGACCGATCTTCGCGAACGTGATCCTGGCCGACGAGATCAACCGCACGCCGCCCAAGACGCAGGCGGCGCTGCTCGAGGCGATGCAGGAATATCAAGTGACGGTGAACGGCATCCGTTACGATCTCGGCCGGCCGCTGTTCGTGCTCGCCACGCAGAATCCGATCGAGCAGGAAGGCACGTACCCGCTGCCCGAGGCGCAACTCGATCGCTTCATGTTCAACGTCGTCATCGACTATCCGTCGAAGGCGGAAGAGCACGGCATCCTCGCGCTGACGACGGGGGACGCGGAGCCGGTGATCACGCCGGTAGCCACCGCTGCAGACATCGAAGCCATGCGGCATCTGGTGCGCGACATTCCGGCGGCGTCCAACGTCATCGACTACGCGCTGCGGATCGTGCGCGCGAGCCGGCCGGCCGGCGATGCCGGCGACGCCGTGCCGGCGCCGGTGCGCCAGTGGGTGAAATGGGGTGCTGGGCCTCGCGCCGGGCAGGCGCTGGTGCTGGGAGCGAAGTCGCGCGCGCTGCTCAACGGTCGAAGCGTGGCGTCGCCCGAGGATATTCGCGCCGTCGCGCTGCCCGTGCTGCGGCATCGCATCCTGCTGAACTTCCAGGCTGAGGCCGACGGCATCGACACCGATCACATCGTCGCTCGCCTGCTCGAGGCCGTGCCGGTGCCGTGAGAGTTGAGACTTGTCCCCCCGAGGTCCTGGCGAAAATCGCCGACCTCGAACTCGTCGCCAAGATCATTGCCGAAGGCCTGATGTCCGGCCTCCATCGCAGTCCCTTTCACGGCTACAGCGCGGAGTTCAGCCAGTATCGTCACTATCGTCCCGGCGACGATTTGAAGTACGTGGACTGGAAGCTCGTGGCGCGTACCGATCGCCTTTATACGAAGCAATTCCGCGAGACGACGAACATGGCGTCGGCGATCGTGCTGGACACGAGCGCGTCGATGAATTTTCCAACCGCAAGGCTAAAGCCTCGCGCCACTTCTGCACCGAACGTGGCGCAAGACTTGAGTCTTGCGAAAGCGAACGTGGCGCGAGACTTCAGTCTTGCGAAAGCGAACGTGGCGCAAGACTTGAGTCTTGCGAAG
>JANYHS010000208.1 GCA_025358945.1 Acidobacteriota bacterium
CGACAGCATCCCCTTGTGGAAGCCGGCGAACGCAATCGGCAACAGCGCCTCGACGGCGGCCATCTGCTTGTCGCTGACCTTGTCGCTCACATAGATCTTCGACCAACTCCGCATCGTGAACGTCAACAGGAATGACACTCCGGCCAGGGTGATGGCGATGCCGGCAAAGAGTGTACGCATGATCGGAGAGTGTGCGGTAACCTGATGATCCACACAACATGAAACTGCTCTATTCGTACCTCCGCAACTACACCGGCCTGGTCGTGCTGGCGCTGGTCCTGGCCACCATCAACCAGGTCTTTTCGCTGCTCGACCCGCTGATCTTCCGACACGTCATCGACCAGTACGCGACGCGGTTTTCGGAATACTCCACCGCCGAGTTCTTCAAGGGCGTCAGCCTGCTGCTCGGCGCCGCGGTTGGCGTTGCATTCGTCTCGCGCGTCGCGAAGAACTTCCAGGACTACTACATCAACGTCATCACGCAGCGACTGGGCGCGCAGTTGTACTCGGACGGCATCCGCCACTCGCTCGAACTGCCCTACTCGGTGTTCGAGGACCAGCGCAGCGGCGAAACGCTCGGCCGGCTCCAGAAGGTGCGCACCGACGTCGAGAAACTCATCGCCACCAGCATCAACGTCCTGTTCACCTCGCTGGTCGGGATCATCTTCGTGATGGTCTACGCGTTCACCGTGCACTGGATCATCGCGCCGGCCTACTTCCTCACTGTGCCGATGCTCGGCATCCTGAGTTCCGTCCTCAGTAAGCGCATCAAGCAGATCCAGAAAGTGATCGTCGCGGAAACGACGGCGCTGGCGGGTTCGACCACCGAGTCGCTGCGCAACATCGAGCTGGTCAAGAGCCTCGGACTCGGGCAGCAGGAGATCGCCCGCCTGAACGGCACCACCGCGAAGATCCTGAAGCTCGAGCTGAAGAAAGTGAAGTACTTACGAAGTCTCAGCTTCATCCAGGGCACGGCAGTGAACGCATTGCGCACCAGCATCATGTTCCTGATGCTCTACCTGATCTACACGCGCGCGATCACCGTCGGTCAGTTCTTCTCGCTGTTCATCTACTCGTTCTTCATCTTTGGCCCGCTGCAGGAGCTCGGCAACATCATCAACATCTACCGCGAGACCGAAGCGTCGCTGAACATCTACGAAGAGATCCTCGCCATCCCCGAGGAGCCGAAGCCGCTGAACCCGGCCCCGCTCCAGGATCTGCGCACGCTGGAGTTCGAGCACGTGACGTTTCAGCATCAGTCGGCGACAACGCCGGCGGTGAGTGACATCTCGTTCCGTGTGGAGCGTGGCGAAACGGTGGCGTTCGTCGGACCGTCAGGCGCCGGCAAGTCGACGCTCGTCAAGCTGCTGGTCGGCCTCTATCACCCGCCGGCTGGACGCATCCTGTACAACGGCATTCCCGACGCCGAGATGGATCTCGCCGGTCTGCGCGCCCAGATCGGGTTCGTCACCCAGGACACGCAGCTCTTCTCCGGCACGATCCGCGAGAACCTGCTGTTCGTGAATCCCACGGCGTCAGATGCCGAGTGCCTCGACGCGCTGCGGAAGGCCGCGTGCGACAACCTGTTGGCGCGAGCGTCGAATGGCCTCGATGCGGTCATCGGTGAAGGCGGCGTGAAAGTATCCGGGGGCGAGAAACAGCGCTTGTCGATCGCGCGCGCACTGCTGCGGCGACCGCACCTGCTGGTGTTCGACGAGGCGACCTCGTCGCTCGACTCGCTCACCGAGGAGGGCATCGTCGAAACGATCCGGGACGTGGCGACCGGCGGCGACGCGATCACCGTGCTGATCGCCCATCGTCTGTCGACGATCCTGCACGCGCACCGCATCTACGTCCTCGAGCGCGGACGGATTGTCGAGACGGGACGGCACGACGAGCTGGTCGATCAGAAGGGGCTGTACTACGCGATGTGGCGCCAGCAGATCGGCGAGCGGCGGCCCGTAGCGCAGCGCTCGAGCGCTGCGACGCAAGGCTCAAGCCTTGCGCCACGTTAGACCGACCGAAGTGGCGCGGCACTTCAGTGCTGCGATGCTCGCCTCCACGCTCTCCAATCCGCCACGACCGCATCGAGCATGTCGCCGGCGGCGGTCAGCAACCATCGCGTGGGGCGCGCGGACAGATCACGAGACACGGCGCGGCGTGCGGCATGGCCGTGCATGTTGGCGGCCTCCCAGCCCATCGCACGCAGCAGCTTTTGTTCGTCGGTCTTCTTCGGCACATCCGACAGGTTGATGCGCGAACAATCGGGCGCAAGACGCCGGACGATCCACGGTTTACGGATGGCGAAACAGGGATCCGCGGCGCGAATCGCCTGCGCCAGCAGTGCGTCGCCCGCGTCCGCGTCCGGCGTTGCCTTCGCCCACAGCGCCGCCGACGGCACCCACGCCTTCGCTTCACGCGCGACCTTGCCGCCGGCCCACTCCGCGATGGCCACAAATCGCTGCCGCCCGAGACTGCCGACGCCCGCAACGCGATCGTGGACGCTGTAGCCGGTCATCCCTGACGGCAGCGCCGCCCGCAGGACCACGTTCGGCACGGCGCCGCGCGACAGCGGAAGTTTCTGAAGCGTGGTCCAGTACGCCTGCGGATCCCGGAGATCGCTGAGCGCGACGCGGCGCAGCCACGCGTGCCGCTCTTCGAGCACGACGGCCCGGTTGCCCCGCGACACGCTCGCGGCGTAGCCCTCGAGAATCGCCCCGCACACGACGCGGTTCGAGAGCTTGAAATGCCCCTCGCGCACGGCGAGGCACGCGCTGGTCGCGAGCCGGACGAGGTCCTGCGTGTACGGCAGCACGCACGCTTCGTCCACGTCGTTCACGCCCCAGATCAATCGGCCTTCCGCGTCTCGCCACGTGCCGAAGTTCTCGACGTGCAGATCACCGACGGCGATCACCTCCGGCGCGCCAATCAGCGACGCCGGCAGTCCGGACCATTGCTGGATCCAGCGATAGAACGCACCGCGCAGGAACGCGAACGGACTGGCCGACATCTTTACGTGCTTGAGACGGAGGCCCGCACTCACCACGCGCGTCTGTGAGGCCAGCCACGTTTCGTAGGAACGCGTCGCGCGAACGATGTCTGAGTCCATGGGTAAACGAGTTAGGATCCGGATCCTATGCTAGCTGCTGACCTCGCTTGGCGATTACTGCTGGCCGCGGGCCTGGGTGCTGCGGTCGGGCTGGAACGCGAGTACCGCCAGAAGCCGGCGGGCCTGCGCACCAACATTCTGATCGCCGTTGGATCGGCGCTCTTCACGATCCTCTCACTGCAGATGACGCAAGGCGTGGGAGACACGAGCCGCGTTGCCGGACAGATCGTCACCGGCATCGGCTTCCTGGGCGGCGGCGCGATTCTTCGCAGCGGCGATTCCATCCACGGCATGACGACAGCCGCGACCATCTGGGTGAACTCCGCGATTGGCATTGCCGCAGGCACTGGACAATTCGCCCTCGCCGCGTTTGCGACCGCCCTCACGCTCGTCGTGCTGGCGGTTCTGCCGCCGATCGAGCTCTACTTCGAGCGCCGCGCCGGATGGCCTGACCGCCATCGCCCGCCCACGGATCGCTAGAGCAGGGCTGAGCGATATAAGCTCCGAGGGTGACGACCACGCCTCTCGACACCGCGCGCCTGCTGCTGCGCCCGCTGGAACTCGCCGATGCCGATCAGACGCAGATCCTGTTTCCGCATTGGGAGGTTGTGAAGCATCTACATAGCAGGATCCCGTGGCCCTACCCGCCCGATGGCGCTCGGCAGTTCTACGAGCACGTCGAGTTGCCCGCAATGGCGCGTGGTGAGCACTGGACGTGGACGCTTCGATTGAAGACCGATCCCGATCACCTGATCGGGAGCATCAGCCTGATGCGAGGCGAGCACGAGAACCGCGGCTTCTGGCTCGGCCTGCCGTGGCATGGGCAAGGACTGATGACCGAGGCGAGCGACGCCGTCACCGACTTCTGGTTCGACACGCTGAAGTTCCCCGTCCTGCGCGTGCCGAAAGCGATCGCCAACACCGCGTCGCGGCGCATCTCGCAGAAACAAGGGATGCGCGTCATCGCCACGGTCGAGCGCGACTACGTTTGCGGGATGCTGGCAGCAGAGGTGTGGGAGATAACCGCTGATGAGTGGGACGCGCGTACGAAGAGGACGGAGGAAACGGTTTCCTCCGTCCTCTCAGTTCCCGACAGGCGACTCCGCCAGTAAACCGAACGTCGGGTTCTGCTTCTCGAAATACTGCACTTCCCAGTCGTTGGCGAACAGCAGCACGCGCCGCTGCTGGCGATCGGTTGCCGACGTCGTCGCGCCGCCGAGCAGCGGCAGCGGCTTGGCCGGATCAGCGACCCAGCGCGCTGCGGTGAACGTTGACGGATCAACAACAATCTCCACGCCGTACTCGTTCTGCAACCGGCTGGTGATCACATCGAACTGCAGCGCGCCGACGACGCCGACGATCGGCTCGCGTTTGCCGCTGTCGACATAGAACACCTGCATCAGCCCTTCTTCCTCGAGCTGGCGCAAGCCGTCATCGAACTGCTTGTAGCGTTGGTCCTGCAGCCGCAGGCGCGCGAAATGTTCCGGCGGAAAGCGCGGAATATCGAGGAACTTCAACGCGGCGCCCGTGTGGACCGTATCGCCGATCGCGAACTGGCCCGGGTTCACGAGACCGATGATGTCGCCCGCGTACGCTTCGCTGATCGTCTCGCGGTCGCGACCGAAGAACCGGTAGGCGCGCGTCGCGCGGATCAGTTTTCCTGCGCGGCTGTTGAACACCGCCATGTCCTTGGTGAACTTGCCGGAGCAGACGCGGACGAATGCCACGCGATCGCGGTGCCGCGGATCCATGTTTGCCTGGATCTTGAAGACGAAGCCGGTGAAGCGTTCGTCGGTCGGTTCGACGATGCCGGTGTCGCTCGCACGGGACTGCGGGTGCGGCGCGAGCTCGACCAGCGTCCGCAGGAACGGTTCGAGGCCGAAGTTGGTCATCGCGCTGCCGAAGAACACCGGCGTCTGCCGGCCGGCGAGATATTCCGGGATCTCGAACTGCGTGCCGGCGATGCGAATCACGTCGAGCGACTCGCGGAACTGGACATAGGTGTTCTCGCCAATCAGCTCGCGCGCGTGCGGATCGTCGAGGTCGGAGACGTCCACCGGCGCGCGATACTGCCCCTGCATCTCGCGTTCGTAGAGCAACAGGTGCTGGCGTTGGAGGTCGTAGACGCCGCGAAAGTGCTCGGCGTTGCCGATGGGCCAGTTGACCGGCGCCGCCTTGATCCCGAGCGTACTCTCGATGTCGTCAAGCAGTTCCAGCGGATCGCGTGCGGGGCGATCGAACTTGTTGACGAAGGTCAGAATCGGCAGTCGGTGCCGGCGGCAGACCTCGAACAGCTTGCGCGTCTGTCCTTCGACGCCGTTCGCCGCATCGATCACCATGACGACGCTGTCGGCGGCGATCAGCGCGCGATACGTGTCTTCGCTGAAGTCCTTGTGGCCCGGCGTGTCGAGCAGCGCCATCCGCCGCCCTTCGAGTTCGAATTCGAGCGCGGCGGCGGTAATCGAGATGCCGCGTTCCTGCTCGAGCTTCATCCAGTCGGACGTCGCGTGTTTGCGCGCCTTGCGTCCGCGCACCGCGCCGGCCAGCTCGATTGCACCGGCGTAGAGCAGGAGCTTTTCCGTCAGCGTGGTCTTGCCGGCGTCCGGGTGCGAGATGATCGCGAACGTGCGCCGCCGCCCGACCTCGCGCTCGAGTTCGGTATACAGCGACGCATCAGAATCAGTGTGCACTCCCCTAAGTTTACATCCTCACCTAGCGGAGATTCTTGTTGAAGAAATCCATGTAGCGCTGCGACGCGAGCGTGGCCGCCTTCTGGTCGTAGCGCGGCGTGGTGTTGTTGTGAAACCCGTGCTGTGTGCCGTCGTAGACGAAGATCTCGTACTTCTTGTTGTTGGCCTTCAACGCCGCCTCGAACGCCGGGATGCCGCCGCCCACGCCTGCATCGTTCTTGACGTCGGCGTAATGCGCCTGGATCGGCGCCTGAATCTTCGCAGCGTCTTCCGCACTCGGCTGCCGACCGTAGAACGGCGCGCCCGCGCCGAGGTCCGGGCCGAGCCGCACCGCCAGCTGATTGACAATGCCGCCGCCGAAGCAGAAGCCGATCGCGCCAATCTTCCCGGAGCATTCGGCGTTCGACTTGAGCCAGGTGGCGGACGCGACGAAGTCTTCCATCATCTTCGGACCGTTCACCTCGCGAAACTTGACGGCGCCTTGCTCATCGTTGCCGGGAAACCCGCCGACGGAGGTGAGGCCGTCCGGGGCGTAGGCGATGAAGTTGGCCGCCGCAAACCGGCGCGCCACGTCCTCGACGTAGGGATTCAGGCCGCGGTTCTCGTGGATCACGAGGATGCCGGGCAGCTTGCCGCTCGCCTTCGCGGGACGGGCGAACAGCCCCTTGATGCTCCCGTTGCCCTGCGGCGACTGCACCGTCACCACCTCGGTCTTGATCCGCGCATCGTCCTTCGGCACCTCCTGTGCCCAGGCGTAGTTGGGCTTCATTTCCGAGAGAATCGCGGCTGCGGTGAGGCCGCCGACCGCGAACTTCCCAGCGCGAGCCAGGAAGGTACGCCGGTCGATGTCGCCGTGCTGGTACTCGTGGAACAGGTCCAGGAGCTCCTGCGGGTAGTCAGACGCCTTTTTTCGTTCCATGCGGACACTCCTTGATATTGGCCGAAGCGAATTGTACGATTCGTCACCGAAAGGGACAAACATGAACAATCAAACGACGCGGCGAACAATTCTGAAGGGTAGCCTCGCGATGGCAGGCCTCGGCATCGCGGGTATTCCGGAATGGGCGCTGCCGCTACTCGCGCAGGGCGACATGCTGGTGCCCTTTACC
>JANYHS010000221.1 GCA_025358945.1 Acidobacteriota bacterium
CCGCCGGCCATTCAGGGAGACGGCAACCGGCGTCGAGCCGACGTGCACGGTCAGTTGACCGCTGACCGGATCCGTGGCGACGCTGACTTCGTTCGATGAAATATTCTCGCTCGGGATAGCCTGAACGCCCGCCCCGACGCCGATCAGCAACGACAGCGTGTGCGCGTCAATGCGCGCGGCGTCAACGTGCCGCGTACAGCCATCCAGGGAGACGACAAATCCGTCGCCCGCGCGCGTGACCACGACCTGCCGCCGGCGCCCGCCGATGTCGATCTCGTACTGCATCTACCGGCCGACCTCCTTCGCGGGGTCAGCGGCAGTTGCGTTCCTCAACGTAATCCCTCGGCACGCGCTCGCGCCCGCCAGCGCCGCGCGGTGACACTCGCGGTTGAAGCGCCGGACGCGTCGGCCACCAGCGCCGATGGCGACAGGACGGCTTCCATCGCTGCAGCGATCGCCGCGAGGTCTTCGGTCTCCGGCGGCACGTCGACGAACGGCCGGCCGTTGCGCGCCTGCAGCACCTCGTCGAGATACGTGGTGTGAAACCGGCCGTCGGCAAACTCCGGCTGCGCCAGCAGCCACGAGAAGAACGGCACCGTCGTCTTGATGCCGGTGACCAGGTACTCGCCGAGCGCGCGCCGCATGCGGCTGATGGCGAGCGGGCGATCTTCGGCCCACGCGATCAGCTTCGAAATCATCGGGTCGTAGAAGATCGGCACGTCCAGACCCGCGGTCGCGCCGCTGTCGTCGCGGATGCCGGGTCCAGCCGGCACACGCAACTGCTGGATCCGTCCGGGTGAGGGCAGGAAGTTGTTGTCGGGATCTTCCGCGTAGATGCGGCACTCGATCGCATGGCCGCGCGGCGTCAGGAGCTGCGCAGGATCGATGTCGAGCTTCTCGCCACGCGCGATCCGGATCTGCCAGCGGACGAGATCGACGCCCGTCACCATCTCGGTGATCGGATGCTCGACCTGAAGCCGCGTGTTCATCTCCAGGAAATAGAAGCGGCCGTCTTCGTCAAGGAGAAATTCGATCGTGCCGGCATTGGTGTAGCCCACCGCTTTCGCGACGGACGCCGCCGCCGATGTCATCGCCGCGCGGAGCCCAGGCGAGACGGCCAGCGACGGCGTTTCCTCCACCACCTTCTGGTGGCGGCGCTGAATCGAGCATTCGCGTTCGACAAACGGCAGCACCGTGCCGTGCGCGTCGCCGAGCAGCTGCACTTCGATATGGCGCGGGCGCGTCAGCCGACGCTCGAGATAGACGGCGGCGTCGCCAAACGCGGCGCCAGCTTCCGACCTCGCCGCGCGCACCGCGTTAGCCAGATCTGCGGGATCGGTGACCGTTCGCATCCCCTTGCCGCCACCGCCGGCGACTGCCTTCACGAGCAGCGGATACCCGATCGCCGCGGCGGCTTTCGCGATCTCCGCGTCAGGCACGTCAGGCGCGAACGGATCTTCCGTGCCGGGCACCACCGGCACGCCCGCGCGCCTGGCGGCCGTGCGCGCGGCAGTCTTGCTGCCCATGGTCTCGATCGCTTCCGGCGTCGGGCCGATGAACGTCAGGCCGGCATCGCGCACGGCGGCGGCGAAGTCTTCATTCTCCGCGAGGAACCCGTAGCCAGGATGCACACCGTCGGCGCCGGATCGTTTCGCGACGTCGATCAGCGCGTCGATGCGCAGATAACTTTCGCGCGGCGCGCTCGGGCCGATCGCATACGCCTCGTCCGCGAAGCGCACGTGCAGCGCGGTCCGATCGCATTCGGAATAGACGGCGATGGGAGACACGCCCAGCTCGCGGCACGCGCGGATAATGCGCACGGCGATTTCGCCACGGTTGGCAATGAGAATCTTCTGCATCGGATCACAACTCTCCACCACAGAGGACGCGGGGGCCTCTATTCTACTGGAGGGGAGGCGCGCTCGACGGCGGCCGCCGGTGGTGCGTGCCTTGCTCGTACGCGTAGGCGAAGGTGAGGAGCGTGGCTTCGCTCCACGGACGGCCGAAGAACTGCAGCCCTGCCGGCAGCGTGCCGCCGCGCGTGAAGGCCATCGGCACCGTAATCGCCGGGTAGCCGGTGCTCGGCGCGAACAGCTGGCTGTTGTCGCCGCCCGGCGTGTTGAGGTCGCCGATCAGCCGCGGCGGGTTGCTCCACGTCGGATAGATCAGCGCGTCGAGGCGCGACCCGTCCATCAGCGCCAGCACGCCGGCGCGCAGACGGTCGCGGTAGACGTCCCGACCCAGGCATCCCGGCGTCTGCCCCGGCGTATCGTCGCCGGCCTGTGCGCTCTCGAGCCGCGACTGAATCGACGGATGGAAGCGGCGCGACTTGATGATCTCCTCGAGCGAGTGCATCGGCGCCTTGTCGCCCAGCCGCGCGAGATACTGGTTCAGGTCGTACTTGAACTGATTACACCCGCCGCCCTGGCCGCGCCGCATCTCGCTGAGACCGGCCACTTCCACCGGATCGAACACCTCGGCGCCGAGGCGACGCAACTCGCCGATCGTGCTCGTGAACACCGCGTCGACATCGCGATCGAGCGTCGGCGTGTCGTAGGCCTGATGCAGCACGCCGATGCGCGCGCCCTTTAAGCCGTCGCCGCGCAACGATGCCGCGTAGTTGGTGGCCACGTGATCACGACCGTCCGCCGTGATCGGATCGCTGGGATCCGGCCCGGCGATCACCTGCAGCACGGCCGCGGTATCGGCAACCGTACGCGTCACCGCGCCTGCGATGTCGGCGCCAAGATTCAGCGGCACCACACCCGATCGGCTGACCAGCCCCATCGTCGAGCGCAGACCGACGAGCGCCTGGTGCGCGGCCGGACCGCGAATCGAATCGCCGGTATCGCTGGCCAGACCGAAGACGGCAAAATTCGCGGCAGTGCCGGCCGCAGATCCGCCGCTGGAGCCGGCAGTCACGCGGCTGGTGTCGTACGGGTTGCGCGTGTAGCCGGGGAGAATCGAGTTCACCGTCTCGATCGGGCTGAATGCGAACTCCGCCATGTTCGACTTCGCGATCATCACCGCGCCGGCATCGCGCAAGCGCTTGACGATGAACGCGTCCTTGCCGGTCATCATGCCCTGAAGGGACAGCGAGCCCGCGGTCGTCGGCATGTCGGCCGTCTCGTAGTTGTCCTTCACGAGGATGGGGATGCAATGCATCGGCCCGACCAGTCCCGACTGCCGGAAGCGGCGATCGAGATCGTCAGCCGTCGTCAGTGCGGCGGGATTGGTCATCACAATCGCGTTCAGCGCCGCACCTGTCTTGTCGTGGGCGTCGATGCGCTTGAGGTACTGCTCGACCAGCCCGCGGCACGTCAGCGATCCATCGCGGAACGCGGAATGGATTTGCGCAATGGTGGTTTCTTCGAGACGGAAGGGCGCAGGAGCCTGCGCGGACGGCGTGACGAACACCAGAGCGGCCAGGCAGGCCGGAAACACTCGACGCAAGGTTCGCATGCGCCGTAGTGTATCGCGACCGACCTGACCTACCTGACCTAGAAGAGGAACTTCGCCGCGAACTGCACCTGCCGCGACGACCCGGAGTCACCGGTCGCGAAGCGGGTGTTGGTGATGACACCGAACACCGTGCTGCCGACCAGCGCGGTCCGCCCCGGCTGTCCGAGGTTGGCCACATCGAACAGGTTGAACACCTCGACGCGCAGCTGCACGCGAGCGCTCCCGGTCAGCTTCACGTTCTTGATGAGCGACAGGTCCGTGTCGCTGAAGCCCGGCCCGAGAATCGCATTGCGCGGCAGGTTGCCGAAATGCGTCACGCCGGCCGCCGAAATCGGCAGCGCGAACACGGAACTCGACGTGCAGGCGCCGACGCCGCCCGTGACGACACGCGGGTCGCACACGCTGTTGGCGAACCACTGCGTCGCCGATCCGATGATGGCGGGATCGCCGATCAGATCTGGCCGCACGGTCGCGTTGCCGGTAAAGGTGTTGATGTTGGTGACCACGTTCAGCGGATTGCCGGACTGCAGCTGCAGGACGCCGGTCACCTGCCAGCCATCCGTGAATCGGTTGCCGTGAAACGGCAGCTCGTACGTGCCGTTCAGGCTGAAGCGGTGCCGCGTGTCGAAGTCCGACGGCCCGTAGCTGTCCGCGAAGTCCAGATTATTCTGCGCGGTCAACGTGCCGTCATACGAGCTGGTATCCTCCGACTTCGACAGCGTGTAGGAGGTGCTGACCTGCAGCCCCTTCGACATCCGCCGGTTCGCGGTGATCCAGAGGCCTTTGTAATT
Source organism: Acidobacteriota bacterium (assembly GCA_025358945.1). Lineage (GTDB taxonomy): Bacteria > Acidobacteriota > Vicinamibacteria > Vicinamibacterales > CAVVIG01 > CAVQFC01. Next base: position 4,254 of record JANYHS010000221.1, read on the forward strand.
CGACCAGCCGGTGCTCTGCACTTCGGTGATGTTGCCAAGCGTGGAGCCAGGAAGGATCGGGCTCGACGCCGACAATGCCGGGAACGGGCGCGTCGTCGTCCCGGTGATGAATTGGTTGATGTTCACCGGGACGCGCAGGCGATCGCCGTGCGAGCCGAAATAGCCGAACATGAAACCGGTCAAGCCGAACTCGCGCTCGACGTTGACGTTCCACGTCTGCATCCGGCCCGGCTGGAAGTTCGGGTTGGTGGTGGTCGGCGCCAGACCGGACGCCTGGGCGGTGGCAAGCGCGCTGTCGAGGCGAACGGCGCCGGACACGTTCAGCGGTACCGCCAGCGGTGGATTGGAGGACGACCCGGCGATGTACCCCGTGTTGGTCTGGTTCACCATCACGGCATAGGCGCCGCGGACCGCGAGTTTGCTGTCGCCGGTGGGATTCCAGATGACGCCGAGGCGCGGTTGCAGGTCGCTGCCGTTCTGGTGGGCCTGGTCGATGCCGGCGCCGAGCCGGACGAGCGCGATCTTGGAGGCATCGAACAACACCAGGTTGTTGGTCGGCTCCGTCGGCGCGCCGATGTAGTCGTAGCGCAGCCCGACGTCCAGCTTCACGCGCGAGCCGAGCGAGATGCTGTCCTGCACGAAGGCGCCGGTGGTGTTGATGTGGAGCTCCGCCGCCCGATCGCCGAGCGTGATGCTGAACGCGTTGCCCAGCCCGGCTTGGAACGCGGCGACCGTCGCATACGTGAAGGCGCCGGGATCGTTGGTGAACGTGGCGACGGTGGTGTGACGGAACTCACCGCCGAACTTGACGATGTGATTGCCGTGCAGATACGTGGCCGTGTCGGACGCGACCGACGTCTGCACCGTGCGTCCCTGCGGGAATCCGGCAGGACCGCCGAGGTTCAGCCCCAGCGCGGTGATGCTGATCTGCGGCAGCGCGATCGGGAAGTTGATGCCGTTGCTGATGCCGAGGTCCGCCGGATTGACGACGGTGAGCGGGCTGAAGTTGATGTTGATGCGGTTGTAGCCGACCCGCGCTTCGTTCACGAGCGCCTGACTGAAGATGTGCGTTTCGTTCAGCGTCATGATCTGCCGCTTGCCGCCGCGCGTGTCGCCGAAGCCGGGGACGGTGTTGCCTTGCGCGTTCGGCTCCTGCCGCAAATCCTTCTGGAACGCGTAGTAGCCGTGCAGTTCATCGCTCTGGCTGATGGTGTGCCGGAGATCGATGGTGTTCTGGTCGATGTTGACCGGCGCCGTGCCCGACGCCAGAAGCCGCGCCTGACCGTTGGGATCGGCGGTGTTGCCCAGCGGGATGTACTGCAGCAGACGTTTCGCCACGGGATCGGTGACCCCCGCGCGCTGCGCGTCGGTCAGCACGCCGGCGCTCAGATCGACGCCCTGCAGGTGCCGCAGCCCTTCGTAGCTGAAGAAGAAGAACGCCTTGTTCTTCACGATCGGCCCACCCAGGTTGAAGCCGAACTGCTTGCGGTTGAACGGCGACTTGGGGTTGGGCGTCGTGACCCCGGCCGCCGATGTGGAGGACTCGGGGTTGAAGACATTGCGCGAGTCAAACTTGTCGTCGCGGTAGAACTCGAAGCCTTCGCCGTGAAAGGCGTTGGCGCCAGACCGTGTCGCGACGTTGACGATCGCACCGGAGTTGCGGCCGTACTCCGCGCTGAACGTCGAGTTGTCGACCTTGAACTCCGAAACCGTGTTGATCGACGGCTGGAACGTCACCTGGCTGTTCGACAGGTCGTTCAGGTTGATGCCGTTGAGCATGAAGTTGACGGAGGTCTCGCGGTTGCCCGCCGAGAAAAACGAGAAGGAACCCTGGCCGCGCAGCGGCGCGCTGAGCCCGGCGTTCTGCGGCGGCGTGACGCCGCCCGGCATCAGCGGCCCGAGATCGACGAAGTGCCGGCCGTTGAGCGGAATCTCCTGCACCGTGCGCTCGGCCATCACCTGGCCGACCGAGACGGTGGCGGTCTCGATGAGCGGCGCCGCACCGCTCACCGTCACGTTTTCGGCGAGCGTTCCGACGTTGAGCTTCACGTTGAGGACCACCGTCTGCGCGACGCCCAGATCCAGATCACGCGTCTGCTCAGAAAATCCCTCGATATGGCTCACCACCTGATAGTGGCCCGGCTGCAGCGACGCCGCCACGTACTCTCCGGCGGCCGTCGTCATCAAGACGCGCTCGGAACCGGTCGCGGTGTTGCGGATCGTGACCGACACGCCTGGCATCACACCACCCTGCGCGTCGGTGATCATTCCCTGGAGCGTGGCGGTGGATTGCGCCCGCGCTGGCGCGGCGAGAAGCCCGATGGCGACGGCTGCCGCCGCAATCAATCTGAGTCGCTGCATTGACATTCCTCCGTACTGAACACCCGGGTTGTGACAGGTTCGGTGCAGACTGAGGCGAGTGTCACCAAATGTCAACGGACAAGAATGTCTGGTTGCACATGCATGGACAGTCTTGCCGCAGCGATCCAATAATCCGGCTGCGGAATCGTCGCGTTAGAGCGGCATGTTGCCGTGTTTTTTCGGCGGATTCTTGTCGCGCTTGTTGTCCAGATTATTGAGCGCGGTGATCAGTTTGCGCCGCGTCTCCCTCGGCCGGATGACTTCGTCGACAAATCCGCGCGAGGCGGCGATGTAGGGATTCGCGAACTTCTCGCGGAACTCTTCGACCTTCTCGGCCCGCGCCGCGGCGGGATCCGCCGCCGCGTCGAGTTCGCGCTTGTAGAGGATGTTGACCGCGCCTTCGGGTCCCATGACGGCGATCTCCGCCGTCGGCCACGCGTAGTTGAAGTCGGTGCGGATGTGCTTGCTCGACATCACGCAGTACGCGCCACCGTACGCTTTGCGCGTGATGACGGTCACCTTCGGCACCGTCGCCTCCGCGTAGGCAAACAGCAGTTTCGCGCCGTGCCGGATGATCCCGCCGTACTCCTGCACGGTCCCCGGCAGAAAACCCGGGACGTCCTCGAAGGTGACCAGGGGGATATTGAACGCGTCGCAGAAACGCACGAACCGCGCGCCCTTCACCGACGCATCGATGTCGAGCGTGCCCGCGAGCACCGCCGGCTGGTTCGCGACAATGCCGACCGGGCGACCGTCGAGCCGCGCGAAGCCGACCAGAATGTTCTTCGCGTAGTGCTGATGGACCTCGAGAAAATATCCCTCGTCCACAATCAGGTGGATCACGTCGAGCATGTCGTACGGCTGATTGGGCGACGCCGGCACGATGCGATCGAGCGCCGGATCTTCGCGGTCGGCCGAATCGCTGGTCCGCGCCCGCGGTGGGTCATCCAGGTTGTTCGATGGCATGAACGACAGCAGATCCCGGATCAGCCCCAGGCACTCGCGGTCATCGTCGGTCGCAAAGTGCGCGACGCCGCTGGTCGCGTTGTGGGTCATCGCGCCGCCGAGTTCTTCTTTCGAGACTTCTTCGTGCGTCACGGTTTTCAGCACGTCGGGGCCGGTCACGAACATGTAGCTCGTGTCCTTCACCATCACGATGAAGTCGGTGATCGCCGGCGAGTAGACGGCGCCGCCCGCACACGGGCCCATGATCGCGGAGATCTGCGGGATCACGCCTGACGCGAGCGTGTTGCGAAGAAAGATGTCGGCGTAGCCGCCAAGCGACAGGACGCCTTCCTGAATGCGCGCGCCGCCCGAATCGTTCAGGCCGACGACCGGCGCCCCCAGCTTCATCGCGAGATCCATGATCTTCACAATCTTCGCGGCGTTGGTCTCCGACAGCGATCCGCCAAACACCGTGAAGTCCTGCGCGAACGCGAACACCTGCCGGCCGTCGACGAGGCCGTGGCCGGCGACGACGCCGTCGCCCGGCACAATCTGATTTTCCATGCCGAAATCGCGGCAGCGGTGCGTGACGAGCTTGTCGACTTCTTCGAACGTGCCGGGATCGAACAGCAGCTCGATCCGCTCGCGGGCCGTCAGCTTGCCGGCGTCGTGATGCTTTTTCTGCCGCTCTGCGCCGCCGCCGAGTTCGGCGCGACGCTCGAGATCCGCGAGGACGTCTTCTGGCTTCATGTGGGGACTGGCGGCCTGGGGCTCAGGCTTTTCCAGCCTGCGATTTTTCCCAATCCTTCAGGAACTTATCCAGGCCGATGTTGGTCAGCGGATGGTTGAACAACTGGTCGATCAGCGCCGGCGGGCAGGTGCAGATATCCGCGCCCATCCGCGCCGCCTCGACGATGTGAATCGGGTTGCGTGTGCTGGCCACCAGGACTTCCGTCGTGAAGTCGTAGTTGTTGTAGATCTCGATGATCTCCTTGATCAGCCCCATGCCGTTGGTGCCGACATCGTCGAGCCGGCCGACGAACGGGCTGATGTAGGTCGCGCCGGCCTTGGCGGCGAGCAGCGCCTGCGCCGCCGAAAAACACAGCGTCACGTTGACGCGGATGCCGTCGCTCGACAGCGTCTTGCACGCCTGGATGCCGGCGCGCGTCAGCGGCACCTTGACGATCATGTAGTGATCGATCTTCGCGATCTCGCGTCCCTGTTCGAGCATCCCGGCGACATCAATCGCCGTCACCTCGCCGCTGACCGGGCCCTTGACGATCTGGCAGATCTTTTTCAGGTTTTCGCGGTAGTCCCCCGGCTCCTTCGCCAGCAGCGACGGGTTGGTCGTCACGCCGTCGATGATGCCGATCGCGACCAGGGCTTCGATGTCTTTGATGTTGCCGGAGTCGATGAACAGTTTCATAACAGCCTCTACTCGTCCTGAACCGGGTTCGTGAGTTCGCCGACGCCTTCAACCGTGATCGTGACGGAGTCTCCCGAGGCGAGCGGACCGATGCCTTCGGGCGTGCCGGTGGAGATGATGTCGCCCGGCTCGAGCGTCATCACGAACGTGATGTACTCCACGAGGTGCTCGATTGGGAAGATGAGGTGCTGCGTGCTCGACGCCTGACGGCGCTGGCCGTTCACCCACCCTTCGACACCGCGCGGCCCGCGCCCGAGTCCGGTCGCAATGCACGGACCGATCGGCGCGAAGGTGTCGAAGCCCTTGCACCGCGTGTACTGCGTGTCTTTCTTCTGCAGATCGCGCGCGGTCACGTCGTTCACGCAGGTGAATCCGAGAATGTAGTCCCACGCCTTTGCCGCGGCGACGCGATGCGCACGCCGCCCGATCACGATGCCCAGTTCCGCTTCGTGATCGACGCGGCCGACTCCGGGCGGCAGCCGGATCGGATCGCCGGGCCCGATGACCGCCGACGCCGGCTTGATGAACAGCAGCGGCTCTGGCGGCAGGGCTTTCCCTACTTCACCGGCGTGATCCCTGTAGTTGAGTCCGACGCAGACAATCTTGGATGGCCGGACCGGCGCGAGCAGCGAGACGCCACCCAGTCCGCCGCGCACCGGCGCGCCCGGAGTCAGCGCGGTGAACGGATCGCCGCCCGCGCGGCGAAGCTCGCCGTCGCGCTCGACGGCCCAGAATGTGTCGCCGTCCTGCGCGACGCGGTAGATTTTTTCCATCGGGAAAAACATTCTAGCTGAAAGCTGTCGTCTGACAGCTGTCAGCGGGCGGTTTCAACGACGCGCACGGACACCGGGCTCATGTTCCCGGCCTTGTCCACGGCGCGCACGGCGTACGCATACGCAATGCCCGGCGTGACCGTGTCCTTGAACGACGTCTCGACGATCGGCGCCAACTCGGGCGTGATCGGCTCGAGGGTCTGCGCCGGCTCGACGCCGCGCAGCACGATGTAGCCGGCGAGATCTTTTTCGGCGTTCGGCTCCCAGATCAGGCTGATCACGCCCTCGCTGGCAATCGCCTTGAGATCCTTCGGCGCGGCGGGCGGGAACGTATCGACCAGCGTCTCGCAAATCGAGGGCGGCGCCTCGCTTTCGATGGTCGAGCCGGCGACGGTCTGTGCCGCGAGAATCACGTAGCAGCGCTTCTGGCCCCACGTGATCCGGCTGTCCGTGTACTTCGCAACGTCCAGCGGAGCCTTCGTCAGCCTGACCGCGGCCTCGGGGGTTGTGGCGTCGTAGACGTGATAGGTGATCGTCGGACGCGCAGGACCGAGCGGCCGGGCCAACAGCACCTCGCCATCGGCGGCGGCCGAGCCGTCCCCGACAGTGACAGGCAACCACGTCAGTTGAATGGCCGTCTCGTCGTAGGTGATCGCGGCGCCAGAGGGCGGCGGCGGCGGCGGCACCAGGGGGATCGTGACGCGCCTCGACAACGGACCCTTCTTGCCGCGCGTCGAGGTGCCGAACGCGGCGTAGGTCCGTAACGTGACGGTCGGCGGCGGTCCGAGCAGCGGACCGTCGGTGATGGTCTGTTTCGGGAGGGGCGGCAGGTTCTTGTCGCGTGGCACGTCGACCAGTTTGAGCATGTCGCGCGTCAGCGGTTCAGTGATGCGCGCGGGCGCGCCCTGGTCGAGCCCCTTGCCCTCGGGCGCATCCACTTCGTCGGACGGGTCGTCCTCGTCAGCCGTGAGGTTCGGATCGCGCGGCGCCTTCACCTCCACACGGCCGACCCTGGCGCCGTATTTCAGCACGCTCGCATCCGACAGCGGCGGCACGGTGACCGCCACGGTGATCGCATACACCTCGGCGTGCGCGACGTTGGCGGGACGCGTCCCGTCGGTGTTGACGCTCGGCACGGTGAACGCCAGATCCACCGTGTCGCCGCGCCGCGCCGCCGACAGATCGGCCGGCGCCACCGGTAGTTTGACGAGCGGCGCGAGCGGCGGACCTTTCTTGCCGCAGCCAAAAGAAACAACCGCGGAGATCGCAACGATCGCAGAGCACACAATACTTCGCGCCCTCTGTGTACTCGGCGGTTTTTGCTTGTTCCGTTCGATCACAGGATGTACCGCGACAGGTTTTCGTCCTTGACGATGTCGGCGAGCATCTTCGTGACGTACGCCTCGTCGATGATCGCGGTCTTGTTCTCGAGGTCCGGGCCCTCGAACGAGATCTCGTCCAGCAGTTTTTCGAGCACGGTGTGCAGGCGGCGCGCGCCGATGTTCTCGGTCCGCTCGTTCACCGTCTGCGCGAAGTCCGCGATGCGGCGGATCGCATCATCGGTGAACGTCAGGTCGATGCCTTCGGTGTCCATCAGCGCCGTGTACTGCTTGAGCAGCGCGTTGCGCGGCTCGGTGAGGATGCGCACGAACTCGTCCTTACCGAGCGGCTCGAGTTCGACGCGGATCGGAAAGCGTCCCTGCAGTTCGGGAATCAAGTCGGACGGCTTCGAGACGTGAAACGCGCCGGCGGCGATGAACAGGATGTGGTCGGTGCGAACCATGCCGTACTTGGTGTTCACCGTCGTCCCTTCGACGATCGGGAGGATGTCCCGCTGCACGCCTTCGCGGCTGATGTCGGGGCCGTGCGATCCTTCGCGGCCCGCGATCTTGTCGATCTCGTCGAGGAAGATGATCCCCGCCTGCTCGACGCGCTCCACCGCCGCGCGCGCGACGCTGTCCATGTCAATCAGCTTCTGCTCTTCTTCCTGCGTCAGGTAGTCGAGCGCCTCGGGCACTTTCAGCTTGCGCTTCTTGTTCTTGCCCTGAAACAGGCCGGGCAGCATGTCCTTGAGGTTGATATCGACGTCTTCCATCGACGACCCGGCGATGATCTCGAACGACGGAAACGACTTCTCACGGACATCGAGCTCGACCACGCGCGCGTCGAGGCGGCCGTCACCAAGCTGGTCGCGGAAACGCTCGCGCGTCTGCTGCTGCGCATCTCGCACGACGCCCGGTTCCTCGTCCGGCGCGATCGGCCGCGCCGGCGGCAGCAGGATATCGAGCAGACGCTCCTCGGCGTTCTGTTTCGCCTTGCCGCGCACCTCGACCAGCCGTTCGGCGCGCACCATGTCGACACCGAGTTCCGCGAGATCGCGAATCATCGATTCGACGTCGCGGCCGACGTAGCCGACCTCGGTGAACTTCGACGCTTCGACTTTCAGGAACGGCGACTGCGCGAGCTTCGCCAGGCGCCGGGCGATCTCCGTCTTGCCGACGCCGGTCGGCCCGATCATCAGGATGTTCTTCGGCGCAATTTCCTCGGCGAGTTCCGGCGTCAGTTTCTGCCGGCGCATGCGATTGCGCAGCGCGATCGCCACGGCGCGCTTCGCAGCTTTCTGACCGACGACGTGCTTGTCGAGTTCCGCGACGATTTGCCGCGGCGTCAGCGTCCCCGCCGACGATCGGGTGGTTTCCGGCAACAGGATGGCCACTACAACTCTTCCACGGAGATGTTCGCGTTCGTGTAGATGCAGATCTCGCTGGCAATCGCCATCGACTTCTCGGCAATCGCGCGCGCATCGAGATCGGTGTTATTGGCCAACGCCTTCGCCGCCGCCAGCGCATACGGCCCACCCGAGCCAATCGCCACAATCCCATCGTCCGGTTCGATGAGGTCGCCAGTGCCCGACAGAAGGAACGTCGCCGACTTGTCGAGCACGATCAGCATCGCTTCCAGGCGCCGCAACATGCGATCCGACCGCCAGTCTTTGGCCAGTTCGACCGCCGACCGTTCGAGGTTGCCGCGGTACTGCTCGAGTTTGGCCTCGAAGCGGGAAAACAGGGCGAAGGAATCAGCGGCGGACCCGGCAAAGCCGGCCAGGACGCGATCGTTGTAAAGGCGGCGAATTTTCTTCGCGCCGTGTTTGACGACGGTCTGGCCGAAGGTGACCTGGCCGTCGCCGGCCAGGACGGCACGGTCGCGATGGCGAACCGCAAGGATAGTTGTGCTGTGAAACATCGATTTTTCTGACTGTATCGGCCACAGATCTGGGTGTCAAGAAAACGGGACGTACGACCGCGGCCGTGGACAAATTCCGTCCCTTTAGATCGTGCAAATCCTGTGTTTTGGGCCGATACTGATGCCATCGCGATGGCAGGTGAGTTGCACTTTTTTCACCTTCAGAGGTACTTCGCCATGACCAAGACGCTTCCCGTCCTCACCGCAGCCGCCCTGGCGGTCATCATCCCCGCGTGGTTGCTTGTCGTCCCCGTGTCGGCTCAGGGTGCGGCTGCCCAGGAACGCGGCGAAGTTCGCGGCGGCGGTGGCGCGCCAGCGGCAGCACCGGCCGCCGCGCCCGCGACATCTGCGCCAGGCGGTGGATCGGGTAGCCCCGGCGGTTCCTCGTCGAGTGGCGGCGGTCAGTCGTCCGGCGGTGGCTCGCGCAGCGGCGGCGGGTACAGTGGCGGTAGCGGTGGCGGTTCGTCATCGGGTGGCGATCGCGGTGGCGCGACCGGCGGCAGCGGAGGATACGCGGTACCCCGCGCCGGCAGCGGTGAACGCAGCGGATCCGGCGCGCGCGCAGGCGGCGGATCGGGCACGACATCCGGAAGCGGCGGCTCCGGCACGGCCGACACGGGCGGCAGCAGCACACCGGCGCGGGGCACGAGCGGACGCCAACAACCGACAGGACGCGGCACGCGCGACGCGGGCACGAACGGCGCCGGCGACGGCGTGCCGATTTATTCGCGTCCGCGCGACGGTCACACACCGGTCGGCACTGCGGTTCCGCGTGGTTCAGTACCGGCCACACCCACGGGCGGGACGGGCGTCTTCATTCCCGGCGGATACTACGGCGGCTACGGCTACTACGACCCGTACGGCTACGGCGGCTATGGCTCCGGCGGATACGGCGCCGGGTACGGCGGCGACTACTACGGCGGCTACTACGACCCGTGGTACGGCGGCTACCCCACCCATCCGCAGTCCGCGTATACGTCGAACGATGAAGGCGCGCTGCGCCTGAAGATTAAACCGCGCGAGGCGGAAGTGTTCGTGGACGGCTACTTCGCCGGTGTGGTCGACGACTTCGACGGCATCTTCCAGCGTCTGCACGTCGACTCCGGCCCGCATCGGATCGAAGTCCGCGCGCAAGGCTACGAACCCCTGACGTTCGAAGTGCGGATCACGCCCGACCATACGACGACCTATCAGGGCGAACTGAAGCGCGTTCAGTAATTTCAGATTGCAGAATTCAGATTTCAGATTGCGGGCCGTCGCGGCCGTCTCGGGCATCTACGACGCGTGCGTCGGCGTGATGATGCTCGCGGGGCGGCCGCTCCTCGCGCAGTTCTTCAGCATCGCGCTTCCCACACCGCCGATTCACGCCGACCTCAACGGGATCTTTCTCCTGTCGATTGCCGCCGGCTACCTGATTCCGTATCGCGATCCCGACTCGCGGGCCGGGCGGGCGTATCTGTGGGTGATGGGACCGTTGCTGAAAGGGGCGGGCGCCGCGGCGTTCATCCTCGACTACGTCGTCCGTCAGTCGCCGCGATCGTTCCTGCTGTTCGCGCTGAGCGACGGCGCGCTCGCGCTCCTCACGCTCGCCGCGCTCGTTACTTCGCCAGCACCTGACGCGTAATCGGGTACAAGCCGAGCCGGACCCACTGCGTCGATCCGTATTTTCCGAACAGCTCCACTTTGGCATCCACGAAGTGGGTGTTCTGCAGCATTTCCTGGCGCGACTGATCGCTGCCGGTATAGCCAAGATGCGATTTGATCGTGATCGGAGCGGTGGTCGCGCCGGGCGCGAGGCCGGGGGATCCGGCGGCGGTGAGAAAACCGCTACCCCACTCGGTGTTTTCGCTGACGCGACGGAAGAGCGCGTTGATTTGCAGGGTCACCAGTTTCTGGTCCGACACGTTCTTCATCGTGAAAGTGACGGTGGGGACCAGCTTGTTCTGGCCGTTGACGATCCCGAGGTCGTACCAGCCCGAGTTGAGAATGGCGACCTCGACCCCTTTGGTCAGGTCGACCGTCGGGCCGCACGCCGCCGACAAGGTGATCACGAGGAGCAACAGCAGCCGGACGCAGGCGCGCATGCGCGCTATTCTAGAACACCCGCACCTCAATCCGCTTAAGCGCCTCTTCATGCGTGATTCGGCCCGCCAGGAACTCGCCCAGATCCGATCCGCGCAGTCGAATCATGCGCGTGCTCGATCCGGTGTCGGCGGGCGCCAGCCGCGGCCGATCGTCGTTGCCTTTTGCGGCAATCACCAGCCACTCGTTTGGCCCGATGCCGAGCGAACTGCTGTGCGCGAGCATCGCGTCCTTCAGCGCCTGGAGCACTTCGGTGCGGTAGGCCTCGTTCGGGTCGATCAGGATCGGATCGGTGACGGCTGGCGCCGGGCCGCTCGCCGCTGATCCGGTGGCGTTGCGCGCGCCGCGGTCGTCTGGCGCGGATGATCGCGCAAGCACCGCCGGACCGACCTGCAATTCGAGACGCTTCAGCGCCTGCTGCAGATCGGGGTCACCGTCCGTCTTCACGTGCGTCTGCAACGTGCGCAGCGCGCTCTCGAGCCCGAGATCGTTCTGATCGAGCGTCCGCAGACTCCACGTCCACGTCGTCTCGAACGACGGCACGACCACGTCGAAGAAGACGCCGTAGCCGTCGAGGCGGAAACCGCGCGCGTGCGCGTTCTCACTGACCAGCAGCTCGGCGGGCGCCTGCGCGAGCGCCTGCACGCGATCGCGGGTGACGGTGAGCCCGTGCTCCACGGCGCCCTCGATTACGCGCTCCATCTGTCCGATCTGATACCGCTGCTCGAGCGCCGCGCGCGCCGTGGCCGGCTGTGCGCCCGCCGGCACGGCCGTGACGGCGACGATGACTGCGCCTGCGAGACCGATGCATGACTGCCGTTTCACTTGTGTCCCCCTACTGCCGCTGTGACGCGCGATAGGCCAGATTGATCTGGTCCATCTGCTGGCGGTTTTTCATCACCTCGACGCCGACGTTGTTCGTGACTACGCCGAGGGTGCGATCGATTTTCACGAGATCCGCCTGACGCTGCGCGTTGACGTCACGGAGCAGCTCGGCGATGCGCAGCGCCAGCTCACGCTGCTGACGCTTCTCGCTTTCCTGGAGCAGCACGCGGACGCGGCTGACGTCGGCATCCGTCGTCGACGCCGTGCGGATCGTCTGTGCCGTCGAGGATGCCTGCGTGGCGCGCAACTCGGTCTTGAGCTGCCGCTCGAGCGCGGCGAGATCGGCGCGCCAGGGAGCCGATTGATCCGCCACAACCAGGCTCTGCACCACATCGCCCGCGCCCGGGGTCATCCCGCTCGCCGACACCATGCCGGCTGGCGGCGCCACTCTGTTGGTGCCCGGCACCAGCTCCAGTGTCTCGGACACATCCGGCTTACCGGCCTTAGCCACATTCCCTGCCGCGTCTGACCCGCCCGCGCGCGGCGACCAGCCGGTTCTGACGATCAGACCGTTGCGGTCGTATCGGACGTCGAGATTCGCGATGCCAGCGGATGCGCCGAGGAACAGCAACGCGGCGGCCACCTGCGCCCATGCGGGGATCTCTCGCCACCATTGCGGATTGCGGATTGCGGACTGCGGATTGAATTGTGGATTCGGGGATTGTGGATTGCCGAGTGCGAACGTCGGCTCGGGCGGCGACCAGCGCGCGAGCTGTGCGCGCACGCCGCGCAGCCCCGCAACGTCCGCATGACACCGCGCGCAGCTCTGGAGATGCGTCTCGAACCGCGCCCGATCCGCCCGGTTCCCGTCCGCGTCGTCGTAGAGAAAAGCAACGATCGCCACGTCGCGACCGTCACCGTAGGTGCAGGAAATCTCTGTCATAGCGTGTCCGTCATCTAATCGCTTTGCTGTTCTTCGACAGCTCGCGCCTCAACACAATCAGCCCTTGATACACGCGCGTCTTCACGGTGCTCAAGGGACAGCCGACGAGTTCGGCGATCTCCTGGAACGTGAGCCCGTGGTATTCCTTCAGCACGATGGCCGTCCGCTGCTCTTCCGGGAGCAGCGCCATCGCCTTCTCCACCAGCCGCGACAGGTCCTTGCGCGCCACCAGGTCTTCGATCGATTCCGACGGCTCGGCTGCGGCCGCCATCTCGATCAAATCGACATCCTCGGGCGGCTGCACGACGGGCGTGCGGCGTTCGCGGCGGATCCAGTCGCGGCACAGATTCAGCGCGATGCGATACAGCCAGGACGAGAACTTGGCCTGGCCCCGGAATCCGGGGAGCGCCCGAAACGCGCGGAGAAATGTCTCCTGACACACGTCCCGCGCATCCTCTTCGCGACCGATGGTGCGGTACGCGAGGGCGAAGATGGGACGTTCCCACCGCAACACCAGTTCATTGAAGCTGTCGTGGTCGCCGCTAACCGATTTGGCGACGAGTTCTTCGTCGGTCCACGTCATGTGCGAAGCGCGGACTGCCTCTCTGGGAAACAGATTTTCGACTGTCTCTGCCTAGTAAGACGGCAAAGGGTGGCCGACAGTCGGGTCGAGAACATGCGTCTGGTAATTATATCGTGTAGTCCTCTAACCACATGTTCAGGCAGGGTTTAGACGGCAGACCAGGGCTTGCGTGAATCCGCCTTGTAGTTGGCGCACGTCGATCGATAGCAGTAGAATCGTCCCTCAGGCGCCCCGCTACATCCGAATCGATGCCCAGAAAGACCGAAAACCGTCAGGCTGGCAGCAGTCTGGCCCAGCGCCCGCTCGCGTCGCTGCTTGCGCACAGCACGACGCCGAACGAGTTATTGCCCCATCTGCATCAGCACGCGCTCGACGTGACGGGCGGATCGTGCTCCCTGCTGTTTCAGCACAACCCGCGCACCGGCGCATTGCAGGCGACGTCGGCTTTCGATCTGGATGTCTTGAAGACCGACCCGTGGCTACCCGGCCCCGAGGAAGCGGCCGTGATTGCCGACGCGTTCGCGCGCCGCGTGCCGACGCTGGTCTCCGACACGATGCGGCAGATGCCGGAACTCGCCGCGCGCCTCGAGACGCCCGCCGCGCTGCTCCTGCCGCTCGAACGCCGCGGCGAACGCATTGGCCTGCTGGCCGTCGGCTTCGACCAGCCGCCAACCTCGTCCGACGTCGAGGTCGGCGCGGTGGAAGCGGCCGACGCCTTCATGACCGCGCTCGAGCTGTTTCACCTGCGGCAGGCCGACGACCTGCAGCGCGACGTTCGCGCGCTGCTCGAAGAATTCACCGCCAGCCTGTCGGCCACGCTGAATCTCTCCGCCGGGCTCGACATCTTCTGTTACGGCGCCAACCGGCTGTTTGCCGCGGACCGCACGTCCGTCTGGATTCACGATCGCCGCGCTCGCGATCTTGTGCTGCAAGCCTCGTCCGACACGGTCGATATCGTGCGCGGCGTCCGCGTCGCCGCTGACGACGGCTCGGCGCCCGCGGCGATCTCGCTGCGCCGGACGCGCGCCGAAATCGTGTCGGCGTCGGCCGACGATGTCACCTCGCTGGTGACGGTGCCGCTGCGCGGCTGCCGGCGCGCGCTCGGCACGATCGTGTTCGAAGGCGTGCGCGTGGAAGCCGGCGGCGAAATCGATCTGCTGGACCGCGCCGACGAGCTCGGCCGCCAGCTCTCGAGCGCCGTCGAGAACATGCAGCTGCTCGAGGACGTGATGCGGTCGCGGCGGGAACTGGAGAACACCTTCGATTCCATCTCCCACCTCGTCGCCGTGTCCGACACGCGCGGCCACATCGTGCACGTGAACCAGGCATTCGCGACGCGCGTCGGGCGCAATCGCGAAGAACTGCTGAACCAGCCGCTGGCCGAGCACCTGGGCCCGGAACTCGGCGGATGGCTTGAGCGGCACAAGTCGGCGCCGGCCCGCACCCACGCCGACTCCGCCGTCACCATCGAGGTCGTCGATCCGGTGCTGAAGGGACCGTTCATGGTCACGGTGACGGACCTGCTCAACCACGACCGCGAACCAGTCGGCAGCGTCATCGTCGCGCGCGATCTGACGCCGCAGACGCGGCTTGAAGCGGAACGCGAAGAGCTGCGCAAGAAGCTGACGCAAAGCGAGAAACTCGCGGCGCTCGGCCAGTTCGTCGCCGGCATCGCGCACGAGCTGAACAACCCGCTGCAGGGCGTTCTCGGCCACCTCGAACTCCTGCGCACCACCGGCGCCTTCCCGAAACAGCTCCGCCGGGAAATGCAGGTGATTTACCGTGAAGCCGACCGCGCCGCGAAAATTGTGCGTAACCTGCTGGTTTTCGCCGGGTCACGCCGCCTGACGCTGCGCTCTGTCAGCCTGAACGGGGTGCTGCAGAAGGTGCTGTCCCTGCGCACACCCGCACACCGTGCGGTGGGTATCGAAGTCGTGCGACACTATGATGACAAGCTGCCGCGGGTCAAGAGCGACCCACTGCTGCTGCATCAGGTGTTTTTGAACATGGTGATGAACGCCGAACACGCGATTGCGGCAACCGGCCAGGACGGCCGGATTGAAATCGCCACGTCCGTGTCTCCGTCCGGCGATCGGATCATCGCGACGGTCCGCGATACCGGCGTGGGGATTCCCGACGACGCGTTGTCCCGCATCTTCGAGCCGTTCTACACGACGAAGGAAGTCGGCAAGGGCACCGGCCTCGGCCTGGCCATCACGTACGGCATCGTGCAGGAGCACGGCGGGCAGATCATCGCCGCCAATCACCCGGACGGCGGCGCCGTATTCACCGTCGAATTGCCCATCGCACCGTCACCAGGACGCTGAACGCATGATTGACGAAACGTTTCTGACGACGGAAGAAGTCCTGGAATATCTCCAGGTCAACCTCCGCACGGTGTACCGGCTGATCAAAGCCGGAAAGATTCCCGCTGTTCGCGTCGGCCGCCAGTGGCGCTTCCGCAAACGTGACATCGACGCGTGGCTCGACAGCCAGCGTCCGCGCGGCGGTTCGCGCCCGGCGTCCGCAACGCCGGCCCGTTCGACCGCTGCCGGTTCGACGCGCCCCCGCGTCCTGGTCGTGGACGATGAGGCGAGCATTCGGGATCTGCTGGCCAAGACGCTGGCGCTCGCGGAGTACGACGTCGACGTGGCGCCGGACGGCCGCTCGGCGCTCGAGCGCATGCGTCTCTATCCGTACGATCTGCTGATCGCCGACCTGAAGATGCCGGGCATGGACGGCCTGACGGTCATCCGCGAAGCCAAGCGGTACAAAGCGGATCTGCCGGTCATCATCATCACCGGATTCTCCACCGAGTCGAGCGCGATCGAAGCGGTCAACCTCGGCGTCGCCGGGTACCTCACGAAGCCGTTCCGCGTGCCGCAAGTGCTCGCGGCCGCAGCCAAGGCACTCGGAGAGGGCTAAGGGCGTAGGGCTCAGGGCGTACGCCGGAAGCCCTCAGCCTTCAACCCTAAGCCCTTTCATGATCCAGCTCTCCGATCTCACCAAGACATTCGGCGACCGCGTCCTCTTCGACCACGTCACGTGGCAGATCACGGATCGCGAACGCGTCGGCCTCTGCGGCCCGAACGGCGCCGGCAAAACCACCCTGCTGAAAATGATGGCCGGGATCGACGAGCCTGACGAGGGCGCGATCCTCAAGCCGTCGGCGCTGACCGTCGGCTATCTGCCGCAGGACGGGCTGAACCATTCGGGCCACACCGTGTTCGGGGAAGCGTCGAGCGCCTTCGGCGAACTGCTCGCGATCAAGTCTGAGATGCACGAGAGCGAGGAGCGGCTCGGCGACGGCGCCGTCTCCGAAATCGACCACCAGGCGATGCTGCACCGCTTCAGCGATC
>JANYHS010000224.1 GCA_025358945.1 Acidobacteriota bacterium
GCCTGCGCGTTGGCGGCGTTGCAGAGCACAGCCACCGATAGATGCTGATCCGGAAAGCGCGTCAGGAACGCGCTGTATCCAGCCGTCGAACCGCTGTGGAACACCTCGCGCAGCCCCTTGTGCGTGCCGACGAACAGACCCAAGGCATAGCCGTGCGCGCGGCCATCGTTGAAGCGTCCCGCCTGCTGCTGTTCCGAAAGCATCGCCGCATCCGCCGCCAGCGGCGTGTCGTAGTGCTCGTTCCACTTCAACAGATCGCCCACCGTCGTCAGCAGACCACCGTTGCCGTAGACGTCCTCGAACGGCATGTCGGTGTGATAGCCGTCCTGGTTTTCCTTGTAGGCGATCGCGCGTCCCTTCTCGATGCGCGTGTAGTCGTCACGCCACGAGGTGTGCGACATACCGAGCGGCATGAACAGCCGCGTGCGTGTGAATTCGGGGAAGGTCCAGTTACTGACGCGGGCCACGATCATGGCGGCCAGGTTGAAACCGGTATTGCTGTACGACCAGCGCGTGCCCGGCGTGAAATTCAGCGCGTGCTGACGCGAGACGATATCGAGCATGTGGGCCTGCGTGTGGACGCGGGTGGTGCGCGGCCAGCCGGCGATGCCGGCGACGCTGCCCCAGTCGCGCAGGCCGCTCGTGTGGGTCAACATGTGGCGAATCGTCAGCCCGCCTTCGCCGCTCGGCGGCTTCGGCGAGGCTAGCGCTGAATAGTCCGGAAGCTCCGGGATGTACTTGCGCGCCTGATCGTCGAGCGACAGCTTCCCTTCGCGCGCGAGCAGCATGACGGCGGCGGCGGTGAACTGCTTCGAGACCGAGCCGGCCTCGAACACCGAGTCGGGCGAGATGCGGACGTCGTGCTCGAGATCCGCCATGCCGTAGCCCTTGGCGAGCACCGGCTTGCCATTGCTGGCGACACCCACCGCGCAGCCTGGCGTCGACGAGGTCCACTTCGCGAACACCGCATCGACTTTCGATTCAACGCTCGGGCTCTGGGTGAACAACGTCGCCGGCAGCACCGCTATCGCGATGGCGCAGACCAGGCCCTTCGCCTTCAGCCCTGAGCCCTGACGCGTCGCATGAGCAATATTCATGTGGGCCTCAAATCCGTTGCCACTTGATGCGGGTGTACGCGATGCGAAAGCCGTTGCGCTCGGCATTGCGCTGCGAGCCGCTGCCGGGCAGCGCGGCCATCAGCGCGACGTCGCAGCCGTGCGCCGCGGCGTAACGGAGCCGGTAGTCGAGGAGCGCGAGTTGAGCGCCGCGCTTGCGTCCTTCGGGCACCGTGCTCGCGCCGGCCAGATGGGCGACGCCTTCGCACAAACCCAGCGCGCCGACGGCGATCGGCTCGCCGTCCAACTCGGCGAGAAAAAGCCGCAGCCCTTCGACGATGGCGTTGACGCGGCCGACCTCGAGGAGCAGATCGCCGACGCCGAACTCCCTCCAGCCTTCGGCGGAGACGCGAGTGTAGACGTCCTCTTCGCCTTTTTCGATCAGGCGGACTACGGGAACCGCACGACTCAAGTCGTGCGCCACTTTCGAATCGTCGTGCGCCACTCTCGGATCGTCGTGCGCAACACTTGTCGCGCGGGACTTCAGTCCTGCGAGATCAATTGACTGATACAGCACACTGCTGGACTCGAACGGGCGATAGCCCCGTTCGCTGAGCAGCGCCGGCAGCCCGGCGTCCGCGAGCGGGCTGACCTCGTGAAACACAGGCGAGGCGCGCTCCGCATAGAACGCCTCGATCGCGTCGAGGTCCGCGGCCGTGGCCGGCTGGAACAGCCCGAGGCCGAATGTCTGCGTCATCGGCGACGCAGGGCCGTCGAACATCGCGCGCGCGCCGGCGACCTCGATCCAGGTCGAGCCGCAGTCGGGAAACAACCGTGCCCGCGCATCGACGAAGCGCGCGTTGCTGAGCGCCTCGGCGCGCTCCAGGCGCCGCGACAGCTCGAGATCGGCAAACGGAAATGACGGCTCAGTCACCAGGACACCAGGCGAGGCGGGTCAGGCGGGAAAGAGATCGTCGACCGGCATCGACCAGCCGGGCAGTGCTGGTCCCGCGTCGGCACGTTCGGCACGCCGACAGACCATCGGCGTCTCCGGCCGATTCGCGGAATAGACCCGCACCACCTGCTCTCGGAGCGTATCGACGTCCCACACGACTTTGGTGCCGGCGGCGAAATAGTCTGCGCGCTTTGCCGCCATCATGCGCTCGGCCACGGGCCCGTACTCGTCGCGACTCCGCACTTCGACGGCAAACAATGGAGCGCCGTCGACAAACCGATCGGTCAACGGTTGCGTGCAGAACGCGGCGTCGGGACCAAACGATCGCCGGTTCGGTAGATTGACGATGAAGCCGACGCTGTCGCCGAATGCGTGGCCGCGTTTCGTCTGCCGGGCGTAACTCAAGAGGCTCGCGGAAATGCCCATGCACGCGAACCCATGCAGGCCGCTGCTCAGCGGCATGAGGACCAGCTCGCCGTTGACGATTTCCGCCTTGCCCTCGACGTGATACAGGTCGTCGGTCGTCGCCTCGCGTCCTGCTGCCATGTGAAGGATCCTACCATCGTCCCCGTGGACGATCCGCGCGTTTTCTGCCATGAACACCCCTTTCCGCGACTCACGCGACGTGACGACGCAAGATGGCGACCACACGGCGGCCGTGCGTTCGGCTGACGCCTGGCGGCCACGTTTAGAAAGCGTGGGATAAGATGCGGTCGTTCAGATGCCGTTGCCTGCTGACGCGAAGCTCGGACCGTACGAAATCGTCGCTGCGCTCGGCGCCGGCGGCATGGGAGAGGTCTATCGAGCGCGCGACACGCGACTGCAGCGCGACGTGGCCATCAAAGTGCTGCCGGCGGCGTTCACGTCCGATCTCGAACGACTGCGTCGATTCGAGCAAGAAGCGTTGGCAACCGCGAGCCTCAATCATCCCAACATTCTCGCGGTCTTCGATGTCGGGACGGCGACCGACGGCACGGTGTTCGTCGTCTCCGAATTGCTGGAAGGCGCGACGCTGCGCGACGCGTTGACGCGCAGCGCCCTGCCGCTGCGAAAGGTGCTCGACTACGCGCTGCAGATCGCGCGCGGTCTTGCCGCCGCGCACGACAAGGGCATCGTTCACCGGGATCTCAAGCCCGAAAATCTGTTTGTGACCCGCGACGAACACGTGAAGATTCTCGATTTCGGTCTGGCCAAAGTCACCGCCGTGGCGTCGTCGCAGGTAGGCCAGACCGCGCTCAACACGATGCCGCCGCAATCCCAGGCCGGCGTCGTGCTCGGCACCATCGGTTACATGTCGCCCGAGCAGGTGCGCGGCCTGACCGTTGATTCGCGGTCCGACATCTTCAGCTTCGGCTGCGTGCTCTACGAGATGCTGGCCGGACGCCGCACGTTCGGCGGCGCAACCTCCGCCGACACGATGAGCGCGATTCTCAATCAGCAGCCTCCGGACATCACGCCGACACCAGACCGGATGACTCCGCCTGCGCTCGCGCGCATCGTCGAGCGATGTCTCGAGAAGGAGCCGGCGGCGCGTTTCCAGTCGACGAGCGACCTGGCATTCGCCGTCGCCGCGTTGTCGACCACGACGGCGACAAGCGTGCAGCCGATCGTCGAGACGGTGCTCGGCGCAGGGCGCGCAACTTCGCGAACCCGCGAGCGGCTGTTCGCGGCGGGGACTGTCGGTCTGTTGCTGTTGTCCCTCTCGCTCGCAGGCCTGTTGCTCCTTCGGCCGCATGAAACGACCTCGGCGATGCGTTTCGAGCTACCGCTGCCTGAGACGCCGTCGGAGAGCGGCGCGAGCGCGACCCTGGCCTTATCGCCGGACGGGCGATCGATCGCCATCGCGGGCGAGGGGAAATACCACCGTCTGAAGATGTGGGTCCGCGCGCTGGACGCGGCCAGCGCGCGCGCGCTCGATGGCACCGAGGGCGCGCGGAATCCGTTCTGGTCGCCGGACGGCCGATTCATCGCGTTCTTTTCGCGCACACAGCTCAAAAAGATCGAGTTGACGACAGGCCGGGTCCAAACCATCTGCGACGCGAGCGGTGTGCGGACCGGCGGCGACTGGAACCGCGACGGCGCCATCGTCTTCAGCACCGACCGCAAGGCGCAAATCAGGCGTGTTTCCGCGAACGGCGGGTCGCCGGTCGACGTCACCGCGCTGACGGACCTGAGACTAGAAGCGTACCGGCCGCACTTTCTGCAGGACGGACGACGGTTTCTTTTTCAGGGACCGCAAGGCGTGTATGTCGGTTCTCTCGATTCGACCGCGACGCGATTGCTCGCGCCAGCCCTCGAGGCGCAGTACGCGCCGCCGGATCATCTGCTGATGGTCGAGGAGAACGGCACGATCGCGGCCGTGCATTTCGATCCGGAACGCGTCGAGCTGTCCGGCGAGCACGTCGCCGTCGCGGAAGCCGGCAGCGCATACAACGGACAAAACCTCACGAATTTCAGCGTCACGCCGGGCGGGCTCATCGCGTTTCAGCCGGCCGTCGTCAGAAGCACAACACTCGTATGGCGTGACCGCGGCGGCCGACAGATCGCGACGCTGCTCGGACCGAGCGGCTGGCGCAATCCACAGCTTTCTCCCGACGGATCGCATCTCGCGGTAAGCGACACCGACGAGCGGACCGTCGCCGCTGCGTGGACCATCGATCTGGCCAGGGGCATCAAGACGCGGCTGTCGGCTGGCGGCGGATTCATGCCGCTGTGGGCATCGGCTGACTCCGTGATCTTCAGCCGCTCGACGGGCCGGATTATCGGAGTGCCTCGGGAGCTGGCACGCCGTGCTGCGTCAGGAGACGGCGACGAACAGCTACTGACCGACATCGGTAGTGGGGGGCTGGACAGCGTGTCGCCGGACCGACGATTCGGCGTGTCCTCCCGGATGGGTCCGGCGGCCAACCGCGACATCTATCTCGTGCCGCTGACCGGCGAAGGCAAGGCGCTACCGCTGTTGCAGACGCGCGCCAATGAAACGCAGGGACAAATCTCGCCCGACGGCCGCTGGATCGCGTACACCTCCGACGAATCGGGCGAGTCTGAAATCTACGCGCAGCGATTCCCCGGAGGCGGCGGCAAGATTCGGCTGTCCACCACGGGCGGCATGCAGTCCCGTTGGCGGCGCGACGGCCGCGAGTTGTTTTACCTGCAACCGGACGGTGCGCTGATGAGTGTCCTGGTCACTCTGGCTGCGGACATCAAAGCAGACGGCCCGGCCACACTCTTCGCCGGCCGCATTGCGTACGGAGGACCCGGCCTGGGCACGCGCGCCGAGTACGATGTCACCGCCGACGGCCGACGCTTCATCGTGAATCAAATCGCCGAGGGAGAGGCGCCCCCGCCGATTACCGTCATCGTCAACTGGACAGCGCTGCTGAAAAAATAAAAAGGGCGGCGATCTCTCGACCGCCGCCCTCCCAATCGCTCGGCTAAAGCCTTCGCGCTACGTAGTCCCTAGACTCCAGCCGCCGTCATCTTCGCCTTCGCGGGGAAGATTTCCTTGAACGCGGTCATGAACTGCGCCATCTCGTCGGCCGTGCCGATCGACACGCGCATGTGGGTGGTCATCGGCGGGAACGGCCGGCCGACTTGGACCTTCTTCGC
>JANYHS010000240.1 GCA_025358945.1 Acidobacteriota bacterium
ATGGAAGACGCCGATCAGCGTGTCGGGCGGCAGCGTCGCGTGGCGTTTGACGTAAACCATCACCAGCGTCGAGAGCAGGCAGAAGCCGAACATTCCGCCGTACGGAGCGTTGAGCGGTTCGCCAAGCAGCAGGCCGAGCGCGACCCCGGTGATCGCTGCCTGCCCGAGCGCCGCGCTGAAGAACGCCATGCGCCGCGTGACGACCAGGTGACTGACCCCGCCGAGGATCGGGGCGAGCACCAGCACGCACAGAAACCCGCGCACGAGAAATGGATATTGAAAGTCACCGGGCAGAATCCCGCGCTGCGCGAGAGCGCCGATCCAGGCGTAGAAGGCACTCATCCGGCAGTGCCTCGGTCGAGCACGGTTACGACGTCTGCCAGTCGGCGCACCTGCTCGAGATCGTGCGAGACCATGAACACCGTCGTGCGTCCGGATCGTTTGGCTGCGAGCAACCGCTCGTCGAGGATCCGTACGGCCGACTCGTCGAGTCCGGCGGTGGGTTCGTCCAGCAGCAGCAACTCCGGCTCGGGATCGAGCGCGTGTGCGAGGAGGACGCGCCGCAATTCGCCACCGGACAGCACCGCGAGCGGGCGTGACTCGAGGCCCGGCAACCCCACGCCGTCGAGCAAGCGCGCGACCGAGAGTCTGGCGGCGGCGGTCAGGCCGAAGCACACCGGCCGGCGCTGGCGCGTCAGCGCGAGGAAATCGGCGACGGTCACCGGCAGTGTCGGATCGACCGCGAAACTCTGCGGCACGTACCCGATCGTCCCGCTGCCGGTCCAGTTCATCGCGATCCGGCCATCGAAGGGAATCAGTCCGAGGATGGCCGAGATCAGCGTGCTCTTGCCTGCGCCGTTGGGCCCGACCAGGACATGGATGCTGCCGCGTCGCACGCGCAAGCTGACGCCGTCGAGCAGCGCCTCGCGATTCCGGCGCACGCCGAGGTTGTCGATCTCGAGAATCATCCTTCAGTGACCAGCGCGCGGATCATCGTGTCGACGTTGCGCTGCATCTCGCGCTCGAACTTGTCGGCAGTGTAGTCGCCAGACGCGATATGCGTGATGATGTACACCTTCACGTGCGCTTCGTCCGTTAAAACCTTCAGCATCGGCGCCGGGAACGTCTCTTCGCTGAACACCACGCGGATCTTCTCACGCTGCAGCAGCTTGACCATGTCGCGCAGCTCGGCGGCTGACGGCGTCAGTCCATGGGCCGGCTGCACGACGCCAGCGACCTCGAGTCCGAACTCCTGCAGCAGATATCCATAGCCGTCGTGGACCGTGACGACGCGGGTGACCTTCGCCTCGGCCAGCTGCACGGCCGCTCGGGACTTGATCAGCCGAAGCCGCCGCGCGTATTCGCCCGCATTGCGCTGCAGGGCGACGGCGTCCAGCGGTCGCAGCGCGGTCAGCGCCTTTTGAATGGCGTACGTCTGCTGGATGGCGTTGGTGAACGAGATGAACGTGTGCGAGTTGACGGCGGCTCCGTAAACAGCGTGAATCTGCGGCGTCATGTCGTTGGGGCGGATGATGACGATCTTCCTGTTGCCGGAGGCCTTGAGCATCGGCAGGATGAAGTCGTCGTGGCCGATTCCGTTCAGCACGACCGCGTCGAGGTCCACCAGCTTCTTGATGTCGTCGGGCCGAGGCTGATAGTCGCCGGCGTCGATTTCTCCAGGCAGGATCGATCGTACCTCGTAGCCCGGCAGGTCGCCGACGACGTTCTTCGTCCAGGAATAGTACGGGTGGAGCGTCACGCCGATCTTCAGCGTCGGCTTCGCCTGCGCCGAGGTCACGGTGCTGACGGCGAGGACGGCCAGCGCCGCGAGCACGGCGGAACTCCAGATCGAGAGGCGAGTCATGCCAGTCATCTCCTGATCGCGAAGACGGGGTTCGGCACTTTCGAGAACACTTCGATCCATCCCGTGTTCTGCGGTTGTGGGACGAAGGCGGCCGCCACCTGTCCGCCGAGTCGATGGGTCCAGACGTAGACGTGCAGCGTCGTGCCGTCAGCAAGCCGATGATGTTCATCGTCGTTCGGCGCGGGATCGGGCGCTGTGCCAGGCTCCGGCTCCTGAATTTCGAGGAGCCATGCCGGTTGCCCCGGATCGCGAGGTGTCCCGAAATAGTTCGTGACCACGCCTCGATCGAACCGGATCCATTCGTAGCCGTCGGCGGGCAAGCCAAGCGTCGACACCTCGGGCCAGCGCGAAATCCGCGATCGTTCTCCTTCGGCGGCGAGCAGTCCTTTTCGCAGCGCGTCGTGGATCTGCTGGTCGGTATCTGGAAGCGAGGCCGCAAGGGCCTGGTACGGCAGCAGTCCGCGGCTGTCGCTCCCGCTGCCGGTGTTCAGGGCGAGATAGACCACCACAAGCGCGACGATGATGCCGGCGAGGGCGAATACGCCCGTGCGCTCGCGCCCTCCGCGACGCCTCCCGCCTGAAGACTGAACGACGGTTGTCACACGGCCTCAGCGCGTTCTGGTTCGCTCCCGAGAACGCCAGCGTTGAGCGTGCGGCCGCGGACGAAGTTGAACAGCGCGATGATCAACATCACGCAGGCCCATCCGAACGTGAGCCACACCAGGGCGCGCTCGCCGCCAAACGATCCGGACTCCGCCAACACGCTGCCGCGATCCATCGCCAGGTGAAGGGCGGTGTGCGCGATCAGGAGTGAGCCGAGAATGGTGACAAACCGTTCGGGCACGCCGCGCTCGTCCATCCACGTGCGCGTGGCCCACGCAATCGCGCCGAACCAGAACTCGCCCAGCAGCGCGATGCTTCCGAAGGCGGCGACGCCAACGCTGACATGTGAACCCGCAAACGGCGCGGACGCCGCCAGTGTGTTGCCAAAGGCGAACCCGTTCAACGCGCCGAAAGCGAACGCCAGCGCAAGTGTCCACCGCAACTGTGCGTGGACGATCGCCTGCAGCGCGGCTATCACCACCATTGACGCCGCAACCATCGCGAAAGCGGTGAGCGCGTCAGCGGTCAGCGCCGGCGCGGTAAGAGTGATCGCCGCAGCGATCGTCTGTCCAAGCGCGGCGGCGCCGAACAAGGCAACGGCGGATCGTCCGTGCCGTGCGGTGAGCAGCACACAGAGAAGAAAGAGCAGGTGATCGCCGCCACCGAGCAGCGCGCGCAATCCTCGCGCGGCAAAATCGCGCAGGACGTCGCGCGTGTCAGGATCAAACGTGACTCGCACCGGCTGACCGGTCACGCTGATTGTCTGCTCTCGTCCGGACGCCAGCCGATGACGGACCACTGCGCGTACCGGCCGTTGGCCGGCCGCGAAGACGTTCAAGCGAGCGGAGACGCCGGGCGCGTCGACTCGGCTCGCGTACAGCAGGTCGATGTCCAGCGAGGCGCGGTCGGAGGCGAGTCGTGCGTTCGCGATGGGGTCCGGCAGTGAAGCGCCGGCGACGCGCACATCCAGATTCCGCGCGACATCTGCCGCGACGGCCTCCGGCGGCGGGAGGGCCGCATTACCGAAGACGGAGACCGGCACGTGGAGGCGGATGAAGAGTTGATCGGCCTGCTGCTCGACGGAAATCAGCACGATCTGCTCGACGACAATGTCGTGCGCCGACACGGGCATCACCGGCGAAACAAGGGCGATGACGGCAAGGGTCGCGAGCAGACGACGGATCACGCGGCGCCTTCGGGAACGGGATTCTTCGAGAGTTTGCGCTGCAGCGAACGCCGATGGATGCCGAGCTGGCGCGCCGCCTGCGAGAGATTGCCTCCGCAATCGGCGAGCACACGCTGGATGTGCTCCCATTCCACGCGCGCCAGCGACGGTACCGCGTACACCGCCTGACCGGCCGCCGCCGCAGGTTGGCCGTTGAAGGCTGCGAGGATCTGGTCAGCGTCCACGGGCTTGGTCAGGTACGTCGCCGCGCCGAGCTTGATGCTCTCGACCGCAGTCGCGATGCTGCCGTAGCCGGTCAGGACGACGATGATTGTCGTCTCGTCCAGCTCTCGCAAGTGTCGCACGACGTCGAGGCCCGAGCGGGTCGGCAGGCGCAAATCAACCAGCGCCAGTTCCGGTGTGTCCACCTGCGCCGAAGCGATCGCCTCGTCGTAGTCCGCAGCCATCGTGACCTCGAATCCGCGGTCGCGAAACGCGCGCGCGACTCGCGTTCGAAACGTCTCGTCATCGTCCACCACCAGCAGCGTGCGTCCGTCCTCAACCGGCGCCGGGGTCATGATGCGACGTCCATGTGCATAGATGTGATCGGCAATTCAAGTACGGCCGACGTCCCGCGGCCGGAGCGGAGAGACAAGGTCCCGCCGCAGCGCTCGGCAAAGGCCCGCGCCAGAAAGATACCCAGCCCGAAACCCTGACCCGGATCCTTCGTCGTGAAGAATGGCTCGCCGGCCCGATGCAAGGTGTCCTCGGACATGCCCGGACCCGAGTCCTGGATCACGAATCGCACGAGACCGTTCGCCGCTTCGACGTCGACAGTGACGGGCTCCGGCCCCGGCGTCGCATCGAAACCGTTCTTCGCGAGCGAGAGCAGCACTTGCACCAGGCCCGCGCGAGGCACGACGATCGCGGGAAGCCCGGCGATGACTCCAGTGTGGAGACGCTCGGCGTGTTCAGCCGTCAGGCGCGCCCGCACGTCGTCGAGCACCGCATCGATGCTGACGGCTTCAGGACGTTCAGCCGCACTGCCGCCGGCGCGTCCGCTCATCTGGTCCAGGATCAGCTGACAGCGGTCGACCTCCTCGCGAATCAGGCGCGCGTCCGCTGAACATTCGGCAGGCACGGCGGTTCGCTCGAGCGCGCGTTCGAGCTCTTTCGACACAATCGCAATCGTGGCAAGGGGCGTCGACAGTTCGTGCGCAGCGCCGGCCGCCAGCGTGGTCAGCGACACCAGCCGCTCGGTACGGGTCGCCTGCTCACGCATCACGGTCAGCTCCGCCTCGCGGCGTGCCACAGCTCTCGAGGCCGTGCCGACAAAGTGCGCGGCGAGTTCGATCAACGTGGCGATCGCCAGCCACATCGTGAAGAGGTGCGTGGGGAAGTCGATCAATCGATGGTGCGCGGGGACCAGTTCCTCGAGATGCCAGGAAATCAGCGTGCCGTAACACACCACAGACCACGTCGCCACGAGAGCGGCCCATCCGGCGCCGAGCGTCAGCGCCGCGAGCGCAATCTGGACGGCGTAGATGACGCTGAACGGGTTCGACGGCCCGCCGCTCAGTTCGAGCAGTCCAGTCAGGAGCGCGACCTGCAGAAGAAGATGCGCCGCGGTCACGAACCGCGAGAGGGGCTGCGCCCGCGCGCGACGACTGGCCCTCTCGATGCCGATAAACGCGGTCGCGGCGAGCAGTGGTGCGAGCCGGCGCAGCGGGAATGTACCCGACGGCAGGATGAACGCCGTTGCCACGACGATGAGGTCGATCGTGGCTGTGCCTCGCCAGAGGCGGACGAGCCACTGCGACACGGCCGCCGGCGTCGCCGCCAGGTACCAAACCGCCTGCTCAGTGTCCGCGCGTGAACTCATGTGGTGCCGCGTCAGTGTACCGGCTTTCAAGGGGACCGCCACCGACTGCGACAATTTGCCACACGTCCAGCTCGGATTGCCATCCGTAGACTCTTTCACGGTGTCGAATCGCAACCTGTCCCGCTGTGCGGCGTTCCTGATCACGGTCTGCAGCCTGGCGTCCGTCGCATCCGCCCAGACGGCGGCCGTGGCCGGAACTGTTCGCGACGAGACTGGCGGCGCCCTGCCCGGGGTCACCGTCGAACTGAAGTCCGCCGCCGGCGCGCCCCTGCTCGCAGTGACGGATGCGCAGGGCGCGTTTCAGCTTCACCGCGTGGCCGCGGGTCACTATCAGGCTGCGTTCACACTGATCAATTTCGCCAGCACGCGGCGCGACATCGATGTGGCCGTGAGCGGGACCGTGCGTCTCGACGCCGTGCTGCACCTGTCGCTCAGCGCGGACGTCACGGTGACCGGCAAGCGCACGTTCGCTAACCTTGCGGACGTGGAGAATCCGGCCGAGAACCTTGTCGGGATCGCGCAGTCGGCGAGCCAGGGTGCCATCACCGCCCGCCAACTGGACGCGCGGCCGATCATGCGCGCTGGCGAGGTCCTTGAAACCGTCCCCGGAGTCGTCATCAGCCAGCACAGCGGCGAAGGCAAAGCCAATCAGTATTACCTCCGCGGATTCAACCTCGATCACGGAACCGACTTCGCGACCACGGTCGCCGGAATGCCGGTCAACATGCCGACGCATGCACACGGACAGGGGTACTCCGATCTCAACTTTCTGATTCCTGAACTCGTGAGCGGGGTGCAGTACTCGAAGGGTCCGTACTTCGCCGATCAGGGCGACTTTGCGACAGCCGGCTCCGCCAACATCAACTACGCGAGCGTGCTCGACTCACCGATCGTTCGCGTGGCCGGCGGCGGCGGAGGCTTCGGCCGGGCGATGGCGGCGGCGTCGCCGGAGGTTGGCGCCGGGCACATCCTCGCGGCGTTCGAGACCGAGCACAACGACGGTCCCTGGGTGCGCCCGGACGCGTACAAAAAGGTGAATGGCGTGTTGCGCTACAGCCAGGGCGACGCTGTCCACGGCTT
This sequence comes from Acidobacteriota bacterium, assembly GCA_025358945.1. GTDB lineage: Bacteria > Acidobacteriota > Vicinamibacteria > Vicinamibacterales > CAVVIG01 > CAVQFC01. Next base: position 6,595 of record JANYHS010000240.1, read on the forward strand.
CTCGGTCACCGGGATGGGCTATCGCGCGACGTGGAATTCCACCGACCAGGTGCCGCAGCGCGCGATCGATCGGGGCATCATCAGCCGGTTCGGCGCGCTGGATTCGAGCGACGGCGGCGACACCTACCGCTACAGCGGCACCGTGGAGTGGCAGCGATCGAAGAACAACGCCACGACAAAGGTGGTGGCCTACGGCATCGGCTACAACCTCAACCTGTTTTCGAACTTCACGTTCTTCCTCGACGATCCCGTCCACGGCGATCAGTTTCATCAGACCGATCACCGCTTCATCACGGGCGGTAAGGTCAGCTATCGGCGCGTGGACAAATGGAACGGCCGCGAGGTCCAGAACACGCTGGGTGTTCACATTCGCAACGACGACATCACGACTGTCGGCTTGTTTCACACCCAGGCGCGACAACTCGTCGACACCGTCCGTCAGGATGCGGTCGTCGAGACCAGCGGCGCGGCGTATGCGCAGAACGAGATCGCGTGGTCGCCCTGGCTTCGCACCCTGGCCGGCCTGCGTGTCGACGGGTATCGCTTCGGTGTGGCGGCCAGCGACCCGGTGAGCGGTGGCACGACGCGCGAGGGGATCGTCAGCCCGAAGGGCGGCGTCGTCATCGGCCCGTTCAAAGGCACGGAGATGTATATCAACGGCGGGCTGGGTTTTCACAGCAACGATGCGCGCGGCACGACCATTACCCGCGATCCGGTGTCGGGGAACGTCGTCAATCCGGTGACGCCGCTGGTGCGTGGGAAAGGGGCGGAGGTCGGCATCCGGACGGTCGCCATTCCTCATTTGCAAACGAGCCTCACGGTGTGGACTCTCGCGCTGGCGTCGGAACTGGTGTTCACGGGAGATGCGGGCACGACGACGCCGAGCCGGCCGAGCCATCGCTCCGGCCTCGAGTTCGCAAACTATTACGCGCCGCGGCCGTGGCTGATTCTGGACGGCGATGTGTCCTGGTCGCGGGCCCGTTTCACCGAATTCGATCCGGTCGGCGACAATATCCCGGGGTCGGTGGCGACCGTTATTTCTGGCGGTGCGACGATCGACAGCCTGCACAATGTCTACGGCAGCATCCGGCTCCGGTACTTCGGACCGCGGGCGCTGGTTGAAGACAACTCAGTGCGATCCAAGGCGAGCAGTCTGATCAACGCTGAAGTCGGTTACAAGCTCGCGAAGCACGTCAAGCTGGGCGTCGATGTGTTCAACCTGCTCAACGCGCAGGACAGCGACATCGACTACTCCTACACGTCGCGTTTGCCGGGAGAGCCGGCGGACGGCATCAGCGATATTCACCTGCATCCGACGCTGCCAAGAACGGCGCGCATCACTCTCGTCGTGGGGTTCTGAGGTAAACTATCGCCAGCCACCTCGCGTGCTGATGGCGGTTGCCTCTGCAACCGTAAGCCGCGCCTGGTGACCTGTCGCGACCCAGTTCGCCCGGATCTCTCATTCGCGTCGCCGAGGAATGCGACATGAGCCGCGCCACTGGGCCCGTTTCAGCCTTCATCGATCGTCACTTCCGACACTTCAACGCCGCGGCGCTCAACGACGCAGCGGATGCCTATTCGACCCACATCGACTCGGGCGGCCGCATGCTCGTCGCGATGGCGGGCGCCATGAGCACGGCGGAATTGGGCATCTCGCTGGCGGAGATGATCCGCGCCGGCAAGGTACACGCGATCTGCTGCACCGGCGCCAACCTCGAAGAGGACGTCTTCAACCTCGTCGCGCACTCGCACTACGAGCGCGTGCCGCAGTACCGCGACTTGACGCCCGCCGACGAGCAGGCGCTGCTGGATCGCCACCTCAATCGGGTCACGGACACCTGCATCCCCGAAGAAGAGGCGATGCGGCGCATCGAACGGATCGTGCTCGAACACTGGCTCGCCGCGGACGGGAAAGGCGAGCGCTGCTTTCCGCACGAGTTCCTGTATCGCGTGCTGCGCTCGAGAGTGCTCGAGCCGCTCTACGAGATCGATCCGCGCGACAGCTGGCTCCTCGCTGCCAGCGACGCTGACCTGCCGATCTTCGTGCCCGGCTGGGAAGATTCCACCCTCGGCAACGTCTTCGCCGCCCACACCCTGGCCGGCCGCATCACGTCCGTCCAGACGATGAAGTCAGGGATCGAATACATGATGGCGCTGGCGCAGTGGTATCAGCGCACCGCACCTGCGACCTCTATCGGTTTCTTCCAGATCGGCGGCGGCATCGCCGGCGACTTCCCGATCTGCGTCGTCCCCATGCTGCACCAGGACATGAAAGTGCCGGACGTGCCTCTCTGGGGATACTTCTGCCAGATCAGCGATTCGACGACGAGCTACGGTTCCTATTCGGGCGCCGTGCCCAATGAGAAGATCACGTGGGGCAAACTCGGCGCGAAGACGCCGAAGTTCATCATCGAGTCCGACGCCACGATCGTCGCGCCGCTACTGTTCGCCAAAGTGCTCGGCTGGTAGGACTTGGTCGCTCTACTTTGGATCCATCCCGAGCTTGTTGCTCCGGCCGGGGTGGATCCCGTAGAGGTCTTCGAGTTTCTTGTCGAGTTTCTTCAGCAGGGCCGCTTCGCCGGGATACCAGAACGCGACGTGGCAGCTCTCGCACGCCTGATCGAGGTTGTCGGCGGCGTCCCACAATTCCTTCGCATCCTTCCGCTTCACAATCTCCAGCACCTCGAGCCCGACGTTGCGCAGCGCTTCGATTTTGGCGTTCCACAGCACCGGATCGGCTTCGAGCTTGGCCTTGATCTGCGTTGGCGACAATTCCTCGGGGTCGGGCCCCGTGCTGTTGTTGACGTCGCCCTCCGGCGCAAACGGGCGGGGCACCTTCAGCAGATACGCGCCTTCCGCCAGCATGGTCGCGCCGACGCGAAGCTTTTCCCAATCGGCGTCCGTCTTTGGAGCGGTCTCGACCGTATTCTTCTTGGTGTCGACGATGCCGACAGCGTCGAACACGTAGTCGGAGGCCGGATCGATGAAGTCCCGCATCAGTTCCTTGACGGACACGACCGGCTTCATGTCGCCCCAGAGCTGCTGAGCAGCGGGCGGCGCGGGAGCGGGCCTGGGCGCCGAGCACGTCGACGTCAACGCGCTGATGACGAAGACGCCGGCGAAGGTGGCGAGAGCCTGGCGATTGCGCACAGCACAGACGATAGTCGCTCGCGCGTGACGCGTCAATGCGGACAAATCGCGTCCGGTTTCCGTCATAGAATTCCACCGTGAGCCGAGTCGTCCAGCGCGCGACGTTTCAGATTCATTTGTGGCTCGGCCTCGCCCTCGGCGTGTACATCGCCGGCGTCAGCGCCACCGGCGCGGTGCTGGTGTTTCGCAGCGAGTTGCAGCGCGCGACGTCGCCGGAGTTGTTCCGTCAGGCGCATCCGGACGCGCCGCAGGCGGACGTGGCGACCGTCGTCGAAGGGTTGCGCGCTGCGTATCCGGACTACACGCTCGTCGGCGTCGATGCGCCGTGGGCCGGTCGTCAGAACTTCCTGGCCTACGAGACCAAGGGCCGCGCCTTCATCACGGTGCTCGCGGACGCATCGACCGGCGTGGTCCTTGGCCAGCTGCCAGAGCGATCGTTTGTCGCGCGATTGCAGGATCTTCATGAGTCGTTGCTCTGCGGCCCGGTCGGCCGAACGCTGAACGGTGGGGGCGGTCTGACCCTCGTCGTACTGTCGCTGGCCGGCGTGATCCTCTGGTGGCCCGGAACGACGAACTGGAAGCGCACGACCTGGCAACTCCACCGCACCGCAGGCATCTGGATGCTCGGGCTCATCGTGATGTGGTCGGCGAGCGGCGCGGCGTTCGAGTTCTCGAAACCGTTTCGCACTGCGGTAAATCGCCTTTCGCCGCTGACCGTTACACCGCGTGTGACCTCGGATCCCGCTCGGCAGGGCGGCCTGCCGCCGTTGACCATCGCGAGTTTCATCGCACGGGCGCGACAAGCGTCACCCACGGCGCAGTTCGTCCGCGTCGTCATGCCGGCGTCGGCGCGTGCGCCCCTCCTGGTGGTGATGACACGCGTCGGAGAGACGCGGACTCTGGACGGCAGCAACGTGGACTACTTCTTCGATCAGTACACCGGCAAGCCGTTGCTGACCTTCGATCATGCGCCGCGGACGGCCGGCGATCGCGTGATCGCGTCGCTGGCGCCGGTGCACATGGGCACGTTCGGTGGGCTC
>JANYHS010000245.1 GCA_025358945.1 Acidobacteriota bacterium
TCGATTTCACCCCACACCTCAGGCGCGAGCGCATTCACCGGCGGGTTGTCGATCGTCAGGACGGCCACGCCGTCCTTCACTTCGTAGCGAACAAGATCCGGCATGGCGGCTCCAGGAGAAGATGGGCTGGTAGACTATCACGCTTCTGTCGGGGCAGAGGACCCGGTCCGGGTCGAAGGTCAGAATTACGTGCTATATTCTGACTGATGAAGGCCGCCAATGTCCGATCCATCACCGACCTGAAGAATCGCACGAAGGAACTCGTGCGGGACGTCTCGGAAAGCGGGCAATCCGTGGTCATCACGCAGAACGGCCAGGCCAAGGTCGTGGTGATGGATGTCGAACAGCACGACCGCCTCCAGGACACGCTCGCCATGCTCAAGATCCTGGCGCAGAGCCAGGAATCGCTGACGCGGACCGGACGCACCTATTCGGCCGCCGACGTGCGACGTCGCGCCAAGGCCGTGATCGACAAGGCCTCGAATCGGTGAGCGCCCGGCGCTACGCCGTCGTCTGGACAGAGGTGGCCCTCCGCGACGTCGAGAGCATTGCCGGCTATCTGGTGAGCGACGCGTCAGGGCGTGTGGAGTCGATCGTCGAGCGGAGTATCGCCAGAGGCGAGTCGCTCGACACCGTTCCGGAGCGCGGCCGGACGCCGCCGGAGCTGCGGACGATCAACGACCGGACGTGGCGGGAAGTGCAGGAACCGCCGTGGCGGGTGCTCTACCGAATCTCGGGAAGGACCGTCGAGATCCACGGCGTCCTCGACAGTCGCCGGAGCCTCGAAGACATCCTCATGGAGCGCCTGCTCCAGCTCTGACGCGTGCCACGCTATTTCGCCGGCACGCGCGCCTTCAGCTCCTCGAACCAGTTCGTCACCGCCACCATGGTGGGCGCCAACAACCGCACGGGGTCTTTGATCATCAGAAAGCGCTGGCCGTCGGCCGACACGTCGTACGCGGTGGTGATAGCCGGGTTGCCGTACAGCATGTCGAAGACCTTGCCAGCAGCGCCCGCGCGCAGCGTCGTCTCGGAGGATTGGATGGGCACCGACATGAGCGTGCCAGCCTCGTCCATGTAGAACAGCTCGCGGCCGTCGGCGCGCCACCGTGGAAAGAGGCCGCCGCCGGTCGAGATCAGCCAGCGTCCGGCGTTCACGTCCGGGAACGGGCGCACGTAGATTTCCGGCCGTCCCGACTCGTTTGACTGATACGCGAGAAAGCGGCCGTCCGGCGACACCTCAGGGTTTGTTCCGTTGAGGCCCGTCTGGATGAGCGGGCTCGATGGGCCGGCACCCGACGCGGGTCCGGTGTCCCGTTGGCTGGTGGGATGCGCGAGCGGAAGGAGAAAGACACCGTTCCCGCTCTTGAGCCCTGTTTCAAACCCGACGACACGTGTTCCATCCGGCGTGATCGACGTCGGATACTGCGCGCCCGCGCTCGTCGTCAGGCGTTCGGCGGTGCCGGTTCCGTCGACCGCCTGGCTGAACAGATTCTGAGCACCCGTTCGGGTCGACGCGAAGACAAGCCAGCGGCCGTCGGGCGTCCACACGGGTGCTTGATCAGTGGCCGGGCCGAAGGTCAGGCGGGTCAGGGTCGTCCGGGCGATGTCCCAGATCCACAGGTCGTTCTCCTGATCCCGGACATCGAGCGCGACGCGCGTGCCGTCGGGCGAGAGACGAGCGGAGGCGTAGTTTCGAAGCGGCGCGTTGATCGGCGTCTCGCGCCCCTGGCGATCGACCCACACCAGCGACCGCACGGCGCGCAGACCGGCATCGCCAGGCACGTAAACGAGAGTGCCCGTGCGCGACACGGTGTAGTTGATGGCGCCGCCGGCGCCGCCGGTGGCGATCATCACGTGGTCGACGATGGGCACGGCGTCGCCCATAACCTCCAGCTTTGCGAGATCGAACCGCGCGGCGTGGAGTTTTCCACCCGCCGCATAGACCAGATGCCCGCTGGCGACATACGCCCCATCGCTGCCGCCGGGGATCAACGTCTTGCGCTCGCCGTTCTTCAGATCCAGGACGGCCACTTGCGCGTTCTCGGGTTGGCTTGGCGGCGAAATCGTGAACAGCACGCCGCGGCCCCCCGGCAGGACCGATGGAAAGAGATGGTCCCCTTCAGACACCTTCGGCGTCGTCAACGCGACCGGCTCGCCGCCGCCCGCCGGCACGCGCCACAGGCCGGTGATTGGATCGTTGGTCGCGAACACGATCGTGTTGTCCTCGCCCCAGCTCCCCCCGCGCGGCAACCCGCTGAACCGGCAGACCGTGACAGGTAATCCGCCCGCGACCAGCACCTTCTTGATCTCGGATCCGTCGAAGAACCCGATCCAGCGGCTATCGGGAGAAAAGAACGGCCCGCGGGCGCTCGTGATTCCCGCCAGCAGGTGGGCGTCCAGCTGATCGAGCGTGCGCACAGCCAGCGGGTTGTCGATCGCGCCTGACACGCCGACGCGGTACACGAGGCACTTGCCGTCCGGCGACACCGCGATGTCGCGATCGGCGCCTCGAATCGCCAGGGGATGCGCGGGCGGCGGCACGATGGTGAAGCGCACTTGCTGCAACGTCGCCGGTGTCGGCCGCGTCAGCGCCCACGTGACGACCGCCGTCGCGGCCACGCTGACGACCAGGATGCTCGCGGCGGCGATCATCCATCGCCGCGGCGCCGCTTGCGATCCTTCTCCAGGCAGCGGCGCAACAGCCTGCGAATCGGCGCGGGCGTGTCGTCCGGCAGGGTGGTCCAGTCCGGCTCGCTCTTCAGGACGGACGCGATGACGTGCGACACGGTTTCGCCGGTGAATACCGGCCGGCCGGTCAGCATCTCCATGACGACGACACCAAGGGCCCAGAGGTCGCTGCGGTTGTCGAACGGCTTACCGGCAGCCTGCTCGGGGCTCATGTAGGCGGCGGTGCCCAGAATGATCCCGGCCTGCGTGGCGTGCATCGAGAGCGTTGGCGACATCGACAACCGGTAGGGCGAGGCTTCGGCCGAGCCGGCTGGGCGGTCCAACGCCTTCGCCAACCCGAAGTCGAGCACCTTCACGGTCCCGTCGGCTCGCACTTTGACATTCGCGGGCTTGAGATCGCGGTGAACAATTCCCGCGTCGTGCGCGGCTTCGAGCGCGCCGGCAATCTGTTTCGCGATCGGCAGCGCCTCATCCAGCGGCAATCCTGAGCCTTGAGACGTGAGTGTTGCGCGTTCGATCTTCTGCGACAGATCCTCGCCCTCGACCAGTTCCATCACGAGCGCGCGGACGCCGGTCGACTCCTCGATGCCGTAGATCGCAGCGATGTTCGGGTGGTTGAGGGCGGCCAGCGTCTGCGCCTCGCGCGTGAACCGGGCGAGACGATCGGGATCCTCGGCGAACGCATCCGGCAGGATCTTCAGCGCGACATCGCGATTGAGTGTCGTGTCGCGGGCCCGATAGACTTCGCCCATGCCGCCAGCTCCGAGGGCGGAGATGATCTGATACGGGCCCAGGCGGGCGTCGGCGCGCAAGGACATAGATCGAGGCCGTTCCTACGGTTCCAGCGGTCCCCTCGGCGCGTCGACGATGATGCACGTCGTCGTGCCGTGGGCGTAGAGTTTGCCGCGGCTGTCCACGATGCGGCCTTCGGAGGTGGCCGTGCGCCCGCCGACATGGACCACGTTCGCTTCGCAACGCAGCAGTCCGGCCTCATGCGTGATCGGACGGGTGAGGTTCACTTTCAGTTCGAGCGTGGTGAATCGACGCCCGGCCGGCATCGCCGAGTTGATTGCGCACCCGAGCGCCGTATCGAGCAGTGTGGCCGCGAAACCGCCGTGGGCGACGCCGGTGCCGTTGTAGAAGCGCTCCTCGCACGTCGCCGTGAAGACGACGCGCCCTTCCTCGACTTCGGCCAGCGTGATGCCGAGCAGTTCGATCATCGGCGGCGG
>JANYHS010000249.1 GCA_025358945.1 Acidobacteriota bacterium
AGACCGCTGCCGTTGCTGATCTGCAGATCCCATCCGTCCGGATCTTTCACCCAGAAGCTCTCGAATCCGTGGCCGTCGTTGTCGGCGACCGGCGTCATACCGCGCTTGCGCAGCTCTGCCTCAACCTTGGTCGCATTCCACTGATCGATCGCGAAGGAGAACGATTCCACGATCACGCGCACGGCGCCACCGCGTCCGCGGCCATCGCCGTCGGCAGCGGCGTCGAACGCGCCCGGCGCGGCAGCCTTGAAGATCGCGGATCCCCAGTCGCCCATGTCGAGCACCGCTTGCGTGCCGCTATCGCTGCGGAGCGTCCAGCCCATCAGCGCGACGTAGAACGCCGCTTCCTTGCGATAGTCCGCGGCTCTGAAGGTGATGTGGTCGAGCGCCACCGTCTTCCATCCGGTGGGCTCGAAGATCGGTGTGATGCTGGTGGTGTTGCACGCCGGCGTGCCGAAGGTCAGCATGCATCGGCCCTGCGCGAATACGGACAGCGGCGCCGCGACGGCCGCGACCCCCAGGGTCTGCAGCAGCGCGCGACGTGAGAGGGTTCCGCGGTCGTGCTTGTTCATATCGCTGTCCTCCGTGAAATTCAGCCGCCTATTCTACAATGGGGCCTTGCCTTCACGTCTCCTGATTCCGACCGCACAACGAGCGGCGACGCTGCGCGATCGCGTCGATGTGCACTGGCCCGCCCGAGCCCCTCGCCCGGAAGGCGCGGACATCGAGTTCTGGCGCGATCAGATCAAGGCGCGCCTGCGCCGCGAGCGCGCGACCCTGATCGCCCACTACTATGTCGACCCCTGCATCCAGCAACTGGCGGAGGAGACCGGCGGAGTCGTCGCTGATTCGCTGGAGATGGCGCGCTTCGGCGCCCGGCACGACGCGACAACTCTGGTGATCGCCGGCGTGCGCTTCATGGGTGAAACCGCGAAGATTCTGAGCCCGGGCAAGCGCGTCATCATGCCGGACCTCAAGGCTGAATGCTCGCTCGATCTCAGTTGTCCCGCGGACGAGTTCGCCGCGTTCTGCGATGCCCACCCGGACCGTGTCGTCGTCGTGTATGCGAATACCTCGGCGGCGGTGAAGGCGCGCGCCGACTGGGTGGTGACATCGAGCATCGCCGTCAAGGTCGTGGATCATCTCGCCGGGCAAGGACGCAGGATCATCTGGGCGCCGGATCGTTTCCTCGGCGACTACGTGCAGCGTGAAACGGGCGCGGACATGCTGCTGTGGGACGGCGCGTGTGTCGTGCACGAAGAGTTCAAGGCGCAGGCGATCGCCGATCTGAAGCGGCAATATCCCCATGCCGCGATCCTCGTGCATCCTGAGTCGCCGCGAGATGTGATCGCCCTGGCAGACGCCGTCGGCTCAACGTCGCAATTGATCGCGGCGGCGCGACTCCTCCCTCACGCGGTGCTGATCGTCGCGACCGAACAGAGCATCTGTTACAAGATGCAGCAGGCCGTGCCGGACAAGACGCTGATCGCCGCGCCCACCGGTGGTAGCGGGGCCACCTGCCGCAGTTGCGCCCACTGTCCGTGGATGGGCATGAACACGCTTTACAACCTCGCGGATTGCCTCGAGCACGACCGCAACGTCATCGAGCTCGATGCGGCGCTGTGCGAACGCGCAATGGCGCCGCTGCAGCGCATGCTGGACTTCAACGCCTCGACACGTTGATGCCGATGCGGCCGACCGCGGATCCTGTCCCTCAGGCGACGATCGACGCCAGCGTGCGCGCCGCGCTCGCTGAAGACGTCGGCGCGGGCGACATCACCGCGCGGTTGATTGACGAAGCCGACACGGGTCGCGCCAATCTGATCACACGCGAGGCGATGTGCCTGTGCGGGACGGCCTGGTTTGACGCGGTCTTCGCGCAGCTGGACGATCGCGTCCGCGTCGAGTGGACAGCGGCGGACGGTGACTGGGTCGAGGCCGGCGCGATGCTGTGTTCGGTGACAGGCCCCTCGCGGGCCTTGCTGACGGGCGAGCGCTGCGCGATGAACTTTGTGCAGATGCTGAGCGGCACCGCTACCGCGACATGTCTGAGCGCGAAACGGTTCGCCGGTCTGTCGATGCAATTGCTGGATACGCGCAAGACCATTCCCGGTCATCGGCTGGCCCAGAAATATGCGGTGCGCTGCGGCGGCGGTCACAATCACCGTCTCGGTCTCTACGATGCGTTCCTGATCAAAGACAACCACATCGCGGCGGCCGGCAGTGTGGCCGTGGCGATTGCGCGGGCTCGCGCCATCGCTCCGGGTGCGCCGGTTGAAGTGGAAGTGGAGACGCTGGTCCAACTCGAGGACGCGATCGCGGCCGGCGCAGACATCGTGATGCTGGACAATTTCGATGACGCCGCGGTGACGCGCGCCGTGGGAATCGCCGCGGCCGCCGGCGCCGCACGGCCGAAGCTGGAAGTGTCGGGCAGCGTCGATGAAGCCCGTCTCGCATTTCTCGCGCGAGCGGGGATCGACTACGTGTCGCTTGGCGCACTCACCAAGCACGTGCACGCAGTCGATCTATCGATGCGCTACGTCTCGAAGTAACGTCGCGGTCTAGGGAAGCCCGCACGCGAAGTTCGCCGCATCGTTGGTGTCGCCGGCGCCGTTGTACTTCGCGACCTGCGGGAACGGGCACAGCGGACGCGTCTTGTCGACCTTGCCTGCCGTCCGATGCGCGGCGGTGATCTGCTTCGGCGCGCTGCCGCTCGACACCCAGCCTTCAATCGCCGCCATCTTGTCGAACGTGTCGGTGCCGGCGCCGCCCTGGCAGTGATTCATGCCCGGCACCATGTAGAGCGCGATGCCTTTCGCTGCCGCATCCTTGCCGACGGTCTTCAGCACCTGGTTGTAGTAGATCGTGCTTTCGAGCGGCGTCACCTGCTGATCGGTCCAGCCGTGGTACATCAGCAGCTTGCCGCCGTGATCGAAGAACGGTGTGAGATTCGGATCGCCGGAGAACAGCGCGCCGCCGTCGGCCTTCGCGGCGCGTTCGAAATCCTTGCCTACTTCGAACGTGCGCTAGTCCCAGTTGGGATCCTTGAACAGGATGTTGGCCAGGCCGGACGCCGACAGGCCGAGCGGCGCCGCGCCGCCGAGCGTGGCAAAGCCGAGCTCCGCGCCGGGCATCAGATGGCGTTCGTCGATCACCTTGCCGGTCTTCGCATTCTTGAGCGGCGAGGTCAGCGCTTTCGCGGACTCGACTTGCCCCCGCGTCAGGCAGTCCGGACCGTCGGCGCCCTTGCACGCCAGCTTCGCGTAGTCGAAATGGCACTGCAGCGGGTTTTCGATGACGCCGTCTTTCACGCCATCGAGCGCGTCGCACGCATCGAGCACGGCCGCGTGCATCATCGGCAACTTGGCCGTCGGAATCACGCCGTCGGGATTGCTGTTGACGATCTGGCTGATCGCCACCCGCACAGAGTGCATGCGCATGCCGTCCCACGCGGACGCACCCGCGACGATCGCGTCGAAGTCGTTCGGGTAGCGTTGTGCTTCGGTGATCGCCTGCCGCCCGCCGGTCGAGCAGCCGTTGAAATACGACACCTTCGGCGCGCTGCCGTAGAACGCGTCGATGATCGGCTTGGCGGCGACGGTGGTCTCGTGAATCGCGCGGTAGCCGAAGTCGATCACTTTCTCCGGATGACCGAGCGCGAAATCCGCCGTGCCGCCCTTGTGACCGGTGTCGGTGCTCGCCGTGGCATAACCGCCCGCGACGGCCGCCGCCATCGCCGGATACGAGATGACGCCTGCCCAGCCGCCGCCGCCGACCGCCTGATATGTTCCGTTCCAGCCGGACGCCGGCAGCCAGACTTCCGCTTTGATGTCGGAATCGCTGCTCGGTGTCAGCGTCGCCGTGACGCGGCAGAACGCCGGCGTGTTCGCGAACGGATTCGGCGCTCCACTCCGCCCGGGGCCAGGCGCGACAAACGCGCCTGGTGCCACGACCTGCACGGCGTCGATCTTCACGTGCGGCAGCGCCAGCGACGCGAGGCTTTCGCACGACGCGGGCGCGGCGAGTGTTGGATCGCCAGGCGCGAACACCACGGGCCCGGTATTGCGGAAGGCCAACGGCGCGGCGAGGGACAGGGCGATGAGCGTTGCGTGCACGATGAGTTTCATATCGTCTCCTTCAATTACTCGCGCGCGACGGCCACGGGGGCCGCCAGGCGCCGGGTCGCGAAGATCGCCGCCATGTACGTGTAGACCACGGGCGTAAGGTACAACGTGATGAGCTGGGATACCAGCAGCCCGCCAACAATCGCCAACCCGCGCGGCCGCCACGCTTCGCCCCCCGATCCCGCCGCCAACGCGATCGGCAGCGCCCCGAACAACGCCGCCATCGTCGCCGGGTCTGTGGCAGACTCTGCGCGGGAGTCACGATCATGGCCGTTCCGAATCGCCGCGCGTTCCTCGCGTTCTTTGCCTCGACCGGTCTCACCTCGACGCTGTTGCCGGGCGTGCTGTGGGCACAGATGCAGCCCGGCACCAAACGGGTGACGCTCGAGATGGTTCGAGAATCCGCGCGGCTCGCGGGACTGGCCTGGACCGACGAAGAATGCCAGGACCTGGCTGACTCGCTGTCCAGCCTCGCGCGCGGCGCCGAGGGCATCGACAAGAAGACGTTGACCAATGCGTCACCGCTGCCCATCCATTTCGATCCGCATCCGGCCGGCGTGCCGCGCGCACCGCTGCCCGATGCCGCCTTTCGTCTCGAGCCCGCGCCGGCGGTCCGGCGTCCGCAGACGCTCGAGACCACGGCGTTCTGGCCGGTGTCGCACCTCGCTCACCTCGTCCGGACCCGGCAGGTCACCTCGCTCGAGTTGACGATGATGTATCTGGGGCGGCTGAAGCGGTACAACGGGCAACTGAACTGTGTAGCCGCGCTGACGGAGGAGCGCGCGCGTGCAGAGGCGGCGGCGGCCGACAAGGAGATCGCCTCCGGCAATTACCGCGGCGTGTTGCACGGCATTCCGTATGGCGTCAAAGACATCATTGCGGCCAAAGGCTCTCCCACGCGGTGGGGTGCGCCACCGCTGGAACAGCAGACATTCGACGACGACGCCACCGTCGTGGAACGCCTGCATGCGGCGGGCGCCGTGCTGGTCGCCAAGCTCACGACCGGCGAGCTGGCGTTCGGCGATCAGTGGGCGGGGGGCAGGACCAACAATCCGTGGAATCTGTCCGAAGGATCCAGCGGATCGTCGGCGGGGCCAGGCGCCGCGACTGCCGCCGGATTGGTTGGCTTCGCAATCGGCACCGACACTGGAGGATCGATTCTCTCTCCGTCTGTCCGCTGCGGGATCGTCGGCTTGCGGCCCACCTTCGGACGCGTCAGCCGTCACGGCGTGATGGCCGCCGGCACGACCCTCGACAAGATTGGTCCAATGTGCCGTCATGCTCAAGACTGCGCCATCGTCTTGCGCGCGATCGCCGGATCCGACAACCGGGATCTCGCGGTTGCCCGCGACGTGCCGGTCGGATTCGACGCGGCCAAGGGACGCTACCCGAAGCGGATCGGATTTGTGCCGTCGATGATCGAGGCGGAGAAGGACGCGGATCAGCGCGCGAACAACGCGCGCGCGCTGGAGATGCTGACGCGGCTCGGGTGCACGACGCATGCGGTGTCGCTGCCGGGCGGTGATCTGAGCTACTTCATCGAGTACGTCGAGCGCGCCGCGGCCTTCGACAGTCTGACGACCGCGGGATTGTACAAAGGCCTGCGGACGCGCACGAGCCGCTACGTGCGAGCCTGCCAGCTGGTGACGGCGGTGGACTACCTGCAGGCCAACCGCCGCCGCGCGGTGATCATGCAGGAGGTCGCTCAGGCGATGAGCGGTGTGGATGCGGTGATGTTCACGTCGCTGACCCTCGACTCCAGGACCAGCCTCAACCCGGTGATGAGCCTGACGGGGCATCCGTCGATTTCCGTGCCGAATGGATTCCAGCAGAACGGATCGCCGGCGGGCGTGATGTTCTCCGGGCACCTGTACCACGAGGGCGAGTTGATCGCGCTCGCGCGCGCGTGGCAGGACGCGACCGGTCAGGCGCAGAAGCAGCCGCCGCTGTTCGGCGTCTAGTCCGTCCGGCGCGGTCACGGTATATCCTCTTGTCTCTGACTTCTCCTGCCTCCGAGTACGACAGCTTCGCCGACATCTACGCCGTGTGGACCGACACCGCCGCGTCGACGCACGCCAACCTGCCGTTCTACGTGAACGCGTACGCCGAAGCCGACGGGCCGGTGGTCGAGCTGGGCGTCGGGGACGGCCGCATTGCGGTGCAGGCCGCCGTGGAGGGCCACGCCGTGATCGGCGTTGATCTGTCGGGGGCCATGCTCGATCTCTGCCGCCGCCGCGCCGTGGACGCCGGCGTCCTCGATCAACTCACGCTGATGCGCGCCGACTTCCGCACCTTCGAGTTGGAGTCGCCCGCCGCGCTGATCGCCCTGCCGTACCACAGCATCGGCCATCTGCCGACGCTGGAGGACAAACGCCGCGCCATGGCGCACGTGTTCTCGCAGCTCAGGCCCGGCGGCCGATTCATCTTCGATGATTTCCTGATGACCCCCGACCTCGTCGCGCACATGCGGCGAGTGCAGTTGCGAGCAGAGTATCGAACTGCCGCAGGAGCCGACGCGCTGCTGTGGGTCGCCTCGCTGGTGAACGAGCAGGAGCAGACGATCCGCGTGGTGACGTGGGAAGACGAGCTCGACGCGGACGGTCTGCTGGTGCGGCGCCGCCATCGCCGGCTGAGCCTCAGCTGGCTGGAGCCCGCGCAGGCGCGCGACCTCTTGACGCAGGCGGGGTTCGACATCGAAGCGTGCTACGGTGACTTCTCCCGAACGCCGTTCTCGGACGCGACGGCGCACGAACAGGTGTGGCTGGCGCGCCGGCCCGCGTGACGTCGGGCGGAAACAATCTCGGAGAAGAGGACGCGATGATCGGAACGACGGGACTCAAGAGCCTGCAGGTGGACTGCATCGTCGGCATCTACGAGCACGAACGGCAGACGCCGCAGACGGTGATCATGGATATCGATCTGGATTACGACTTTGCCGCGGCGGCCGGTTCCGATGCGATCGCGGACGCGGTGGACTACGACGCCGTGGCGCGCGGCGTCACCGAACTGGTGCGCAGCCGCGCGTTTCAACTGATCGAAACGATG
The DNA here is from genome assembly GCA_025358945.1 of Acidobacteriota bacterium. Lineage (GTDB taxonomy): Bacteria > Acidobacteriota > Vicinamibacteria > Vicinamibacterales > CAVVIG01 > CAVQFC01. Next base: position 7,170 of record JANYHS010000249.1, read on the forward strand.
GCGGAGGAGACGGCGGCCATGCTGCTCGCGCGCCTGGCGCAGGTGCGGACGGTGCGGCTGGAGATTCGCAAGCCCGCCGCGGTGCCGGCTGCGGCTTGCTCGTTCGTGCGCGTCGAGCGGGTCCGCGCATGAGCGATCCGCGGACGAATGCCGGGTCGCGCCCGGTCGCGGTCGTCACCGGCGGAGCGCGTCGCCTGGGTCGGCATCTGTGCATGGCGCTGGCGGCGCGCGGCTACGACGTGGTGATTCTGTATCGCGATTCCGAGACTGAAGCGCGCGCGCTTGCTCAGCACATAGTCGACTCCGGCGGACGCGCGCGGACGTTGCGCGTCGATGTGGCGCACGAAGCGCAGGTGGCCGCCGTCTTCGCGGACATCTCGGCGCACGAAGGCCGCGTCGATCTGCTCGTCAACAACGTCGGCAACTACAACCCGCAGCACGTCACCAAACTCAATCCCGCGGTGTGGGACGCGACGCTGGCCGCCAATCTGTCCGGCGCGTACTACTGCTGCTTCCACACGCTCGCGCAGATGGGTTCCGGCGGCAGCATCATCAATATCGGGATGGCCGGCCTCGAGGGCATCCGCGCCAATGTCCACGGGGCGGACTACTACGTGAGCAAGACTGGCCTGCTCGTGTTGACGCGCGCGCTGGCGGCGGCGTACGCCGAGCAGAACATCCGCGTGAACATGGTGTCGCCAGGTCAGCTGGACAACTCCATCGACCTGCCGTCTCCAGGCGAGATCACGCAATGGGTGCCGCTTGGGCGCGCGGGCGGACTCCAGGACATCGCCCAGGCGGTCGAGTACCTCCTCGACGCCACCTACGTCACCGGCGTCAACATCGACGTCGCCGGTGGCTACCGGTTATAGCGACCGCCAGACGTGATGACTGCGAGCGCACTGCTGCCGCTGTGGAATCGCGCGACTGAATGGCAGCGGCGGCTCGCCATGATCCGCGAGGCGCGCGCGTTCCTGTATCTCTCGACCTACTACATCGAGCTCGACGAGTACGGTGTTGAGTTGCTGGATGCGCTCAGCGCGGCGCAGCAACGGGGCGTCGCCGTGAATCTGCTGATTGACGGGTTCGGTCAGCAGTTGGGCGGCGTGCTGATGTCGCCGGCGACCAGGGCCGCGTTGGCTTCACGACTGGACGACCTGCGGCGCGCGGGCGCGGTGGTGACGATCTATCGGCCGCGGCGCCGGCTCCAGCAATGGCTGGGCGGCGGCCATCACGTCAAGATTCAGGTGTCCGACGCGGGCGAGGCGATCTTTGGCAGCGGCAACATCACGCGGATGTCGTTCACAGGCTGGAACGAGTACTCGGTGTCGCTGCGCGGTCCGATCGTGTGGACACTGCTCGAGAGCTACAGGGAGATCGGCGGCTCGGTGCACCCGGACCATCTCGACCACCTGCGCGCGATCGCGAACACCGTGGACGCGAATATCGAGCTCGACTACTGGCTGTGCAATCCGAATCTGTTGCAGGGCGCGTTCGGCCCGCTCGGGTGGCGCGGACCGAATCTGGTCACCGACCAGCTCGTCGGGATGATCGCGGCTGCCCGGCAGTCGATCGCGATCACCAGCTTTTATTTCAAGCCCGTTGAACCGCTGCTGACGGCGCTGGTCGATGCGGCGCGGCGCGGTGTCGACGTGGAGGTGCATCATTCGCATCTGGACGCGTTGCCCGCGACCGAACTCGCCTGGATCGCGGCGGCCGCCCACTACCCGCGCCTGCTGCGCGCGGGCGTGCGGGTGCACGAGAACCGGCACGGCGAGCACTCGAAGATCGTGCTGGTCGACCGTAACCGGGTCGCGTTCGGCAGTTACAACTTCGAGCACGCGGCGCACGATCGGCTCGCCGAAGCGATGCTGGCCAGCCGGGATCCCAGAGCCGTCGAACCGGCACTGGCGATTTTCGCGCAGCTGCGCCAGCATCCGGACAATGTCCGGGTGACGCCGCAGATGCTTCGCGCGCTGCCGGTGCGGCTCAGGGCGAAGCGGACCATGTTGGGTCCACTCAAGCGGTGGATGTGAGCAGATTCGGAGCAGAAAGGGACGCGCGCGTGCGAACAGAAGACCTGGAATTCAAAGAGATCGAGCACAAGTTCGTGCTCGACGCCGCGTTCGATGTGCTGCGGTTTCGCGAGGCCCTGGCCGCGCTCGGGTCAGCCAGCACCCGTGCGATTCGCGTGCGGGACTGCTACTACCTGATCGAGGGCGGCCTCGAGCGACGATTCGTGATCCGGCACCGCTTCGATGCCGAGCTGCATCACCTGACGATCAAGTCAATCGAGACCGACACGGAGGTGCGCGACGAGATCAACCTCGACCTCGGGCACCACGCCGGCGACCAGGCGGCCCGCGTCGACGCGTTCATGGCGCGCATGGGCGTGCAGTGGAGCGGGACGCTGCACAAGGATGTCGAGGTCTGGTACTTCCCCGACTGCGAAGTCGTCTACTACGTGGCGTCGACGGATTCGCGAACCGTGCGCTGTGTCGAGTTCGAGGCGACGCGCAGGGATTCACTGGCGGATGCGCTGAAGATTGTCGAAAAATTTGAGCGCGCGACCGGATGTGACGGCCTCATCCGCTCGCGCCTGTCGCTGCCGCAGCTCCTGTTTCCCGAACTCTCCGAGAAACTGGCGGGCCGCGCCTAGCCGGCCTGCCTGGACGTAAACAGCGAAGCCTGTGGTTCAGTCCGCCAGCGCCGTTCGTGATCGATCAGCCACGTCTTGCGGTCGAGGCCGCCGCCGTAACCGGTCAGCGATCCGTTCGATCCGATCACGCGGTGGCAGGGGACGATGATCGCGATCGGATTTGCGCCGTTCGCCATGCCCACCGCGCGTGAGGCGCCAGGGGAGCCGAGCGCCTGCGCGATCGCGCCGTAGCTGGTTGTGTGTCCGGGTGGGATGGCTTGCAGCGCGATCCACACGCGTTGCTCGAATGGGGCGCCGCGCATATCCAGCGTCAGGTCCGCAATTTCACACCGCGTGCCGTCGAAGTACGCCGCGAGCCAGTCGCGCGTGCGCGCCATGGTGGGTGTCTCGGCGTCGACGATTTCATGCGGCGGAAACCAGCGCTGCAGCCGCGCGTTCAGCCGCGACAACCGCTCCTGGCACCTGTTGGGTCCCGCGACCTTCGTGAACTCCAACGCGCACAGACCCTCGTCCGACGACAGCGCCAGCATGTCGCCCAGGGGAGTCGGAAGGATGATGCGTGAAAGTTGCATCAGTCCCCAGTCCCTATACTGTCTTGACCAAGTGCCCGATGAGCGCGCGCTGCTTTTCGATCAGCTGCTTGATGCCGAGGTCGGCCAGGTCGAGCATCGTGAGCAGCGCGTCCCGGCCGAACGGAATCGCTTCCGCGGTGCCCTGCACTTCGATGAACCGCCCGTCACCCGTCTTGACGATATTCATGTCCACGTCCGCGCGGCTGTCGTCCGCGTACGCCAGGTCGAGCAGCGGCTCGCCGTCGACGATGCCGACGCTGATGGCGGCGACATAGTCGGTGAGCGGAATCGTGCGGATGGTGTCGCGCTCGCGGAGCTTCCCGAGCGCCAGCGCCAGCGCGACGAACGCGCCCGTGATCGACGCCGTGCGGGTGCCGCCGTCGGCCTGGATCACGTCGCAGTCGATCCACACCGTGCGTTCGCCGAGCGCGGGGAGGTTCGTCACCGCGCGCAGCGAGCGCCCGATCAGCCGTTGAATCTCCTGCGTGCGGCCGCCGACCTTGCCTTCCGCCGCCTCGCGCCGCATGCGCGTGCTGGTGGCGCGCGGCAGCATGCCGTACTCCGCGGTCACCCAGCCCTTGCCGCTGTTGCGCAGGAACGGCGGCACGCGGTCCTCGACGCTCGCCGTGCAGATGACTTTCGTGTTGCCCGCGCTGATCAGCACCGATCCTTCCGCGTGAATCGTGTATTCGGGAATCAGCGTGATGTCGCGGAGCTGGTCGGCGGGTCGTTGATCGGTTCGCATTGGTTCTATTGTACCCACGCAAGATTTTTCGCGAGCGGACGGCGGAGATCAACATGCCCGGACAGTGTGTCCACCTCTTTGCCGTCGACGAGTACCTGCACAGCGGTCACCGCCGGCAGATTCACGGTCAGCGCGTTGACGATGGTGTAGACGGTGAGGAGTTCGTTGACGCTGCCGCCCGGATGCGCGCTCCGCACCTCGCGGCTCAGATCCACGTAGGCGTCGCCGCTCCTGGTGATGAACACGGCGCGGAGCGTCGTGCCCGGCGGCACGGCCGACACCAGTGGCGCGGCGACTGGAGCGATCTGCGCGGCGACGATTTCGCGCGCCTGATCGTCCGCGCTCTCGCCGTACGCCACGTCGCGTTCGATGCTCGTCAACCGCGTGCCTTCGTCCGCCACGTAGAACAGGCGCGCCTTGATCTTGCGTCCCGGCGGAGCAGCCGGCGCGGGCGCCGTGGCCGCCACGGCTTGCGGCGCGCGCCTGGCCCAGGCGGGGAGCCCGCGCTTGGCGTAGAACACCACCGCCGCGAAGACGACGATGAAGACTACGGTGCCGACGATCGCCAATACGCGGCGGGGTGACATCAGCGCGTCCCGCCGGCCGCGAGCGTGTCGCGGAACTTCACGATCGCGTCAAACAACGACTGGACGACAGCGTTCTGGAACGCGTCGCTCCCGAGCAGCTTCGCCTGCTCGGCGTTGGTCAGGTAGCCGAGTTCGACCAGCACCGCCGGCATGTTGGCTGACTCGAGCACACGCAACGGCGCGCGGTCGATCGGGTGGGTGGAGAGCGGCACGCGATCCGGGAATTGCTGCTGGAGCACATCGGCGAACGCCGCGGACTGATCGAGATGTCTGGTCTGCGCGAGATCCCACGGGACCAGTTCGATCTCGCGGGAGCCGCCGCCAAACGCCGGCACCCGTTCGCCGCCGCCACTCGCGGCCTGCGCCGCGTCCTTGTCGAACGCCGCGAGAAAGATCTGCGCGCCGGTGGTGGCCGGCCGCATCGATCCGTTAGCGTGCAGGCTGATGAACAGATCCGCCTTGTTGTTGTTGGCGACCGACGTGCGCTCGTCCACCGGCACGTTGCGGTCGTCGTCTCGCGTGAGGAGGACGCGGAGCCCGAGCCGCGCTTCAATCACCGACTTGATGCGCCGCGCGATCGCGAGCGTGAGGTCTTTTTCCTTCAGGCCATCCGCGCTCTTCACGCCCTCGTCGTCTCCGCCGTGGCCGGGATCGATTGCGATGGTCCGGAACGCCGACGCCGCCAGGCCGAATGAAGGCGGCAGATCGGGCGCGGGCTGAAGTGCCGGCTGCACAGCGCTCGTCGCCGCCGGCGTGGCCTCGGTCTGTGTGGTGAGCAGGTCGAGCACCAGCCGCATCGTGGTATCGACCGTCTGGCTCGTTGCTTTGAATCCGGCGAAGCGCGGACCAAGATCGACCGCCAGAGTCGTTGCGTCCACCAGGCGCACGCCGAGGATCAGGCCTGCGGGCCCCGGCGCCGGCAGCGGCGGGTTGGATGCGTCGATCACATCGGCGTCGAACTTGATGGTGAGGTGCTCGGCGTCCTGCGAGACGGTGGCGTTGGCGCGCGGTGTCGCGTCGATCGTCAGTCGTCCCGAGCCGCCGAGCGGATCGTAGCGGACCGTGATCCGCGGCACCCGCAACTCGCCGATGACCAGCAGGCGCGATGGCTTGCGCAGATCCAGGCGCGAGTCGTAGATGAGCGACAGCGCGCGGCTGATGAATTCGACCGGGACAAGCCATCGGCGCCCGTTACGCGAAGGCGGTGCGGGCAGCGAGACGAGACGTCCTGATACCGAGGCGAGCGCCTGATCCGGAGTGAGGACGATCGTCTTGCCCTTGTACGACACCGTGACCGCGCCGATCGACTCCTCGCGCACCGTTAACTGGAACGCGGCGGCGAGGTCGTCGAGCGCGACGAATTCCTGATCGCCGACGAGCAGGATCGGCAGCGGGCGGCGGCCGTCTTTTGACAGCAGCGAGAGCGCGGGCGGCTGCGGGGTCTGGCTCGACAGCGCCGTCATCAAGGCGATGAGGCACGCGGTGATGGCGACGGGGAAGACTGAAAGCGGGCGGGCGTTCAATGGAGGATCTCGGAATCTCGAGAGTCCTATTGTATCAGCCGTCAGCCGGCGATGCGCTCGGAGTGGTAGCAACGGACCGGGCTGAGGGCACAGGGCTATACTGGAGCCATGGGTGTTCACACCAGCCGCTCGGTCGACGCCGGTCACGGTGTGGGTCAGGAGCTGAGGAAGGACATCTCCCGCGTGGTGCGCGGACTGCTTCCGCCCAGTCACCGCGCGGTGCTGTTCGGTTCCCGAGCGACTGGCGCATCCCGGCCGCTGTCGGATTGGGACATCGGCCTGGCCGGCCCTGGCCCGCTCGACGGTGCGATCGTTGAGCGAATCCGCGAGACGCTCGATGGGTTGCCGACGCTTTCGACATTCGATGTCGTGGATCTGGCAAGCGCTCCGGCCGGACTCCGGGAGCGGGCGTTGCGCGAAGGCGTGGTCCTCTGATGGACGCCGACCTCCGCGCCGCTCGTCTCGGCAGCTTCGCAGACGCGCTGACGCGTCTCGATGCGGCGCTCGCCCAGGTAAAAACCGAGTGGACGCGCGACGCGGCCATCCAGCGTTTCGAGTTCTCGTTTGAACTCGCCTGGAAAGCGGTATCCGCGTTTTCGCGATCCGAAGGCTTGGAGGTCAGGTCCCCGCGCGAAGCCCTGCGCATGGCACACCGGCTGGCCTGGATCGGCGACGAAGATCTCTGGTTGAGAATGCTCGACGATCGCAACCGCACGACCCACACGTACAACGAATCGGTGGCTGAGGAAATCTTCGCGCGCCTGGCGGCCTATTCCTCAGCGCTGGGCACGCTGCGCCGCACGCTCGCAGAACGGGCATAGCAGAGGGGGCGAACGCCTCCGGCAGGATCTTGATCGCGACGTCCCGGTCCAGTTTCGTATCGCGGGCGCGATACACCTGGCCCATGCCCCCTTCGCCGATCGGTGCGGTGACTTTCTAAACGCCGAGACGCGTGCCGGGAGTGAGGGCCAAGGGTAGCGTGATTATACGAGCGAGGCGGTCAGTCGACCGGAATGTCAACCTCGACGAAGGCGCCAGGCATCGCGGCGTTGACGGCGGCGACGATGAGCGCGACGTGGGGTTGAAGGGCTGGCCATTGCTGGAGCCCGATGACGACGACCGCAATGCTCCGGCCGGCCATGTTCTGTTGATACCGCATGTTCTTGTCGGTGGTGAGGAAGACCTCAAAGCCGGCGAGCTCGGCCGCGGTCAACAGGTCGCCGTTCTTCAACGTGTCCCAGTGCTGCTGCGCGGCCGTGCTCACCATGTGACCGATGAGAAAGTTTCGAATAGGCACAGGGGTGGCCTGATCGAACAGCACGCGCATTCAGCGACCGGCCATTGGCGCGTCGAGGCTGCGCGCCGCAAATTCGATGACGGCCTTCACCTGGTTGCGGTCCAGCCCCTCGTACCACGCCAGGATGTCGTCAACATTTGCCCCCGCTTCGAGGTTCTCGAAGATCGTCGCGACGGGCATGCGCGTGTTGCGGAGCACCCAGGCCCCGCTGACTTTGCCGGGGATGCTCTCGACCGCTGAGCACTGCGACCAATCGAGTAGGGCCATGGTTCAAATCCTTGAGAGTTCAGTCTAGAGGATCTTGCGCATTGCGCCGTCGCCGTGAACCGGACGCGGCGCGGGCTCAACGCGTTCTGAGTTCCTTGAGAATGTCCGCAGCATCGATGAGTCGGCCAGCGGCGACATCGGCGCTGGACTCCAGCAATGCCGTGTGGAGCGCCTGGCGGTCTGTTTCATCGAGCCAGTCCCCAGGGTCGAGCGACAAGAGTTCCAACTCCGTGCCGTCAGGCAGGTCCGTCGGTTCGTCGACGACCAAGCGTCCCGCCGAACACGTGCCTTGATAGTCATGAGAAAAGCGTAACATCGGGCTCGCCGCCTAACAAGGTGGAACGCGCTCGCTTACTTCTTCACCGCAGGATTCCAGTTCTGCAGCAGCGTGATCGGCGCGGACGCCTCATCGAGCACCTGTTAATCAGGAAGCGCCCGTCGCGGGCGATGTCATACTGCCGGCTCTGCTGACTGTCCACGCCAAGAACACCGTCCGCCCGTCCGATGCGGCCGATCGTCAGTTCCTGCAGGTGCTCGTCGATGAAGCTGCGCGTCCGGCGTCAGCGAACGTTGGCGTGAATGGTGAGCGTCTGCCCTGACGTCACGTTGACGTCGTAGGTCAGGGGGCGTCCCGCGATCCGGATTTCGATCTCGTGCGGCCCAGGTTGCACATCGAGCCGCTGGAACGTGCCGTTGTAGTCGTCCACGATACCGGCGTGGTAGCCGTCGACCAAGACCTGCGCGTCACGCGGCGCGCCCTGGATGCGGATGCCGCCGTAGCCGCCGTCCGCGTATCCGGACCGCACGCCGTACTCGCCGGCGTCGTATCCGCCTGGATAGTAGCCGCCGTAGCTATTGCCGTACGCACCGTACGGGTAACCATACGCGCCGTAGTACGGAGACCCGTACGCGCCGTAGGAATACGGATAGCCGAGGCCGAACCCGAGGGTCAGGCCTGGGCGATAGCCGTAATAGTACGGGTAGTAGTACGACCGGAGCGGCGCCCTGCCGTAAACGCGCGGCGAGACGCGCGCGTCGTACCGGCGAAGGTCGCCGCGATACGGCTGAGCGCGGGCACCTTCATGGCGAGGCGCCTGTGAGCGGGGACCGTCGCTGCGAGGGACCGCGCGGCCCACTGACGGACCGCGTCCGCCGGGTGACCGTCCGCGCGACTGTGCCCCGGCGTCGGCCGCAAAAGCAGTCGCGCACACGAAGGTTGTCAGAACGATGGCGATGGATTTCGAGTAGCTCATAGGGGACCCCACTACTCAGGCGGCTTGGTTGGCACTTTCGATTCTAGCGCAATCAGAGGGCTGGCAGCTATGGATTAGGGATTGGGGATCAGGCGGGGTAATACCGCACGATCCACTCGGCGACGCACGCAGGTTTTTCGCCGTGCTCAAGTTCGATCGTCACCTGCCACGTGACCTGGATTCCTCCGTCGGTGACCCGCGACACCATCTGCGGCGTGATCCGCCCGCGGATTCTCGAGCCGGCGGGTACCGGCGAGACGAAGCGCACGCGGTTCAGGCCGCAGTTGATCGCCATCCGCAAGCCGGTGAACTGAATCGACTCCCGGATCAGCGTGCTGAGCAGCGACAAGGTGAGGAACCCGTGCGCGATCGTGCTCTTGAACGGCGTCTCGGCCGCCGCGCGCACGGGATCGACATGGATCCACTGACGATCGCCGGTCGCCTCGGCGAACTGGTCGATGCGCGCCTGCGTGATCTCGAGCCAGTCGCTGACCGCGATCTCCTGGCCGACTTTATCGAAGATGGTTGTAGCGTCGATATCAATCATGTGATCGCATGTGATCGCTCGGCTAAAGCCTTCGCGCTACAGCCCTGAGCCCTCAGCCCTCAGCCCTGCGTGTAAAACCCGCGACCGTCGGCGACGAGTTTTTCCAGCAGCGGCGCCGGCTCCCAGTAGTCACCGAAGCGCGCGCGGTATTCGTGGACGCGCGACAGCACGGTCGGCAGTCCCACCGTTTCCGCGTAGAACATCGGCCCGCCGCGGTAGCGTGGGAAACCAAACCCGTAAACGTAGATGACGTCGATGTCGCCGGGCCGCGTGGCGAACTTGTCCGCGAGCACCCGCGCGCCTTCGTTGGCCAGCGCCGTCGTGATCCGCGCGATGATCTCCTCGTCGGAGATCGGCCGCCGGACGATGCCGCGTTTCTTCGCCTCCTCGTTCGCCATCTGCTCGATCAGCGGATCGGTGGTGCGGTTGCGGCTGCCGGGCGCGTCGTACATGTACCAGCCCGCGCCGGTTTTCTGACCGTAGCGTCCCAACTCGAACAGGCGATCCGGAATCGCCGACTGCGGTCCTTCCGCGCGCGACTTGCCGATCGACTTCAGGTACTGCCTGATGCGCGCGCCGACGTCGATGCCGGCGATGTCCTGCATCCCGAACGGTCCGACCGGCAGGCCGAAGTCGACGAGCACGCGGTCGATCTGCTCGACGCTCGCGCCTTCCTCGAGCAGCAGGTACGCCTCGCGCATGTAGTAGGCCAGCATCCGGTTGGCGACGAACCCGAAGCAGTTGCCGACGACGACGCCGACCTTGGCGAGTTTCTTGGACAGCTTCAAGGACGAGGCGATGACTTCCTTGCTCGTCTCCTTGCCGCGCACGATCTCCAGCAGCTTCATCACGTTCGCCGGGCTGAAGTAGTGGTGCCCGAGCACCTGTGCCGGCCGTCCGCTCGCGTTTGCGAACTGGTCGATGTCGAGCGTGGAGGAGTTCGACGCCAGGATGCAGTCGGGGCGCGTGACCCTGCCGAGATCCGTGAACGTGGCCTTCTTCAGGTCCATGTTCTCGAACACCGCTTCGGTCACGATGTCCACCTGGTCGAAGCCGTCGTAGGTGGTGGTTGGCGTGATCAGCGCCATCGTCTTTTCGACCTGCTCCGCCGTCATCTTGCCCTTCGACATGGTGACTTCGTAGTTCTTGCGGATGGTGGCCATGCCGCGGTCGAGCGCCGCCTGGTCCACGTCCTTCAGCAGGACCGGGATGCCGGCGTTGGCGTAGTTCATGGCGATGCCGCCGCCCATCGTGCCGGCGCCGACGACGGCCGCGCGCGTGATGTCTTTGGTCGGCGTGTCCTTCGGGACGTCCGGCACTTTCGCGACTTCGCGGTCGGCGAAGAAGAGATGCCGCAGCGCCTTCGATTCCGTTGACGCGACGCAGTCGGCGAACAACTCACGCTCGCGGACGGACCCTTGGTCGAACGACAGCTTCAGGCCGGCTTCGATCGCATCCACGACGGCATAGGGCGCGCGCAGGCCCTTGGCCGTCTTCTTCAGCGCCGCCCGCATCGCGTCGCACGCCTCGAGTCCGGCCTTCACTCCGTCGGCGTTGATCACGATGTCGCGCACCTTCCGGATTTCGTGCGCCTGGGCTTTGCTTTTCGCGAACGCGATCGCGCCCGTCAGGAGATCGTCCGCGACGATGTGATCGATGATGCCGGCGGCCAGCGCGTTCGGCGCCGTCACCGGTTTGCCGTCGGTGCACATCGTCAGCGCCATCTTCGCGCCGGCCAGGCGGGGCAGCCGTTGCGTGCCGCCTGCGCCGGGAATGATGCCGAGCAGTACTTCGGGCTGGCCGATTTTCGCGTCTTTCGTCGCGACGCGGAAGTGACACGCCTGCGCGACCTCGAGGCCGCCGCCGAGTGCGTTGCCGTGGAGCGCGGCGACCAGCGGCTTGGTGCAGTCCTCGACGCGCTTGAGCAGCGCGTGCGTCCCTTCGGAACGCGCCATCGAGTCGGCGGGCGTCTTCAGCAGCTCGAATGCCTTGATGTCCGCGCCGGCGATGAACGTCGTGCCCGCGCCGATCAGCACCAGCGCCTCCGCATTCGGATCCGCGACGCCGCGTTTCACGGCCTCGTCGATTTCACCCCACACCTCAGGCGCGAGCGCATTCACCGGCGGGTTGTCGATCGTCAGAACGGCGACGCCGTCCTTCACTTCGTACCGAACGAGATTAGGCATAAATTCCGAGTTCTAAGTTTTCAGTTCTAAGTTTATGGTTCAAGCGGTCCCCTCGGCGCATCGACGATGATGCACGTCGTCGTGCCGTGGGCGTAGAGCTTACCGTTGCGGTCGGTGATCCGGCCTTCGGAGGTGGCCGTGCGTCCGCCGACGTGGACGACCTTCGCCTCGCAGCGCAGCAGTCCGGCGTCCTTCGTAATGGGGCGCGTGAGGTTCACTTTCAGTTCGAGCGTCGTGAAGCGTCGCCCCGCGGGCATCGCCGAGTTGATCGCGCAGCCCAGGGCCGTATCGAGCAGCGTTGCGGCGAAGCCGCCGTGGGCGACGCCGGTGCCGTTGTAGAAGCGCTCCTCGCACGTCGCCGTGAAGACGACGCGCCCTTCCTCGACTTCGGCCAGCGTGATGCCGAGCAGTTCGATCATCGGCGGCGG
>JANYHS010000252.1 GCA_025358945.1 Acidobacteriota bacterium
GTCGGTTGTGCCGCGCAGCGAACGTCCTGGCGACGCGCGAGCGATCGAGTCCATCGCAGGCAGGCCCACCGCGTACATGGTGTACACGGACGGACAGACCTATCCGGAAGGCGGCGTGTTTTGGACGCGGGGGACGCACGCGGGCACGGTGCTCGTCGCCACCGGCGGAGCCTCGACGCTTATCCTGACGCTGCACGTTGGGCCGGTCGGCGGCAGCGTGCGCGTGATCGTCGGCGGGCAGGATCGTTTGGTGACGATGGCGCCGGATCAGACGCGGGAAATCGTGGTGCCGCTCTCGACCGCGGATCGTCTGGTCCCGGTGACGGTGGCGGCGCCCGGCAGTTTCCGGCCCGCTGACCACGAACCGGGTTCCACCGACCAGCGTTCGCTCGGATGCCAGGTGCGGATCGCGCTGCGATGAAGCGCGGCGTCGCGGCGGCGACAGTGCTGATGGCTCTGCTGGGCGTTGCGGATCGGCTGGACCCCGTCCGCGCGGGGTTGAACGGCGTCTACTTTCCCAACCTCACCTGGTCCGATCCTCCCGCCATCTCCGCCCTCGATCCGCAGCCATCGACGGCGCGTCTCGCTGACGCATGGCACGGTGCGCCTCCGCGCCAATTCAGCGCGACCTGGACGGGCTGGTTCATCGTGCTCAGCGAAGGCTCGTACACCTTTGCGACAATCTCGAACGCGGGGTCGTGGGTGTATGTGGACGGCGAGCTGCTGGTCGACAATGGCCGTCCGCGAGAAGCCTCCAGTGGCGCGACCGGATCGCGCGGACTCACGCGCGGCGTCCACGCGATTCATATTCGATACGCTGGAGACGGCGCGCCATTCGATCTGCGCGTGTTGTGGGCGCGCGCGGGACAACCGCTCGAGATGATGCCGGCCTGGGCGTTCACGCCACGGCGGGTGAGCGTCACGGGTTTCGCGATGAGCGTGGCCCTGCGGCGATCGCTGGCCGGAGCGGAATGGGTGTGGGTGGGCGCGTTGGTGCTCTGGGGATTCACGGCGGTCTGGTCGGCGTGGGCGAAGCTGCAGGCCTGGCTGGAGTTCCAAGGCGTCTGGCCTGCGCTGAAGTGGGTGCTCGCCGGTTCGCTGATCCTGAATCTTGCCGGCATCTGGTGGGGTCTGCCCGGCGGGAGTTGGGCGCCTGACGAACTGGTGCCGGTGCTCGTGAAGGAAGCAGCGGCGCGACACTTCGCGCACGGCTGGTTCGATCGCTATCCGCCCTTCCATTACTACGTCCTCACCGCGGCGTTCAGCCCGTTGTTTCTGCTCGAGTGGCTCGGCCGGATCGATCTCACTGCGCCCGCACCGTACGCGGTCCTGGCCGTGATCGGCCGGCTGGTCAGCATTGTCGCAGCACTGGGGACGCTGATCGCGGCGTTCGCGGCCGGTGCGCGCGCGTTTGGCACGCGTGCGGGTGTATTCGCCGCGGCCATGCTCGCGCTGGTGACGCCGTTCGTGTACTACGCGAAAACGGCCAACCTCGACGCGCCGTACCTGTTCTGGTTCGCGTTGTCGCTGTGGTTCTACCTGCGCGTGCTCGACGACTTGCAATTGAGCGACTTCATCGGCTTTGCCGCCTGCGCGACATTCGCGATCTGCACGAAGGATCAGGCGTACGGTCTGTATCTCGCGACACCGTTCGTCATCCTTCATCGGATGTGGCGCGTCAATCGCACGGCGGGCGAACCGCGTCCGCTGATGCAGGCGCTGCTCGATGCACGCCTCGCCACTGCGGGACTCGTCGGCGTCGGGCTGTTCGTGGCGGGGCACAATCTGGTGTTCAACATGAGCGGGTTTGCAGCGCACGTCCGCTACATCACCGGCGCGGGCAGCGAAACCTATCGGGATTTCGAGCCGACTGTTGCCGGGCGGATTGCGCTGCTTCGACAATCGGCGAATCTCGTGCGCGTCGCGTGGGGATGGCCGATGTATCTGGTCAGCGCCGGCGGCCTCATCCTGGCCATGGTCACGCCTCGGCATCGCCGCGTCGCGCTGTGGCTCACGCTGCCGATCGTCTCGTACTACCTGGGCTTCATCAACGTCGTGCTCTACACTTACGACCGCTTCATGCTGCCGGTCTGTCTCGTACTCTCGCTGTTTGGCGGGCTGGCCTGCGATCGATGGCTGTCGTCGCGTTGGCAGGGGCGCACCTGGCGAATCGCCGCTCTCGGTGCGGTGTTCGCGTGCACGACGATGTACGCGGCGACCGTCGATCTGCTGATGCTGCGCGATTCGCGGTACATGGTGGAGCAGTGGATCGCCGAGCGTGCGCGCGCGGAAGACCTCGTGGGGTTCGTGTTCCCGCTTCAGTACTACCCGCGCCTCGAACGTTTCCCGTTCAAGGAGATCACGGGCGTGGGGCAGTTGGCGCACGACCGCCCGACCTACTTCGTGCTCAATGCCGACTACGCGCGAGCCGAGCCGGCAGACTCCGAGATCGGGCGCCTCATCGCGGGCTTGCGCTCCGGCGCCCTTGGCTACGGGATGGCGTTTCAGTACCGCGAGCCAGGGCCATGGCCCTGGCTCCCAGGCGCCCCGCGGGATCTGGTGGGCGATCGGGTCGAGACGCCGATTACCTCGGTGTTGCGCTACGTGAATCCGCAGTTTGAGGTCTTCAAGCGGGGCAGTTAACCCCGATCAGCGCTGCTCTAAAGTTCTCAGAACGTCGTGCCGATAGAACCCGTTACGCATGTACTCAAGACTCATGACCCTCGGGGTTCTGATCGCGTCGGTCGGCCTGGCCGGATGCGAAGCCAGCAAGAGTTCCAACCCGTTGAGTCCGACCGTCGCGGGCCCGATTCCTGGCGTGGACATCTCCGCGCCGAAAATGCTCGAGCCGTCCCCGGGGACGAAAATTCCGTCCGCGAACCAGCCGGTGACGCTGCTCGTCGAGAATGCCTGGAGCAACGGCGTGCGTCCGCTGACGTACTCGTTCGACATCGCCACCGACTCCGCCTTCGCCAATAGAGTGTTCACGCGAGACGGGATCGCGCAGGGCGACGCAGGCCGCACGAGCCTTCGGCTGGCCGACGCCCTGGCAAGCGGTCATACGTATTTCTGGCGCGCGCGCGCGCAGGATGGCGCCAACACCGGGCCGTACTCGACCGCGGCGGCGTTCGACGTCTTCACACCGATCGTGCTCGCCGTGCCGGGGCTGGTGTCGCCGGCGCCGAACTCCATTCTCCTCTCCCTGCGGCCCACGTTCATCGTTGGAAATTCCGCGCGATCGGGACCGGTTGGCGCGATCTCGTATTTAATCGATCTGGCGGACAGCGACGCGTTCACCAACAAGGTCGCGACCTGGACTGCGGCGGAAACACCGAATCAGACCACGCTGACCTCGCCGGTCGACCTCGTGTCCGGGAAGGTGTACTACTGGCGCGTCCGCGCATACGACCCGACCGCGACCGGCCCGTTCTCGGCCACGCAGGGATTTCAGGTCGTGGCGGTGACGCCGCCGACCGCAACGCCGGTGCCGACGCCGAGTGGGCCGAACGCCGGCGATGCGATCAACTTGAACCTTGCGACGATCCACAACTCGCCGGGCGACGTCGCCAGCTGGCCGGTGACGACGACGCTGACGCGGCTGGACCTGATGCCGAGCGGCGCGCACGTTGAGTTCAACAAGCAGAGCGCGTGGCCCGAGGTGACGCCGCCAGGCTGGCTCGGCGGTCTCCAGTACACGCTCTGGATCGTGCTGAACATCAACGGCCAGCTGCACGCATCTGGATGTATTGAATACTGGCGAGGCCTGTACGAGAACGGCGGCCCCGTGAATCAGTACGCCCAGAACTGGTACTTCGACGCCATCCGTTGGGGCGTCATGACAGGGCATCAGCCCGCGGTCGGCGAGCAGGTCGGCTTCTTCGTCACGTCCGGCGACGCGCGGAACAACGGTCCCAACAGCGTCCGCGAGCGCTCGAACATCGTCGTCGTGTCGTTTCCCTCGTCGGGCGGCCGCAGCTTTACCTTTTAGATATTCCCCCAGAAGAACTCGCCGGTCGCGGTGGGGTTGAACGTGCCGCGGGTCATGCCGTAGCCGTTCGCCGCCGAGTGAATGTACTCGTTGCCGAAGCCGAGCGTCTCGCCGTCGATCGCGTGGTACGCGGTCGTGTTGTACTTCTTGTTCAGCGCATCGGCGGCCGACCCCGCCCATGCGCTCGTCGGCTGCACGTGATTCGACAGCAGGTAATTGTAGGCCGCGTACTTCTCGGCTTTGCCGGGCACGCCGAGGTCATCAAGCGTGAGGTCGGTGTGATTCTGCGGGCTGAAGCCGGCGAACGTGACGCCGTAAGGCGCGTTGTTGTCGGTCCAGTTCGACGGCAGGATGTCGCGCGACGGCAGCACGTCGGTCGGCTGCGTCGATGGCGTGGAACCGGTCGTCGGGTCCGGCGAGTCGGAGCTGGTGATGGGAGACGACACGCTTCGGGTCGCGTTGTGGCCCTGCATGCCCTGAATCAGCTTCGCCAGAAAACTGCCGAACTCGTTCGCCGAGATCTGGCCGTCCTTGTTGCTGTCGGCTTGCTTGACGATCTGCTGGAAGAGCGAGTCGACGCCAGTGGCGTTGGTGGTGGTACCGGTCGTAGTCACAGACATAGGGCCTTTCCTCGGTGGT
>JANYHS010000154.1 GCA_025358945.1 Acidobacteriota bacterium
CATCGGCACGATCTCGATGGGCAGCGCTGAAGACGTGGACCGCGCTGTCAAAGCCGCGCGTCAAGCCTTCGAGACGTACTCGCGCACCACGCGCGAAGAACGCATCGCGCTCCTCGAAAACATCGTCAAGGTCTACAAGACGAAGCACGAGGAGATGGCGCAGACGATCTCGACCGAGATGGGCGCGCCGATCTGGTTGTCGAAGGCCGCACAGGCTGCGACCGGACTCGGACATTTCGCACAGGCGATCGAGGTATTGAACACCTACGCGTTCGAAGAGACGCGGGGCAAGACGATGATCGTGCGCGAGCCAGTCGGCGTCTGCGGGTTGATCACGCCGTGGAACTGGCCGATTAATCAGATCGCGTGCAAAGTGGCGCCGGCGCTGGCGGCGGGGTGCACGATCGTGTTGAAGCCGACGGAAGTGGCGCCGATGAACGCGATTCTGTTCACGGAGATCCTGCACGAAGCCGGCGTTCCTCCAGGTGTCTTCAACCTGGTGAACGGCGACGGACCGACCGTCGGCGCGGCCATCGCGTCGCATCCGGGCATCGACATGGTGTCGTTTACCGGCTCGACGCGCGCGGGCGTGCAGGTCGCGATCAACGCAGCGCCCACGGTGAAGCGCGTCACGCAGGAACTGGGCGGCAAGTCCGCCAACATCATCCTCGACGATGCGGATTTTCAGTCGGCGATATCGGGCGGCGTCACCGGTTGCTTCACCAACAGCGGCCAGTCGTGCAACGCGCCGACGCGGATGCTTGTCCCTGCGAGCCGGCACGCCGAAGCGGTGGCGATCGCGAAAACCGCGGCGGAGCGCATGACGGTCGGCGACCCGTTCCAGGACGGCGTCAAGCTCGGGCCTGTCGTCAGCGAAATTCAGTTCAAGAAAATCCAGGGCCTGATTCAGACGGGCATCGATGAGGGCGCGGAGCTCGTCACCGGCGGCGTCGGCCGGCCCGATGGACTGAGCACGGGCTTCTACGTGAAGCCGACCGTGTTCGCGGGCGTGAAGAACAGCATGACCATCGCGCGCGAGGAGATCTTCGGACCGGTCCTCGCGATTCTGCCGTACGAGAACGAAGAGGAAGCGATCGCGATCGCCAACGACACGCCGTACGGTCTGTCCGGCTACGTTTCGTCTGGCGATCTCGAACACGCGCGCCGCGTGGCTTCGCGGCTCCGCACGGGCAACGTACATCTGAACGGCGCTCAACTGGCGTTCGATGCACCGTTTGGCGGCTACAAGCAGTCGGGTAACGGCCGCGAGTGGGGCGTCAACGGCTTCGAAGAGTTCCTCGAGACGAAGGCCGTCCTCGGATACACGGCGAAGGTCTGATGCATCCGCAGGCCTGAAAAAGGCCTGCGCTACTTGACGGATTGATCCGTGATCTCGATCCCGCGGTCGATGATCTCGAACGCTTCGCGCAGCTGCTCCTCGTTGATGCACAGCGGCGGGTTCGTGAAGAACGTGTTCCAGCGCACGAACGTGTAGAGCCCTTCCTGGCGAAAGAACTTGCCGAGCGCGACCATCTCGTCAGACGTGCCGTTGAACGGGGCCATCGGCGCCTTCTTCGCCTTGTCGCGCACCAGCTCGACGAGGCCGAAGAGGCCGATGGACCGCGCCGCGCCGACTGACGGATGCTTTTTCGCCAGGTCCGTCATCAGCTGCGTCATGATCGCGCCCATCTTGCGTGCGTTCTCGAGCAGCTTGTCGTCCTCGTACACCTTGATCGTCGCCAGCGCGGCCGCGCACGCCAGCGGATGGCTGTTGTAGGTCAGCCCTCCGTAAAACACCTTGTCGTTGAACTTGTCGGCGAGCTCTCGCCGCATGCCGACCGCGCCAAGCTGCACGTACGCGGCGGTGAGTCCCTTCGCCATCGTGATGATGTCGGGCACCACCTTCCAGTGATCGATCGCGAACCACTCGCCAGTACGGCCGAAGCCGGCCATCACCTCGTCGCAGATCATCAGGATGCCGTGCTTCGTGCATAGCTCGCGCACGCCCTGCATGTAGCCGTCGGGCGGTACGAGGATCCCGTTGGTGCCGGTGACGGTCTCGAGGATGAACGCCGCGATCGTCTGAGGACCCTCGAGCTGAATCACTTCATCCAGCATCGCCAGCGACTCCTCCGCCGTATCCCAGCCACGCGCGATCCCGTGATACGGGTCCAGCACGTGAACGACGCCGGGGATGCCGGGCTCGGCGGCCCAGCGTCGCGGATCTCCGGTGAGGGTGATCGCGCCGGCCGTGGCGCCGTGATACGAGCGATAGCGCGCGAGGATCTTGTGGCGCCCGGTCGCCATGCGCGCCAGCTTGATCGCGTTCTCGTTCGCTTCGGCGCCGCCGTTGGTGAAGAAGAACACGTCGATATCACCCGGCGTGATCTCGGCCAGCTTCGCGCCCAGCCGCGCACGCGCCTCCGTGGCCATGAAAGGGTTCGCGTACGCCAGCACCGACGCCTGTTCGTGGATCGCGTTGATCACCCGCTCGTCGCCGTGCCCGATGTTCACGCACATCAACTGACTGTTGAAGTCGATGAACCGCTTGCCCTCAGGCGTCCAGAAGTAGATCCCTTTTGCCCGCGCGACCGGAATCGGATCGACCTTCGACTGCGCCGACCACTCGAACAGCGTGTGCTTCTTCGAGAGTGCGATCATCTCGTCGCCGGTCATCGCCTTCTTCAACGTTTCGGTCGCCATACGAGTACCTCTCTCCCACGAAACTCACGAAACAAGATCATCGCCTTTTCGTGTGTTTCGTGATTTCTACTTCTTCAGCATCGCTTCGCGTTTCGCCCTGAACTCGTTCCCGGTCTTCCATTCCGGAAATTTGTCCGCCTGCGCCACGCGTTGGCCGACGGCGAACAGCACCCGCAAATCCTCGCGCGTGCCGTTCAGGTCCCAGTCGGGCATCACCACGTCCAGCGGCGTGTGATACCGCTTCTCGTTCCATTCCTTGCGGACCTGCGCAGCGTACTCCGCCGGCTTGCCGATGTAGTCCACACCGCCGTCCGGGTCGAGCGCGGGGACACCCTGCTTCGCGAAATTGAAATGATCCGATCGGTAGTAAAAACCCTTTTCCGGCTCCGCGTCGCCGTGGACGATGCGACCCTGTTCGGCGGCGGCATCGCGCGCGTAGTCGTCGAGATCGGACGCGCCGTAGCCGACAAGCGTCAGGTCTTTCGTGCGCCCGTGCGTGTTCCAGCTGTCCATGTTGAGGTCGGCGACGGTCTTCGCCAGCGGGTAGATCGGCGTCACCGAGTAGTACTGCGACCCGAGCAGCCCCTGTTCCTCAGCCGTGACAGCGAGAAACAGGATCGATCGCCGCGGTGGCGCCGGCAGCTTCGTAAACGCGCGCGCCATCTCAATCAGCGCCGCGCATCCCAGACCATCGTCTTCCGCGCCGTGGAAAATGCCGTCTGCGGTCTTGCCGAAGTGATCCCAGTGTGCGGTGTAGACGACGTACTCGTCTTTCAGCTTCGGGTCCGACCCCTCGAGCTTCGCGAGGACGTTGCGCGAGTCGATCGTGCGCAGTGTGTTCTTGATCGTCATCGACGCGGTCACGCCAAGCGGCACCGGCTTGAAATCGCGCGTCGCGGCTTTTTTCTTCAGCGTGTCGAAGTCCTGGCCGGCTGATTTCAACAGCTTCTTCGCCTGGTCGAGCGCGATCCAGCCTTCGATTGCCGCGCGGCTCATGTTCTTGTCGGGCGTCACCAGATCGAACTGCTCGCCCACCTTGCCCTGCACGACGTTGAAGCCGTAGCCGGCGGTCGCGGTCTCGTGAATGATCAGCACGCCGGCAGCGCCCTTCTGCGCGCCCATCTCGAACTTGTACGTCCAGCGCCCGTAGTAGGTCATTGCCTTGCCGCCGAAGGTATTCGCGTCGAGCTCGGCCGGGTTCGCCGGATCGGGCACCGGCGGATCGTTCACGAGCATGACGAGAGTCTTGCCTTTGACGTCGAGGCCCTTGTAGTCGTCCCAGTCGAATTCGGGCGCGACGACGCCGTAGCCGACAAACACCAGCTCGGAGTTCTCGATCGACGCAGATTCGGCCACGTGCTTCGTCCACGCGACCACATCGTCTTTCCACGTGAGGGTCTGCTTCTGCGCACCCTTCTTGAACACGAGTGACGCAGGCGTCGGCGTGATCCCGACGAGCGTCACTTTCTGGAAGTACGTGCCGTCGGTGTTGCCCGGCTTCAACCCGACCGCTTTGAACTGATCGGCGAGGTAGTTCACCGATAAGTCCTCGCCCTTCGTGCCGGGCGCGCGCCCCTCGAACTCGTCCGACGACAGCTGCTTCGTGTGCGCCAGCAGTCCGTTCAGGTCCAGCGCGGGTAACTGTCCGATCGGGAGCGGCTGCGATACGGACGCGGCGCTCTGCGCCGGAGCCGGCGATTTCGACTCGGAGGAACACGCAGCCGCCGCGACCGCGAGGAGGAGCGCGATGCCGTAGCGCGAAGGCTTGAGCCGAGCGACCGTCTTCGTCTTCATGGTTTTCAGTCTATCTCCCGGCGCCCATCAGGTCGAGCGTCGCCAGCGCGAGAACTTTGGTGGCAGTGACGATGTCGTCGATGCGGCAGAATTCGTCGGGCTGATGCGCCAGCTCGAGCTCACCCGGGCCGTAGGCGACGCAGTGCGGGATGCCGGCAATCCGTGTGATGTGTTTGTGATCGTAGGTGCCCGGGCTGGCGATCAATTCCGCCGGCCGGCCGAGAACGCTGAGGATCGAATGCTCCAGCGCCGCGATCACCGGTGAATCGCCAGGCGTGCGAACCGGATGCACGACCATCAGATCGCGGACGTCGAACCGGACGCCGTTCGCGTGGGCCATGACGCGCTCCACGAGGTCGGCGATCTCCTGCTTCGTCGCGTCGAAGCCTTCCTCGATCAGGAAGCGCCGATCGAACACCGCGCGGCACAGGTCGGCGACGCACGGCGTCTGGATGCCATCAACCGGCTGGCCGCCCTCGATGCCGTTGACGTTAATCGTCGCGTGTCGCGCACCCGCCGGCACGACGGGTACGTCCGTGCGTCGTGACGCCAGCGTCGGCATCAACTCCTCACGCACCGCCTGCAGCAGCCGTCCCATGCCATCGATGGCACTGACCCCGAGAAACGGCATGCTGCCGTGGCCGATCCGTCCGCGCGCGGTCACCTCGAACCAGTACACGCCGCGATGTCCGACGCAGATCCGATCGACATTCAGCGGCTCGGGGATGATCACGAAATCTGTCCGGCCCTTCGCGATGCGTCCGCGCTCGGCCAGATGCGCCACGCCGGCGAAGCCGCCGCTCTCCTCGTCCACAGTCCCGCTGATCTCGATCGTGCCAGGCAGTTTCACGCCGGCTCGCTCGATCGCTTCCGCCGCGAACACGGCGGCGGCGATACCGGCCTTCATGTCGCACACGCCGCGTCCGTAGATCTTCCCGTCGCGCACCAGACCGCCGAATGGCTCGACGGTCCACCCGCCGCCGGCGGGGACGACGTCGATGTGGCCGTTGAGGTGCACGACCTTGCCGGGGCCTCCGCGCCGCGATCCGATGACGTTCACGCGCGGATGCTTCGCCGTGTGTTCGGGACGTCCCTCGGCCGCGATGTACTCGACCTCGAACGCGCGGCGCTTCAGGAAGTCGCCGAGAAAATGCGCGCACGCCTCGTACTCCTCGCCGGGTGGGTTCACGGTGGGAATTCGCACGAGGTCCGCCGTGAACTGGACGATTTCATCCTCGGCCCGGTCGACTTCGGTCAGGATCCGATCGACGCTGTGCATGGCAGCTATTGTTGTCCGAAAATATCGACGGTAGAGTGAGGAACCATGAAGAGCATCACGATTGGCACGTTGGCCTGCGCGGTTTGGGCGTTGGCGGGACTGCAGGCGCAAAGTTCGCGAACGCCGGCGGCGCCCGCCGCAACCAACACGACCCTCACGGCTGTTGACGGACTGAAGGTCGGAAGCTTCACGTTGCCAGGCGGCACGACCGGCTGCACCGTGATTCTGGTGGACGGCGAAGGTGTCCCCGGCGGTGTGTCGCAGCGCGGCGGCGCGCCCGGCACGCGCGAAACGGATCTGCTCAACCCGCTCAACATGGTCGACAAGGTGAACGCCATCGTCCTGTCTGGCGGCAGCGCATTCGGCCTCGATTCCGCCACCGGCACGTCGAAGTGGCTCGAGGAACACAACATCGGCTGGGACGTGCGCGTCGCGAAGGTGCCGATCGTGCCGGCCGCGATTCTGTTCGACCTGCCAATCGGCGACAACGCAAAGAACCACCCCGGCGCAGATTGCGGGTACAAGGCGGTCGAGGCCGCGACGACCGCGCCTGTCTCGATGGGCACGATCGGCGCTGGCGCCGGCGCGACGGTCGGCAAGATGGGCGGACCAGGCGCCTCGATGAAAGGCGGCCTCGGCAGCGCGGCGTTGCGCATGCCGAACGGTCTGGTCGTGGCCGCAATCGTCGCGGTCAACGCCGCGGGCGACATCCTGGACCCCGACACCGGCAAAGTGGTCGCCGGTGCGCGCAACCCTGACGGCTCGTTCGCCGATGCGCGCGCGCTGCTCCGAAGCGGCGTGCTCATGCAGCGCCGCGGCGCAGCGCCGCGTGCGGTCGAGAACACCACCATTGGCCTCGTGGCCACGAACGCCAAGCTCACCAAGGCCGAAGTCAGCCGGATGGCGCTGATGGCCGACGATGGGTATGCGCGCGCGATCTTTCCGTCGCACACGATGGGCGACGGCGATACCGTGTTCTCGCTCGCGACCGGCCGTTGGACCGGCCAGGCCGACGTGTCGCTGATTGGCGCACTCGCGGCTGACGCCATGGCCAGGGCGGTGGTCGAGGCCGTCAGGCGGGCCACCGGTCTCCCGAATATCCCGGCGGTGCGGGATCTGAAGAAGTGAACCTGCACCTCGCACTGCTGCTCGCGTACTCCGCGGGCCTCGTGGGGCTCGGGCTGTGGATCGGGCGGAGTGTCAAGGGCGCGAAAGATTTCTTCGTCGCCGGCCGCGCGCTCGGCCCGGGCCTGATCTTCTCCACGATGCTCGCCGCGAACATCGGCGCTGGCTCCACGGTGGGCGCCACCGGTCTCGGGTACCGGGACGGTCTCTCGGCATGGTGGTGGGTCGGGTCGGCGGGCGCCGGTTCATTGATCCTCGCGTTCTGGATTGGACCGGCGATGCGGCGCCTCGCCGCCGCACACGATCTGCGGACGGTCGGCGATTATCTCGAGCGACGCTACGGCCCCAGTGTTCGAGGAATCATCGCGCTCCTGCTATGGGCCGGCTCGCTCGCCATCCTCGCCGGTCAACTGATTGCCATCGCGTCCATCCTCAACGTCGTCGCCGGCACACCGAAATGGATCGCGTGCACCATCGGAGGCGTCCTCATCACGATCTATTCGTCGGCAGGCGGACTCAAGTCCGGCGCGTGGGTGAACATGGTGCAGCTGGCCGTCAAGATGACCGGCTTTGCCGTTGCACTGCCACTGGCGCTGACGGCTGTCGGCGGATGGCCCGCGGTGCGGGGCATGGCGGTTCCGGCGGCAGACTACTGGAGCTTCTGGTCCGGCGGCCAGTCGGGCGTCGTCTACCTCGTCATGCTCGGTCCGGCGTTTGTCGTGTCGCCGGGACTGATTCAGAAACTGTTCGGCGCGCGCGACGATCGCGCGGTGCGGCTCGGAATCGGCGCCAACGCGGCGGGGCTGCTGCTGTATGCCATCGTGCCGGTGCTGCTCGGCATGGTGGCGCGCGTCAAGTTTCAGAATCTGGTCTCGCCGGATCTCGCACTGCCGATGATCCTGATGCACGGGTTGCCGACCGCCGTCGGCGCGCTCGGACTGGCGGCGGTGTTTTCCGCCGAGCTGAGTTCGGCCGACGCAGTGCTGTTCATGCTGACCACGTCGCTCTCGCAGGATCTCTACAAGCGCTTCATCGCGCCGGCGTCAGACGAGCGGCGCATGCTCCTCGTCGCGCGTCTCACGACCATCGGCGCTGGCGCCATCGGCACGGCGCTGGCGATCGTGTCGCCGTCGGTCATCGGGATGCTGAGCATCTTCTATACGCTGCTCGGGGTCAGCCTGTTCGTGCCGCTGCTCGGCGGGCTCTACGTGCCCCGCGCGGGCGCCGTCGAAGCCCTGGTCGCCATCGCTGCCGGAGTCGGCAGCATGCTCTTCGTGCAGGTGACGACGACCGGCAAGGGGTACGGTCATCTGACACCGGCCCTGATCGGATTTGCGGCGGCCGTTGCTGGATTCGTCGTTGCGCTCGCCGCGCGCCGCGGGGCCAGGTTGGGGTCAGATCA